>DATBFF010000167.1:0-38380 GCA_036558625.1 Mycobacterium sp. | reverse complement strand
ACCCGAGTATTGGTGGTGGCCAACCAGAAAGGCGGGGTCGCCAAGACCACGACGGTCGCGTCGTTGGGGGCGGCGATGGAGGAGAAGGGTCGGCGGGTGTTGCTCGTCGATCTCGACCCGCAGGGATGTTTGACGTTCTCTCTCGGCCACGATCCCGACAAGCTGCCGATGTCGGTGCACGAGGTGCTGCTCGGCGAGGTGGAGCCGTCGGCCGCGCTGGTGGATACCAGTGAGGGCATGACACTGCTGCCCGCCAATATCGACCTGGCCGGAGTCGAGGCGATGCTGCTGATGCGGGCGGGCCGGGAGTATGCGCTGCGGCGGGCGCTGGCGAAGCTCGGCGGAGGCACGGAGCCGACGACATCGAGCAACGGGGAGTTCGACGTAATCATCATCGACTGCCCGCCGTCGCTGGGGGTGCTGACACTCAACGGCCTGACCGCGGCCGACGAGGTGATCGTGCCGCTGCAGTGCGAGACGCTGGCGCACCGCGGCGTCGGGCAGTTCCTGCGCACCGTGGCTGACGTGCAGCAGATCACGAACTCCGACCTGCAGCTGCTCGGGGCGCTGCCCACGCTGTACGACTCGCGCACCACCCACAGCCGCGACGTGTTGCTCGACGTCGCCGACCGCTACGACCTGCCGGTGCTGGCGCCGCCGATACCGCGCACGGTGCGCTTCGCCGAGGCCAGCGCTTCGGGCTGCTCCGTTCTGGCCGGGCGCAAGAACAAGGGTTCGTCGGCGTATCGCGAGCTGGCGTCGGCCCTGCTCAAGCATTGGAAATCCGGCAAGCCGCTGCCGGACTTCACCCCGGAGGTCTGACGCGCGGGCGCTCACTCGCCGAGCGCGACCACCGTGTCGCCGCGCTGCTCGACGACGGTGGTGCCGATCACGCCCGGGACGATCGGCCCAGCGGTGTCGCCGCGGTCGACGCCGATCATCCGCTCGAACGTGCCGTCGCCGGGCGTGTACACCCCGATTCCTCCGGTGACCGGGACAAGCAGTCGGCCGGCCATCATCACGGCGGGGCCCAACGGTTTGGCGCTGCCGGGCGCGATCGTGTAGCGGCCGGCCAGCGAGGTGCCGTCGAGCACGCAGAGGCTGTCCCCGGTCCAGACCGTGACGAGGTTGCCGGTGTGCGACACAGAGACACTCTCGGGGGGCTTGGCCAGTTGAGTGCTCGAAACTTCTTGTCCCGTCTCGTCATACACCACGATCCGGGGTTTCGGCGTCGGCAGATACACCGCAGTTCGCATGTCGGCGACGGCAAGCACCTTCGCCCCTGAATCGGGTGCCACCCCGGGCTGCTGACGGTATTTCTCTTCGGGCTTGACGTCCTCGTCGGACACCGCCAGCAGCGTCAGCCTGACACCGGCAAACGCCTTGCAGGTCTGGATGACCGACACCGCCGCCGTACTGGCCGCCGTCGACAGGAACTGGCAGGGCGGCTTCGGCGGTACCGGCGGGTTGAGCGGAGCGTCGATGTCGCCGTAAGCCAGCGTGCGCACCATGTCCGAGCGCCACATCTCGATCCGGGTGCGCCCGGCGGCCAGCACGGTGGTGCCGTCGGTCGAGAGCGTGATGTCCTTGTCGGCGTAGCTGGTCCGCGTCGGACCACGCTTTCCGGTGCGCGCATTCACGGTGCTCACCTGCCCGCAGCCGCGGCTGTCCGGGTAGACGCCGACGGCGAGGTCGTACACCCAGGTGACGCCGCACAGGTCGCGGTCGCGCGCATAGCTCCACAGCGACTCGCCGGTTTTCGGATCGCGCCCGTCCATTTCGTGCCCGTCGCCGGTGACCACGACGTTGCCGACGATCACCGGCTCGGCCGTGTGCGCGCTCGGAGCGGTCCACAGCTGTTTGAGGTTCGCCGGCACCGCACGGGCCGAGCTGACCGTCGGCGCCGGTGTCGCGGCGGGGCGGCTCGCGGTGGCGCGTACGTCGCTGTAGAACCAGATCAACGCCGCGGCGAGGGCGACGACGACGACGATCACCGTCGCCGCCAGAATGTCGCCCTTGGTTCGGCGTTCGGGTTTGACCAACGTGGTGGCTAGCCGGTGGCCGGCGATGAGCCGCTTGCGTGAAGAGCAGACGGCAGTGTGGTCTGGCGGGGACGGCGGCGGCGACGACGCCGGGGCGCACGACCGCCGTCGGCGGTCTGGTGTTCGTCTGAAGATGCGTCTGCCTGCGCGTCGGCGTGTCCGGTGGCGGGCTTGCCGCCGCGGGTACGGCGCCGCGACCGGTCGCCAGTGCGCGTCGACGACCCGCTTGTGCGGGCAGCGGATTTGGCGGGCTCTCGCCGCTGCGGTTTCTTCGCGGGGCCGACACGGCCGGTCACGTCGGCGGGGATGTCGAGTTCGGTGTACAGGTGCGCCGAACTGGAGTACGTCTCCGCCGGGTCGGGGCAGTCCAGATCCAGAGCCCTGTCGATCATCGACCAGCGGTGCAGGTCATCCCAGTCGATGAGCGTGATCGCGACGCCGGTTTTACCCGCGCGGCCGGTGCGGCCGATGCGGTGCACGTAGATCTTCTCGTCCTCGGGGCATTGGTAGTTGATGACGTGGGTGACGTCGTCGATGTCGATGCCGCGCGCGGCCACGTCGGTGGCCACCAGCACGTCGATGTCCCCGCCGCGGAACGCCTTGAGCGCCTTCTCGCGGGCGGCCTGGCCGAGGTCGCCGTGCACCGCGCCGACCTTGAAGCCGCGCTCGGCAAGCTCGTCGGCCACCTTCTGCGCCGTGCGCTTGGTGCGCGTGAAGATCATCGTCGCGCCGCGTCCGTGGGCCTGCAGCACTCTGCTGACCAGCTCGACCTTGTCCAGCGCGTGAGCGCGGTAGGCGAACTGCTCGGTGGTGGCGTGTACCGCGGAGCTGTGCGGCGCCTCGGCCCGGATGTGCGTCGGCTGGCGCATGAAGGTGCGGGCCAGCGTGATGATCGGGTCGGGCATGGTCGCCGAGAACAGCATTGCCTGGCGGTCGGTGGGAATCTGGCGCAGGATGCGCTCGATGTCGGGCAGGAATCCGAGGTCGAGCATCTCGTCGGCCTCGTCGAGCACCAGCACCGACAGGCCGCCGAGCTGCAGGTGCCCCTGCTGGGCCAGGTCGAGCAGGCGGCCGGGAGTGCCTACGACGACGTCGGCGCCGGCCTGCAGCGCCTCGATCTGCGGCTCGTAGGGGCGTCCGCCGTAGATCGAGACGACGGACAGTGGAGGCGCGGAGGCGCCGACATCGGGCACAGCCGGTCGTCCGTCCGCAGTCAGGTATTTGGCGGCATGGGCGAGGTCGCCGGACACCTGCAGGCACAGCTCGCGCGTCGGCACGACGACGAGCGCGCGCGGTGCTCCCGACAACGGACGTTCGCTGTCGGTGGTGATGCTGTGCAAAAGCGGCACCCCGAACGCGAACGTCTTGCCCATGCCGGTGCGGGCCTGGCCGATCAGGTCGTCGCCGGCCATTGCCAAAGGCAGCGTCAGCTCTTGGATAGCAAAGGGATGCTCAATGCCGTTTTCGGCCAGTGCGCGCACAATTTCGTCACGGACACCGAGTTTGGCAAATGTTGGGTTGAGGGCGGTCATGTGGCCTTTCGTGTCGTTTCTCTCGTCGTTACGCCGTTTTCCTCACGCGCGCACGAGGTCGAAAGACACGTCTTGGCCGGCATCATTGCGATGCCGATTCGCAGGCCCTGCGCAAAGCACTCGGCGGGCCAACTGCGTGCACGCACATATACGGAGAGCGGCGACTCGCGCCGCCGCCGAGCCCATCATACCCGGCTAGGCTGTGGACATGAGTTCCACGCAGCCTGCCGCTGCCGACGAACAGCTCGCCTCCCGCATCGCACCGGACCATCCGGGCATCGACAAGCTGTTCGCCCTACTCGCCTATGGCGAGGTGGCGGCGTTCTACCGGCTCACCGACGAGGCGCGGATGGCGCCGAGCCTGCGCGGCCGGATCGCGATGGCCAGCATGGCCGCCGCCGAGATGGGACATTACGAAATGCTGCGGGATGCGTTGGCGGCCAGGGGGATTGACGTCGAGTACGCGATGACCGGCTATGTGCTGGCGTTGGAGAACTACCACCGGCTGACCACGCCGAGCACCTGGCTGGAGGCACTGGTCAAGACCTACATCGGCGACGCGCTGGCGGCCGACTTCTACCGGGAGATCGCTGACACGCTGCCCGACGAGATTGCCGTCGTGGTGCGTGGCGTGCTTGCCGAGACGGGACATTCGCAGTTCGTCGTCGCGGAGGTGCGCGCCGCCGTGGCCGCCAGCGCCAAGCAACGCAACCGCCTCACGCTGTGGGCACGCCGGCTGCTCGGCGAGGCCATCACGCAGGCCCAGTACGTGCTGGCCGAGCATGACGAACTGACCGACCTCGTGGTCTCGGGCGGCGGACTCGGCAAGATCACCGACTTCTTCGGGCGGCTGCAGCGCACGCACGCCGAGCGGATGGCCGAACTCGGCCTGGCCTGAGGCGGTCCACTAGCCTGCTGTCGGGACACGGCACAGCGACGGAAAGGGTGCAGCAGCGTGGAGGTCAAGATCGGCATCTCGGAGAGTCCGCGCGAGTTGGTACTCAACAGCGCACAGACGCCTGAGGAGGTCGAGGAGCAGGTCCGTGCCGCGCTGGAGAAGGGCTCACCGGTGCTCGAGCTGATTGACGAACGAGGCCGCAAGGTTTTGGTGCAGACGGCCAAGGTCGCGTATGTCGAGATCGGGGTCGCCGACGTGCGCAGGGTCGGCTTCGCCGGGTAGGTCTCAGCGGGCGAGCGGCACGTGGGACAGGCCGCCCCAGGCGAACTGCACGGTGCCCTCGACGGCGTCGTCCTTGGAAATCGGCCGCTCCGCGCCCAGCCAGTAGCGTGCGCAGTCGACGCTGACGCCCACCAAGCCGACGGCGATCATCCTCGCGCGGTGGGCCTCCAACCCCGAATCCCGGCTGATCAGGTCGAACACCGCGTCGGTGCACGATTCCGTCGCCACCTTGACCTGTGCGGCGACCTGCGGTTCGGACACGTAGTCGTTCTCGAAGATCAGTCGGTATCCCTGGCCGTCGTGCTCGATGAAGTCGAAGAAGGCCTGCACGGCTGCGCGCAGCCGCTGCCGGTTGTCGGTGGTGGTGCGTAACGCCTGGCGCACGCCGGAGACGAGGTTCTCCACGTGCCGTGCCAGCACCGCGAGATAGAGGTCGAGTTTGCTGGAAAAATGTTGGTACAGAACGGGTTTACTGACGCCGGCGCGCTCTGCGATCTCGTCCATGCCCGCGGCGTGAAAACCGTGACTGACGAAAACCTCACTGGCAGCAGCAAGTAGCTGCCCGCGCCGCTCGTCGCGGGGAAGCCGATTGCCACGCCGGGGCCCGTTCGCGGGGGCACCAGCAACGTGGTCGCCGTCGGCGATTTCGTTGCCACGCCTCCCGGCGGCATTGGCGAGATCGCTCATCCACAGTCCTTCATCTGGCCGCAGTCCGGCTTGTTTCGAAAGGATGACACTACTCCCGGTTCCCCGGTGAGCCGGGGGTGCGACCCCTTGCAACTGTGACATTCTGTGTCGGTGAGCTACGACCCGGGGCATCGTGGCGGCCGCGTGCCGGTGCTGCGCCACGAATGGCGAGAGCCGTTGCGTGCCCAGCGGGACCCCCTGGCGGGAGACCAGGGACGGGTCAGGGCCAACCGCGACGACAGGCATCGGTGGCGCAAACGCACGTGGCTCGGCCGGTTCGTTTCCACCTACGGCTGGCGCGCGTATGCGCTGCCGGTCTTGGCGGTGCTGACCGGGGTGGTCATCTACCAGACCGTCACCGGCACAAGCGTGCCCGCCGCCCCGCCCCGAGAGGGGCCGGCGCAGGGCCCGCCGACGATCGACGCCGCCGGCACGGCGATCATCGGTGCGCCGCCGAAGGGACTCACCCAATTCGACGTGAACCTACCTACCGGGATGCTGCCTCCCGGTGGACCGTTCACCGAGGCCGGCGCGAAGACGTGGCACATCGTGGCCGGCACCGGCGACAAGGTCGGGCAGGGCACCTCCAAGGTGTTCACCTACACCGTCGAAGTCGAGGACGGTGTCGACACGACGTCCTATGGCGGCGACGAGGGTTTCGCCCGAATGGTCACCCAGACCCTGGACAATCCGAAGAGTTGGACGCACAACCCGCAGTTTGCATTTCACCGTGTCGACGGCAGTTATCAGGGCCGGCCCGACTTCAGGGTGTCGCTCACGTCGCCGATGACTGTGCGTGAAGGCTGCGGCTACGAGATCCCGCTGGAGGCGTCCTGCTTCAACCCGGCCTACGGTTCGGACGCGCAGCGGCGCGTGTTGATCAACGAAGCCCGCTGGGTGCGCGGTGCGGTGCCGTTCCAGGGCGACGTCGGTTCGTACCGGCAGTATCTGGTCAACCATGAGGTCGGACACGCCATCGGCTACCCGCGCCACGAGCCCTGCGAGGAGAACGGCGGGCTTGCGCCGGTGATGATGCAACAGACGTTCTCCACCGCCGACGACGACGCCGCGCGGTTCGACCCGGACACCGTCAAGCCCGACGGCAAAGTGTGCCGCTTCAACCCCTGGCCGTACCCGATCGCCTAACCCCAGTTTCCGCGACCGTGCGTGTCTGCCTGCCGACACGCCGGGCGTCGCACACACTCAACGCACGCTCGCGGCACGACGAGCGTGCACATCGGGAAGGTCCAAGCTGCTTTCGTCGTTGTTCGACGTGCCTATTGTGAGCAGTGAAGCCCGACCGAGGAGATTCGCGTGTCGACATCGTTGCCGCCGCTGGTGCAGCCGGCCGCCGAGCTGACCAAAGAGGAGGTCGCGCGCTACAGCCGTCATCTCATCATCCCCGACCTGGGCGTTGACGGGCAGAAGCGGCTGAAGAACGCCAAGGTGCTGGTGATCGGCGCCGGCGGGTTGGGCTCGCCGGCATTGCTGTACCTGGCCGCAGCGGGTGTCGGAACCCTCGGCATCGTCGAGTTCGACGTCGTCGACGAATCCAATCTGCAGCGCCAGATCATTCACGGGCAGTCCGACATCGGCCGGCCCAAGGGCGAAAGCGCACGCGACTCGATCAACGAGATCAACCCGCTGTTAGAGGTGCGGCTGCACGAACTGCGCCTCGAGCCCGACAACGCAGTCGACCTGTTCAGCCAGTACGACCTGATTCTCGACGGCACCGACAACTTCGCCACCCGCTATCTGGTCAACGACGCGGCGGTGCTGGCGGGCAAGCCCTACGTATGGGGGTCGATCTACCGCTTCGAGGGCCAGGTATCGGTGTTTTGGGAGGCGGCCCCGAACGGGCTGGGTCTCAACTACCGCGACCTGTATCCCGAGCCTCCGCCGCCCGGCATGGTGCCGTCGTGCGCCGAGGGCGGCGTGCTGGGCATCCTGTGCGCGTCGATCGCGTCGGTGATGGGAACCGAGGCGATCAAACTGATCACCGGCATCGGCGAGCCGCTGCTGGGCCGGCTGATGGTGTACGACGCGCTCGAGATGACCTATCGCACGATCAAGATTCGCAAAGACCCCGACACGGTGAAGGTCACCGAACTGATCGACTACGAGGATTTTTGCGGCGTGGTGTCGGAGGACGCGGCCGAGGCCACGGCAGACTCCACGGTCACTCCTCAGGAGCTGCGCGAGCTGCTCGACTCGGGCAAGAAGGTGGCGTTGATCGACGTCCGTGAGCCCGTCGAGTGGGACATCAACCGCATCGAGGGTGCCGAGCTGGTGCCCAAGTCCACGATCGAGTCTGGCGAGGGCCTGGCGCTGCTGCCGCAGGACCGGATGCCGGTGTTGTACTGCAAAACCGGTGTGCGATCTGCTGAAGCGTTGGCCGCCGTGAAGAAGGCCGGCTTCTCGGACGCGAAGCACCTGCAGGGCGGCATCGTGGCTTGGGCGAAGCAACTGGAACCCGACATGGTGATGTACTGACGACACGGCTCGTGGGCAGGCCGGGTTTACTGCGTTTGCCCAGGTAACCTGGCGATATGACCGTCGAACGGCCGCCCGAGCATGTTCAGGGGGCGTTCGGGTTGGCGGGAATTCGTCCCACCCCATGGGGCGTCGGCCTCGACGCCGGGTGGCGTTGCGGTGAGGTCGTACTGTCGATGGTCGCCGACCATGCCCGCGCGGCTTGGTCGGCGAAGGTGCGTGAGACGTTGTTCGTCGACGGCGTGCGGCTTGCGCGGCCCGTTCGTTCCACGGACGGGCGCTACGTCGTATCGGGCTGGCGCGCCGACACTTACGTGTCCGGAACCCCCGAACCCCGCCACGACGAGGTCGTCTCCGCAGGGGTCCGGCTGCATGAGGCGACGGCCAAGCTGGAACGGCCCAGGTTTCTCACCCAGCCCCCGGTCGCGCCGTGGGGGGAAGTCGACGTGTTCATCGCAGCCGACAGGGCTGCCTGGGAGGAACGTCCGCTGCACGCGTGGCCGTCCGGCGCTCGGGTCGCGCCCGGATCGGCCGACGGGCAACGCTCGCTCGACCTGATCAACCAGCTGGCCGGGCTTCGTCGGCCCGTCAAGAGTCCCAGCCAGCTCGTCCACGGGGACCTTTACGGCACAGTGCTTTTCGCGGGAACCGCAGCACCGGGCATCACCGACATCACGCCGTACTGGCGTCCGGCGTCGTGGGCGTCCGGCGTCGTCGTCGTGGATGCGCTGGCATGGGGTGAGGCCGACGACGGCCTCATCGAGCGCTGGGCTTCGCTACCCGAGTGGCCACAGATGTTGTTGCGCGCGTTGATCTTTCGGCTTGCCGTACATGCGTTGCATCCGCGCTCGACGGCTGCTGCGTTTCCAGGTCTGGCGCGCACCGCCGCGCTGGTGCGGCTGATTCTCTGACACCTCACGTCAAGTCGGCATGTGCGCGGGATCACATGCCCGACTGAAAATTTCGTAGACCTCACCGTCATGACAGCGGACTGCGAGGCACAAATTAGCGTCGATGTTACAAACGCGAAACTCGACAGAATGTCATGTCGGGATGATCGGGCACGTGGGAGTCGATCATGCCGAGACGGTACGCGCGCAGTGCTCGTATTGCGGCGTCGGCTGTGGCGTCACGATCGAAGCCACCGGTTCCGCTGCACCGAAAATAACTGGCGACAAGGCGCATCCAGTCAATGCCGGTCGGCTCTGCACCAAGGGGGCGACGCATGGCGAGTTGCTGCGGGCGCAGGGCCGACTCGAGACGGCACTCATTCGGAGAACACGTGAGGACCCTCTCAAACCGGTGGACGTCGACACGGCCGTCGCAGAGGCCGCTCGAAGGTTGAGGGAGGCCGTCGACGAACACGGCCCCGATGCCGTCGCACTTTACGTCTCCGGGCAACTCACCCTGGAGGCACAATATCTGGCCAACAAACTGGCGAAGGGTTTCCTTCGGACAATGCACATCGAGTCCAACTCGCGCCTGTGTATGGCCAGTGCAGCCAGCGGCTACAAGCAATCACTCGGGTCCGACGGCCCACCGGGAAGCTATGACGATTTCGACACCGCTGACCTGTTTTTCGTCACCGGCTCGAACATGGCGGACTGTCATCCAATCCTGTTCCTGCGCATGGCTGATCGACTCAAGGCCGGAGCGAAGCTCATCGTTGTCGACCCCCGTCGCACCGCCACGGCCGAAAGGGCAGATCTCTTCCTGCAGATCAAGCCGGGCACGGATTTGGCATTGCTCAACGGCATTCTGCATCTGCTGGCCGAAAACGACGACATCGATCACACGTTCATCCAGCGACATACCGAGGGGTGGGACGCGATGCTCACCTTCCTCGACGACTACCCGCCCTCCCGTGTCGCCCGCCTCACCGGTGTGCCCGAATCAGACATCCGCGCAGCCGCACATCTGATCGCCGCGGCCGGCAACTGGATGTCGTGTTGGACGATGGGGCTGAATCAGAGCACGCACGGTACCTGGAACACGAACGCGATCTGCAACCTTCATCTGGCGACCGGGGCGATATGCCGCAGTGGAAGCGGTCCGATGTCACTGACGGGCCAGCCCAACGCGATGGGCGGGCGCGACATGGGTTACATGGGCGCCGGGCTCCCCGGGCAGCGCTCGGTGGCCTCCGCTGCCGACCGCGCCTTCGTCGAGAAGGCCTGGGGTATCAAGCCCGGTTCGATCCGCAGCGAGGTCGGCATGGGCACCATTGAAATGTTCTCCAAGATGGCTGCCGGCGACATCAAAGCGTGCTGGATCATCTGTACGAATCCGGTGGCATCCATGGCGAACCGAAAGACTGTGATCACCGGCCTTGAATCAGCCGATCTCGTTATCACCCAGGACGTCTACTCCGACACCGCCACGAACTCCTATGCCGACATCGTGCTGCCGGCGACGCTGTGGGCCGAGTCCGAGGGCGTGATGGTGAATTCCGAACGCACACTCACGCTGAATCAGCGGGCCTTGCAGCCGCCCGCCCAGGCCCGACCGGACTGGCAGCTGATCGCCGAGGTTGCCTGCGCGCTGGGTTTCGGCGATCACTTCACCTACGAATCCAGCGAGCAGGTCTTCGACGAGATCCGCGGCTTCGCCAACGACGCCACGGGATACGACATCCGCGGCATCAGCTATGCGGGCCTGCGTCGCACGCCCATGCAGTGGCCGTGCCCCCCGAATGGGAACGCACGCAACCCGATCCGGTATCTCGGCGTCGACGGACCGCGCTTTGCGACGCCGAGTGGCAAGGCCGTCTTTTTCGCTCGTCCTCATATGGATCCCGACGAGATGCCCGATGACGATTTTCCGTGGGTCCTCAATACGGGTCGGCTGCCGCATCACTGGCACACGCTGACGAAGACGGGCAAAATCGCCACGCTCGCCAAGCTCAATCCGGCTCCGTTCGTCGAGGTCAATCCAATCGATGCCGCGGCGTTGGGCCTGACGCCTGCACACAAGGCCGAAATCGACTCGCGTCGCGGCCGGGCCGTGCTGCCCGTGGCGATCAGCGACAGAGTGCAGCCGGGCAACTGCTTTGCGCCGTTCCACTGGAACGACGAGCACGGCGAATACCTGACGATCAACGCCGTCACCAACGACGCCGTCGACGAGACCTCACTTCAGCCTGAGCTGAAAGCGTGCGCCGTCCGATTACGCGCCGTCCCGCCGGAACCAGTGACGACACAGTCTGTGCCACAGCCGCACTCGGGTTCGATCGTCGGTGAGATCGCGAGCGCACTGGCCATCGGCGCGGCGACAGTTCCGATCCTCACCGACGACGAGCGGATGTACCTGGGCGGATTTCTCGCCGGCCTGGATCTGCGGCCGGTTGAAGGCATTCCAGTGCTGCCCGCTGATGCCCCACTTGGTGATGCAACCCGTCTGTGGGTGAACGGCCTGTTGGCGGGGGCCTATTCGAGCAAGCGTGGCACCGTGTCAGCTTCGGTTGAGGGTGACGACGTGCCGGTGGTGGTGTTGTGGGCGTCGCAGACCGGCAACGCCGAGCAGATGGCCAGACGGTGTTCGGACGGCCTGCGCGGTCGGGGCATCTCGCACTCGCTGCGTGCGATGGACGGCTTCGCACTCGAGGAGTTGTGCACCGTCCGAACGGCGCTGATGGTTACCAGCACCTTCGGCACCGGCGAGCCTCCGGACAACGGCGCTGCGTTCTGGACGCGGCTTGCCGCCGGCGATGCACCTGCGTTGACTGATTTGCGGTACGCCGTACTAGCTTTGGGCGATTCCTCCTATGACGACTTCTGCGGCCACGGCCGCGCACTCGACGAACGCTTCGTTGAACTGGGAGCCACCCGCTTGCTCGAACGTGTGGAATGCGAGCCCGGCGACGACGAACTCGCCGAGCAGTGGCTCGACGAGGTGCTCGCACTCGTCGATGCCCCGGTGCTGCTGCCTGCCCGCGGCGTCACCGTCGTTCCGGACGAAAGTCCGTCGGTGCCGAGTGTCATGCCAGTTCCGTCCGAGGTTCCCACGTTCACCAAGGCCAACCCGTTGCACGCGCCGCTCGTGACAAACGTCCTGTTGAGCGGACCCGGTTCGGAGAAGGAGGTACGCCACCTCGGCTTCGGTCTGGACAGTCCGACGCTGACTTACGAGCCGGGGGATGCGCTGGGGGTGGTACCGCAGAATTCCGTTGCAGTCGTGAGTGATTGGCTGGATGCCACCGGACTGGACGGTACTCAACCCGTCGACGGCCGGAATAGCTTCGCCACGTTGTTGCGCACGACTTATGACATAACGACGGTGACGCCCGCGCTGTTGAGGTTTGTGGCGGATCACAACCGTGACCCACTGTTGGCGAAACTGCTGAGACGGGGCAACAAGACCGAGCTGGCGAAGTGGTTGTGGAACCGGCAAGCCGTCGATGTGTTGCGCGCCTTTCCGGTTCAGGCTGACCGGTTTGAATGGTGCGAAGTTCTCAGGCCTCTTCAACCGCGCACTTACTCGATCGCGTCGAGCCCGCTGTCAAGTCCGTCGGAGATACAGCTGACCATCTCGGTCTTGAGATACGAGAGCGAGTACGGCGCCGAGCGCGGCGGTGTGTGCTCGACGTTTCTCGCCGGACGGAACTGCTCGCAGGCGACTCCCATTTTTCTGCGGCGGTCTTTCCACTTTCGGCTGCCGACCGACCCAGCGGCGCCGATCATCATGATCGGGCCAGGCACCGGCATTGCGCCCTTTCGGGCGTTCCTGCAGCATCGCCGCGAGCTCGGTTGCAGGGGGCGCAACTGGCTGTTCTTCGGGGACCAGCACGTCGACTCGAACTTCTACTACCGAAACGAACTCGAGCGGATGTTCGCCGACGGCTTCCTCACGAGACTCGACCTCGCGTTTTCGCGCGATCAGCGCGAGCGTCTCTATGTTCAACACCGGATGCACGAGCACGGCGCCGAGTTGTGGCGCTGGATCAATGACGGGGCGCACCTGTACGTCTGCGGCGACGCGTCTCGGATGGCAAAAGACGTCGATGCCGCGCTCACGCAGATTCTCGCCACGCACGGCAAGCTCGACGACGAAGCCGCCGCCGGTTTCAAAGAAGTGCTGATTGCCGAAAACCGTTACCTGCGCGATGTGTACTGAGCGGTCCCACCAAGCCAATTCGCCTGGTAGCACGGGCTCACCGATTGCCGCCGGATGGTGTGAGCACGTTGTAGCAATCGCGACATCGCGTGAAGCGTTGGCGCAATACGCGTTTTTTAGCCTGGCGACATGCTGATGCGCACGCGCGGAGGAAACATCCAACACTGGGACGCCGAAGACGTCGATGCATGGAACAACGGCGGCGCGGCGATCGCGCGGCGCAACTTGGTGTGGTCGGTCGTCGCCGAGCATGTCGGCTTCTCGGTGTGGTCGATCTGGTCGGTGATGGTGCTGTTCATGCCGCAGGACATCTATCACATCGACGCCGCAGGAAAGTTCTTCCTGATGGCGATGCCGACACTCCTCGGTGCTGTTCTGCGGCTGCCGTACACGTTCGCCACCGCGGCTTTCGGCGGACGCAACTGGACTGTGTTCTCGGCGATGGTGTTGCTTGTTCCGACGCTACTGACGCTGTACTTCATGGCGCACCCGGGCACGTCGTACACCACGTTCATGGTCGTCGCCGCGGTCGCCGGCCTCGGCGGTGGCAACTTCGCGTCGTCGATGACCAACATCAACGCGTTCTACCCTCAGCGCCTGAAAGGTTGGGCGTTGGGGCTCAACGCCGGCGGCGGCAACATCGGGGTCCCGATGATCCAGATCGTCGGGCTGCTGGTGATCGCGACGGCCGGAAACCGCTCACCGCACCTGGTGTGCGCGGTGTACCTGGTGCTGATCGGCTTCGCCGCAGTGGGCGCAGCGTTGTTCATGAACAACCTGCCCCATCAGCGCGTCAACGGCAGCTCGATGATTGATGTTATGCGCCAACGCGATTCGTGGCTGATCGCGCTTCTGTACATCGGCACGTTCGGTTCGTTCATCGGCTTCGCTTTCGCATTCGGGCAGGTGCTGCAGATCAACTTCCTTGCCGGGCTCTCCCACGGTGGCCCGGTGACGTCGGCGATGAGCGCCCAGGCGTCGCTGCACGCAGCGTCGATCGCCTTCATCGGACCGCTGTTGGGATCCTTGGCGCGACCGGCCGGCGGTTGGTTGTCCGATCGCATCGGTGGCGGCAGGGTGACGCTGTACACGTTCGCCGCCATGATCGCAGCAGCCGGCTGGCTCATCGTGTCGGACGGCCACATGGCCGCCTACGTCGTCGGATTCGTCGCGCTGTTCGTGTTGTCCGGCATCGGCAACGGCTCGGTATACAAGATGATTCCGTCGATCTTCGAGGCCAAGTCCCGCGACATGGATCAGCTGACCCAAGCCGAGAAGGCGGATTTGTCGCGGCGGATGTCGGGCGCGCTGATCGGCATCGCCGGCGCAATCGGTGCGCTCGGCGGCGTCGGCATCAACCTGATGCTGCGTGCGTCGTATCTGTCTGCCGCCCACTCGGCCACGAAGGCGTTCTGGGTGTTCCTCGCTGTCTACGTGCTGTGCGCGTCGATCACCTGGTTGGCCTACGTGCGCCGCCCCGCCCACGCCCCTGCGATCGCGTCACGCGAGGAGGTGGTTGCGGCATGACGCCCAAAAACCTTGTGGTGGTGGGCCATGGCATGGTCGGTCACCGGCTCATCGAAGCCATGCGCGACAGGGACCGTGGCGGCACCTGGCAGATCACGGTGCTGTGTGAAGAGCGGACACCGGCGTATGACCGAGTGGCACTGTCGTCATACGTCGGCAGCTGGGACCGGGCCGCTCTGGCGCTGCCGGGAAACGACTACGCGACCGATGATCTCGTGCAACTTCGCACCGGCGTGCGGGCGACCGCGATCGACCGAGACAATCGCACCGTCACGACGTCGGAGGGTGACGAGCTCGGCTTTGACGCGCTCGTATTGGCCACCGGCTCTTATCCGTTCGTCCCGCCGATTCCCGGCAACGACCTCGACCGCTGCTTCGTCTACCGCACGCTCGACGACCTCGACGCCATCCGCGCGGCGGCCAGACCGAACGCCACGGGTGTGGTGGTCGGCGGCGGCCTGCTGGGATTGGAGGCGGCCAACGCGTTGCGGCTCCTCGGAATGTCGCCGCACGTAGTCGAATTCGCGCCGCGCCTGATGCCCCTCCAGGTCGATGACGGCGGGGGTGCCGTGCTGGCCGACTTGGTCACTGAAATGGGATCGACCGTGCGCACCTCGGTGTCGACCACTGCGATCGAAGACAACGGTCGGGGTCTGACGGTCACATTGTCCGACGGCACAGTCATCGAGGCCGCGGTTCTGGTGTTCTCCGCCGGTGTGCGCCCGCGCGACGAGCTGGCCCGCGCGTGCGGGCTCGACATTGCCGAGCGCGGCGGCGTGCTCACCGACATCGGCTGCCGCACAAGCGATCCACGCATTTATGCCGTGGGTGAGGTGGCGGCCGTCGAGGGCCGTTGTTATGGGCTTGTCGCGCCGGGCAACGCGACCGCGGAGGTGGTGGCCGACCGGCTGCTCGGCGGCACGGCCGAGTTCCCCGGTGCCGACCTCTCGACCAAGCTCAAGCTGCTTGGCGTCGACGTCGCCAGCTTCGGCGACGCGCACGCCACCACCGACGGCGCACTGGAAGTCGTGCTCAACGACGCCACCAAAGGCACCTATGCAAAGCTGGTCGTCTCCGACGACGCGACAACATTGCTGGGCGGAATCCTCGTCGGCGACGCCACCGCGTACGGCGCACTGCGGCCCCTGGTCGGCCGGCCCTTGCCTGCCGACCCGGCCTCGCTGATCTCGCCGGCCGGCGCGGAGGTCGGTGTCGGCGCGCTGGCCGATGAGGCCCAGATCTGCTCGTGCAACGCGGTCACCAAAGGTGCGATCTGCTCGGCGATCTCGGACGGCGCATGCGACGTGCCGACGATCAAATGTGCTACCGCGGCCGGAACATCTTGTGGCAGTTGTGTTCCCATGCTCAAGCGACTGCTCCAAGCTCAGGGGGTCGAGCAGAGCAAGGCACTGTGCGAGCACTTCAGCCAGTCGCGCGCCGAACTGTTCGAGATCGTGGCTGCCACCGGCGTACGCACGTTCTCCGGGCTGATCGGCAAGCACGGCACCGGAACCGGTTGCGATATCTGCAAGCCTGCCGTCGCGTCGATCCTGGCGTCGACGTCGTCGGACCACATTCTCGACGGCGAAGCCGCCACACTGCAGGACACCAACGACCACTTCCTGGCCAACTTGCAACGCAACGGTACCTATTCGGTGGTGCCGCGACTGCCCGGTGGGGAGATCACGCCGGAGAAGCTGATCGCCATCGGCGAGGTGGCCCGGGATTTCGGGCTGTACACGAAAATCACGGGAGGGCAACGCATCGACATGTTCGGTGCCCGTGTCGAACAGTTGCCGGCGATCTGGCAGCGGCTGATCGACGCCGGGCTGGAATCCGGACATGCGTACGGCAAGGCTGTTCGCACGGTAAAGAGCTGCGTGGGTTCGACATGGTGCCGCTACGGCGTGCAGGACTCGGTCGCAATGGCGGTCGACCTCGAGTTGCGCTACCGCGGGCTGCGCGCTCCGCACAAGATCAAGCTCGGCGTCTCCGGTTGCCAGCGGGAGTGCGCCGAGGCGCGCGGCAAGGACGTCGGGGTCATCGCCACCGAAAAGGGGTGGAACCTCTACGTCGGCGGAAACGGCGGCGCCACACCCAGACACGCGCAGCTGCTCGCCGGTGACCTCGACGACGAGACGCTGGTGCGCTACATCGACCGCTACCTGATGTTCTACATCCGCACCGCAGACCGGCTGCAGCGCACCGCCGTGTGGCAGGAGACCGTCGAAGGTGGCCTCGACCACATTCGCGAAGTCGTGTGCGACGACTCTCTGGGCATCGTCGGCGACCTCGAGGCCGCGATGGCCCGGCACGTTGCCGGCTATGCCGACGAATGGGCCGGCGTGCTGGCTGACCAGGATAAACTGGCCCGGTACGTGTCGTTCGTCAACGCTCCGGATGCACCCGACCCGACTGTCGCGTTCGACGACAGCGGACCCCGCAAGGTGCCGGTGATGCTTCCCACGCCGACTGTGACACGTCGGAAAGGTCGAGTTAATGGCTAGGAAACATGCCGGACGTGAAATAGGCGCAGCAGAACGGACCGAAAGGAGAGGCCAGCGATGACCGTACTCGTCGATCGCCCCCGCATCCTCGACACCAAAGAGTGGACCCTCGCATGCCGTATGGATGCGCTGCTGCCCGGGCGGGGGGTCGCGGTGTTGCTGCCCGACGGCGACCAGGCGGCATTGTTCCGGCTGGACGACGCAACGTTGGCTGCGGTGAGCAATGTCGACCCGTTCGGCCGCGCCGCGGTGATGTCGCGCGGCATCACCGGTGACCGGCGCGGCGAGCCGACGGTCGCGTCACCTCTCCTCAAACAGGTTTTCTCCCTTCGAGATGGACGCTGCCTCGATGACGAGTCGGTCGCGCTGACGGTTTACGACGTGCGGGTGATCGATGGATTCGTTGAAGTCGCACGCAGGTGAACCACTCGCTGGCTTCACGATCGGGGTAACGGCGGCGCGCCGAGCCGAGGAACTCGTCACGCTGCTGGCGCGCCGCGGCGCGACCGTCGTCCATGCACCGGCGATCCGGATCATCCCGTTGGTCGACGACGTCGAATTACGCCGGGTGACAACCCTTCTCATCGAGCGGCCGCCTGACGTCGTCGTGGTGACAACGGGAATCGGCTTCCGCGGCTGGATCGAAGCTGCGCACGGCTGGGACGTCGCCGACGAGCTGACCGCGGCGCTGGCATCGACGCGGATCCTGGCGCGGGGCCCGAAGGCGCGCGGCGCCGTCCGGCAGGCGGGGCTTTGTGAGGAATGGAGCCCGGAGTCGGAGGCTTCTGCCGAGGTGCTCGACCGGTTGCTTGCCCACGGTGCCGCGGGAATGCGAATCGCGGTGCAGCTGCACGGCGCGGCGTCGGAGTGGGAACCCAATGCCGACATCTGCGAGGCGCTGACATTGGCTGGCGCGCAGGTGATCCAGGTTCCCGTGTATCGCTGGGAACCACCTGAGGACCGCCGGCCGATGGACCAGCTGATCGCGATGACGACCGGCGGTCAAATCGATGCGGTGAGTTTCACCAGCGCGCCGGCTGTCGCGTCGATGCTGCAGCGGGCCAAAGAACTTGGCTGCGTCGATGAACTCGTCGCCGCGCTGCGTGATCAGGTGGCAGCGGTGTGTGTCGGGCCGGTGTCAGCGGCACCGCTGCGACGGCTCGGAGTGCCGGCGACCCACCCCGATCGCTACCGGCTCGGCGCGCTCGCCCGGCTGATCAGTGACGAAGTGCCTTGCCGTGCCGGTCATTTCACCGCCGGGGGCCACCACATCACCGTCCGCAGCGCGACGGTAGCCGTCGACGGCACCCTGCGCACCGTACCGCCGGCAGCGATGGCGCTGCTGCGGAAGCTGATGGCGCAGCCGGGGCGGGTGGTGTCACGCGAGGAACTCCTGGCGCAGCTGCCCGGCGGCGGTGGCGACACGCACGCGGTGGAGACGGCGATGGCCAGGCTGCGCTCGGCGCTCGGCGCGCCGGGCGCGATCCAAACTGTGGTCAAGCGCGGCTACCGGCTGGCGATGGACCCGGCGGCATGATGATCCTGGTTGCTCACGGCACGCGCAGCAGCGCCGGGGTGCAGACGGTCGAAACGCTGCGCGCGGCAGTCGCGGCGCGGATCGGGACGGTGCGAACCGCATACGTCGACGTCCTCGGCCCGAACCCGACACATGTGCTCCGGCAAGTGCCTGGACCCGCGGTCGTCGTGCCCGCGTTTCTTTCGTCCGGGTATCACGTCCGCGCCGATCTTCCGGCGCGCATTGCGGAGAGCAGGCATCGCGACGTGATCCTCACGCCCGCGCTGGGGCCGGATCCCGTGCTGGCGGCGGTGATGCGTGACCGGTTGGGCGAAGCCGGCTGGCGACACGGTGATGCGGTCGTGATGGCGGCCGCCGGCTCCACGGATCCACGCGCTCGACGCGAATTGCACTGGGCGGCTGCGCTGTTGGCACGCCACGTCGGCGACGTGGCCGTCGGCTTCACCGCAACCGGGCCGCCGTCGGTACGCGAGGTGGTCCGGATGCTGCGGGTCGGCGGTCGGCGTCGGGTGTTCATCGCGCCATACCTGTTGGCGCCCGGGCTGTTTCACGAGAGGCTGCACGACTGCGGTGCGGCGGCGGTCGCGGCGCCAATAGGTGCGCATCCGGCCGTCGTCGAGCTGCTCATTTCCCGCCGCTTCTCGCCCAGACCGACATTTGGCAGCGAAAGCGCGTGCAACGGGCGCCAAAACGTCGGCGCAGATCTAGAAGGAGTGGCGGAGGTCGCGTAGCGGCACCCTGCCGTCGGCGGCCAGCACACCTTCGGCGCGCAGCAGCTCGAGTTGGCGCGTCCTCAGGTGCGGCGCGGGCCTGCCGTCGGCCCGGATCACGCGGTGCCACGGCAGGTCGGCGGAGTCGGTTCGCATGATCCAGCCGACGATGCGCGCGCTGGAAAGCCCTGCCGCTGAAGCGATGTCGCCGTAGGTGGCCACCCGACCCGACGGGATGGCCGCAACCAGGGCGCGGACCAGTTCGACGTCGTCTTCGCTGACTTCGGTCATGGCGCCAGCAGTGCGCGAATCGCGGCGGCAGTCTCGTCGGGGCGCGCCAGCGGCACCATGTGGTTGCAGTCGACGTCGACGAGCGTGAAATCCGGCCCCAACGTGTCAGCAAGCCCGTCGACAAGCGCTTTGGGGACATACGGCGGGTCGGTCTTCGTCGCGCGCAGCAGTGTCATCGGTGTTCCGCTGCGGGGCAACGCAATTGGGCGGGCCAGTTCGCTCCAGTACGACATCATCGCCGGCAGGCTGAGCCGCCACCCGACCCGCCCGCCCGGCCACGGCACCAAATGCTCGTCCAGTTCGGCCTCCAGCTCGGCTTCGGGCACGTCGCCCCACGAGCCGGACAGCTTTTCGGCACGTGCCTCGTCGCGGTCGGTGTAGTCGGGTGCCGCCATCATGTCGTCGGCGATCTCGCGCATGCGCCGACCGGACAGGCCGGTTGCCGGATCGAGCAGTACCAGCCCGTCGACGAGGTCTGGCCGGGTTGCGGCGAGCGCGAGTGCGATCGCGCCGCCGAAGGAATGGCCTACCACCACCGCGGGTGCATCGGCGAGCAGCATTGCAAGCGCCTCGACGTTCGCATCGATAGTCCACGGCGCGTCCCATGGTGAACGGCCGTGGCCGATGAGGTCGGGCGCGACGACGGTGACGTCCGTCAGGTAGCGGGTCGCCAACGTCTGCCAGCGCTTGCCGTGGCCGGTCAATCCGTGGATGGCAAGGACACGGCACGGGCCCTCGGGGCCGTACCGGTACACGTGCAGCGTCATGGCGTCGATCGTGCCAAACCAGTTTTGTCGGACCCTCGTGGTGTCATGCCGTCATGACCGCACCGCAGCTGATCGTCGGTGGCCCGGGCACCGGCAAGACGACCCGGCTTGTCGAGTCTGCTGCCGCGCACATCATCAACGGTGCCGATCCGGAGTCGGTTCTGTTGCTGTGCCCGACGGCGCGGGCCGCGGTCAGGGCACGCCGTGCGGTCAGCAAGGCACTTGTCGGCGCCGGTGGTCCGGCGGTGGTTTCCGGGCCGCTCGTGCGTTCGGTGCACTCGTATGCGTTCGCGGTGCTGCGGCTGGCCGCCCAGCGCAGCGGAGGTCCGCCACCGCGGCTGGTCACCGGCACCGAACAGGACGGCGTCATCCGCGAGCTGCTGGCCGGCGACCTCGAAGACGGACCTGCTGCGGGGGTGGCCTGGCCCGAGTCCTTGCGCCCGGCGCTTGGCACCGCCGGGTTCGCGACGCAGCTGCGCGACCTGTTGGCGCGCTGCGCGGAACGCGGCGTCGACGGTCCCGCGCTGCAGCGGATCGGCCGTCTTCACGGGCGCCCGGAATGGGTTGCGGCGGGCCGGTTCGCGCAGCAGTACGAGCAGGTGATGCTGTTGCGCGCGGCGGCGGGCAGGGCCGCGCCGCAGGCCACCGTGCCTGCGCTCGGCGCGGCGGAGCTCGTCGGCGCCGCGTTGGAGGCCTTCGCCACCGACCCGGGCCTGCTGGCAGCCGAGCATGACCGCATCCGCGTGCTGTTGGTCGACGACGCCCAGCATCTGGACCTGCAGGCCGCGCGGCTGATCCGCCTGGTGGCCCACGGCGCAACCACCGCCGTGTTCGCCGGTGACCGCAATCAGACCGTGTTCGGCTTCCGCGGGGCGGATTCCGTACTGCTACATGGCGATGACGGAGCCGTGCTCACGCAGTCGCATCGCTGCTCGGGCGCGGTCGCGCGTGCGGTCAGCGCGGTCGCGTCGCGGCTGCCGGGCCGCGATCCCGCCAGGGTGATCGACGGCACCGACGACGGCGGCTCGGTGACCGTTCGCCTCACGTCGTCGCAACATGCCGAGGCGACGCTCATCGCCGACACGCTGCGCCGCGCGCACCTGGTCGACGGCCTGCCGTGGGCGCAGATGGCGGTGATTGTCCGCTCCCTGCCGCACGCCGCGGTGCTGCCCCGCGTGCTGGCGGGTGCCGGTGTTCCGGTGCGACCGCCGGCACCGGCCGCCGCGCCGGGCGAGCATCCCGCGGTGCAGGCGCTGCTGACAGTGCTGGCCGCCGCGTCCGACGGGCTGGACGGCCAGCAGGCGCTGGCGCTGGTGACCGGACCGGTGGGGCGGATCGACCCGGTGTCGCTGCGCGGGCTACACAGGACCCTGCGCCGCGGCGAGCACCCGGCGGCAGAGCTCGGCGAGCTCGTCGTCCGGGTGCTCACCGGTGATCGGGTACCGGCCGGCCCGTGCGGCCCCGCGCTGCGACGGGTCCGGGCGATGCTTCGCGCAGCACAAGGCAGCACCGACGACCCGCGAAACGCGTTGTGGCAGGCATGGAGTCGCTCGGGCCTGCAGCGGCGTTGGCTTTCGGCCAGGGCCCGTGGCGGCAGCGCACGCACCCAGGCCGACCGCGATCTCGACGCCGTCACCGCGCTGTTCGACATCGCCGACGACTACGTCGCTCACACTCCCGGGGCAACCGTGCGCGGGCTCGTCGACCATGTCGGCGAACTCGCTCTGCCGCCCCCGGAGCGCGAGCCGTTGGTCGAACCCGACATGGTCTCGGTCGTCAGTGCGCACGCGGCTCTCGGTAGGGAATGGGACCTCGTGGTCATCGCAGGGCTTCAGGAACGGTTGTGGCCCAATACCGTTCCGCGCGGCGGCATTCTCCGCACGCAGCAGCTCGTCGACGCCCTCGACGGGGTCGCCGGCACCGCGTCGCAGCGGGCGCCGGTGCTGGCCGACGAACGGCGCCTGCTTGTCGCGGCGCTCGGCCGGGCGAGGCGCCGTCTGCTCGTGACGGCGGTGGACAGCGACACCGACGACGCCGCCGTGCCGTCTGTGTTCGTCGATGAACTGATGCAGATTGCCGATGACGACTCGGACACTACGGTGCCGGTCACCGCCCCCAAGCTGCTGGCGCCCGCCGCACTGGTCGGCCGGCTACGCGCGGTGGTCTGTGCGCCCGATGGCGCGGTCGACGGACCTCAGAGGCGATGCGCGGCAACGCAACTCGCTCGGCTGGCGGCGGCAGGAGTGCCGGGTGCCGACCCGGCCGGCTGGTACGGCATGACGGCCGTGAGCACCGATCGCCCGCTGCACGACCGCACCGACGGCCCGGTCGCCCTGTCACCGTCGACGGTTCAGACGATCACCGACTGCCCGCTGCGCTGGCTGCTCGAACGTCACGGCGGGACTTCCAGTGCAACGCAATCAGCGCTCGGGTCGTTGGTGCACACGCTGATCGCCAACCCCGGCACTACCGAAGCCGCCCAAATCTCCGAACTCGAAAGGTTTTGGCAGGCATTGCCTTTCGACGCCCAGTGGTATTCGCACAATGAACTCGCGCGCTACCGCGCGATGTTGTCCGCGTTTTTCCAGTGGCGCGCCCAGACCCGCCACGAGTTGACCGAAGTCGGCACCGAAGTCGACGTCGATGGCGTGCTGACAAGCCCGCGACCGGATCTGCCGGAGGTGAAGGTCCGCGGCCGCATCGACCGCCTCGAACGCGACGGTGCGGGTCGGCTGGTAGTGGTGGACATCAAGACCGGCAAGACTGCGGCCACCAAAGACGACGCGCAGCGGCACGCGCAACTCGCGTTGTACCAACTGGCGGTGGCGGCCGGGCTGATGCCCGACGGTGAACAGCCCGGCGGCGGCCGGCTGGTCTACCTCGGTAAGCCGGGCACCCCCGAACGGGACCAGGACGCGCTGACCGCCGATGCGGCGCGCGAGTGGCGCTTGACCGTGCACGAAGCCGCGGCCGCCACCGCAGGGCCGACCTACCTGGCCCGCGTCAACGACAGCTGCGGCCACTGCCCGGTGCGTTCGAGCTGTCCTGCACCCCAGGCCCGACAGTGACCGCGCGCCACGGCCCCGTCGACCTGGCCGATGCGCTCGGCCTGCCGCGTCCCACCGATGAGCAGGCCGCGGTGATCGCCGCACCGCCCGGCCCGCTCGTCGTCATCGCCGGGGCAGGGGCGGGCAAGACCGAAACCATGGCCGCCCGGGTGGTGTGGCTCGTCGCCAACTCCTACGCCGACCCCGGCCAGGTCCTGGGCCTGACGTTCACCCGCAAAGCCGCCGGCCAGCTGCTGCGCCGCGTGCGGTCGCGGCTGGCCCGCCTCGCGGGCGCCGGACTTCGGGTCGATGAAGCTGACACCGAGCCGGCGACCGTCAGCACCTATCACGCGTTCGCCGGCGAGCTACTCCGCGACCACGGGCTGCTGTTGCCGGTCGAGCCTGACACCCGGCTGCTCAGCGAAACAGAGTTGTGGCAGTTGGCATTTCGGGTGGTGTGCGACTACCCCGGTGAACTCGACACCGGCAAGTCGCCGGCAGCCGTCACGTCGATGGTGCTGCGGTTGTCGTCCGCGCTCGCAGAGCACCTCGTCGATACCGCCGAGCTGCGCGACACGCACGTCGAGCTCGAGCGCCTCGTCCACACCCTGCCGGCAGGCCCCTATCAGCGAGACCGCGGCCCCAGTCAATGGCTGCTGCGGATGCTGGCCGTCCAACAGGAACGCACCCAGCTCGTGCCGCTCGTCGACGCGCTGCACGCGCGTATGCGCGCCGAGAAGGTGATGGACTTCGGCCAGCAGATGGCCGCGGCGGCACGGCTTGCGATCCAGCGGCCGGAGGTGGGCGAGCGGCTGCGGCAACGCTTTCGGGTGGTATTGCTCGACGAGTATCAGGACACCGGTCACGCGCAGCGCATCGCACTGTCCGCGCTGTTCGGCGCCGGGGCCGACGACGAGCTGGCTTTGACCGCGGTAGGCGACCCGATTCAGTCCATCTACGGCTGGCGCGGCGCATCGGCCACCAACCTGCCCCGGTTCGCCACCGACTTCCCCCGCGCCGATGGCACGCCAGCACCCACCCTCGAGCTGCGCACCAGCTGGCGCAACCCGCCGCGGACACTGCATCTGGCCAACGCGGTCTCGGCTGAAGCGAGGCGCCGGTCGGTGACGGTGCGCCCGTTGCGGGCGCGACCGGGCGCGCCCCCGGGGGAGGTGCGCTGCGCGCTGCTCGGCGATGTGCGACGCGAACGAGACTGGATCGCAGATCATCTCGCACGTCGTTATCAGGCGGCCCGCGAGGCCGGTGTGGCTCCGCCGACGGCCGCGGTGCTAGTGCGGCGCAACGCCGACGCCGCGCCGATGGCCGATGCGCTCGCCGCACGCGCAGTACCGGTCGAGGTGGTCGGCTTGGCCGGACTGCTCGGCATCCCCGAAGTCGCCGACGTGGTCGCGATGCTGCGACTCGTGGCAGACCCTGCCGCCGGCTCCGCCGCGATGCGAGTGCTCACCGGGCCCCGGTGGCGGCTCGGCGGTCACGACATCGCCGCGTTGTGGCGGCGCGCCCAGGGGCTCGCGGAGCACAGCCACGACGGGACGGTGGAACAGATCATTGCCCTGGCCGCACCCGACGCCGACACCCCCTGCTTAGCGGATGCGGTATGTGATCCCGGTCCGGCACAAGGCTATTCGGCCGAAGGCTACCGGCGCATCACCGCGCTGGGGCGTGAGCTGACCACCTTGCGCGGTCGGCTCTGCGACCCGTTGCCCGACCTCGTTGCCGAGGTGCGCCGGATGCTCGGCGTGGACGTAGAGGTGCGCGCTGCGCGCCCGGTTTCCGCGGGCTGGTCGGGCAGCGAGCAACTCGACGCGTTCGCGGACGCGGTCGCCGCATACGCCGAGCTGCCGGCGGCGACGGTGCCCGGGCTGCTGGCCTATCTGACCGCCGCCGCGGATGTGGAAAACGGACTGGCACCCGCCGATGCTGCGGCGTCGCGGGACCGGGTCCAGATCATGACCGCGCACGCCGCGAAGGGCCTCGAGTGGCAGATCGTCGCGGTGCCGCATCTGACCGCCCGGATCTTTCCCTCCACGGCGTCGACGAGGACCTGGCTCACCGACGCCGCCGACCTGCCGCCGCTGCTGCGCGGTGACCGCTCGGCGGACGGCATCCACGGGGTGCCGGTGCTCGACACGTCGGCAGTCACCAACCGAAAGCAGCTGTCCGACAGCATCAATCGGCATCGGCGTCAACTGGAGCAACGTCGAGTCGACGAGGAGCGGCGCCTGTTGTACGTGGCCGTCACCCGCGCCGAGTACACCCTGCTGCTCTCTGGGCACCACTGGGGTCCGTCGTCGGCCAAGCCCAGCGGACCGTCGACGTTTCTCACCGAGTTGAAGGACATCATCGACGCTTCGCCCGACATGGGTGTAGTGGAGCACTGGGTGCCCGAGCCCGCTGCCGGTGAGCGAAACCCATTGCGCAATGAGGTCGTCGAGGCGGTGTGGCCGGTGGACCCGCTTGGCGCACGCCGCGCCGACGTCGCGCGGGGCGCCGCGCTGGTGCGCGCAGCCGCCACAGCGGCGAGCGGCCCCGAGCACGATCCTGAGGGATGGGCAGCCGACGTCGACGTGTTGCTTGCGGAGCGGGCCCGGGCCGTCGAGCCATCCGAAATCGGCCTCCCCCCGGAGATTTCGGTGAGCACTCTGGTCGAGATCGGGCGCGACCCGGCCGGTATCACCGCCCGGCTGGGCCGTCGCCTTCCGGCGCGTCCGGATCAGAATGCCTTGCTGGGCACGGCATTTCACGAATGGGTGCAGAGATTCTACGGCGGTGACCGGCTGTTCGATCTCGACGACCTGCCCGGCGCGGTCGACGCCACCGCGGCCGGGGCCGAACCACTCGCCGAGCTGCAAGCGGCGTTCACCAGCTCGGCGTGGGCGTCACGCACTCCCGTCGACGTCGAGATGCCGTTCGAGATCACTTTCGGTGACACGGTGGTGCGCGGTCGCATCGACGCGGTGTTCGCCGATCCCGACGGTGGCATGACGGTGGTGGACTGGAAGACCGGCGAGCCGCCGTCGACGGCAGCAGAGCTCGAGCAGGCCGCGGTGCAGCTCGCGGTGTACCGGCTGGCGTGGGCGGCGTTGCGTGGCTGTCCGGAAGCTCAGGTGCGCGCGGTGTTCCATTACGCGCGCACCGGGCGGACCGTCACCCCCGACGCGCTGCCGGGGGTCGACGAGTTGGCCGCGTTGATCGCGTCGGGTCAGGGCGATGCTCTTCGCCCGAGAGGCTCGTCGGTGCCTTCGGAGCGCCAGACCTTGAGCGCCTGAGTGATCATCGGGATCTGTAACGGCAACCGCGCGATCGCCATCAGCCGCATCGGCCACGGCTTGCCCCACCACAACCGAACCATGTTCAGGTTGCCCGGAAACACTCCGATGAACAACGCCGCCGCAGCCAGCCCGCCCAGCCGTCGCGTGCGCGGCACCAGGAGTAATGTCCCGGTGCCCAGCTCCGCGACCCCGGACGCATAGGTGTAAAACCGCGCGGTGCCGGGCAGCTCGGCCGGGATGATGCCGTCGAACGGCTTCGGGACGACGAAATGGAGGGTGCCCATGCCGAGCAACATCGCGCCCATGCGTGCGGCCCGCGGGCTACCGGCGGTGTCGTTGGTGAGTGTCATGAGAGCATTGTGCGCGTGCGGGCCGGCTTGAACGGGAACGACCTCATAACGGACGAGCGTGGCCGCCGCTAGGTTAGGCCGCTTCGGCGCCGACGATGACACGCTGACCTCGCGTCCCGACGCCGCGCTGGTCGACATCCTGCGCATCCCCGAGAAGTTCGTCAGCCCTGCCAGCAAGATCACCCGGCGGATCATCTACGCAGTGGCGGTCCTGGTCATCGGGACCGTCGTCGTCTACCTCGACCGCGATGGTTACATCGACGCCCAAGGCGACGCGCTGTCACTTTTGGACTCCGCCTACTACGCGACGGTGACCCTGTCCACCACCGGATACGGTGACGTCACGCCGATTACTCCGGCTGCACGGTTGACCAATGTCTTTATCATCACGCCGCTGCGCGTGATCTTCCTGATCATCCTGATCGGCACCACCGTGGAGTCACTCACCACCCAGTCGCGCCAGGCGCTGAAGATCCAGCGATGGAGGAGCAAAGTGCGCAATCACACCATCGTGATCGGATACGGCACGAAAGGCAGAACAGCGGTCGACGCGATGGTCGGCGACGGCGTGCCTGCCGCCGAGATCGTCGTGGTCGACACCGACCAGACGGCACTCGAACAGGCTGCCGGCAACGGGCTGGTCACCGTTCACGGAAACGCGTCGAAGTCCGACGTGTTGCGGCTGGCCGGAGCCCAGCATGCAGCGGCCATCGTAGTTGCCACCAACCGCGACGACACCGCCGTGCTCGTGACGCTCACCGCACGTGAGCTCACACCGAAGGCGAAGATCGTCGCCGCGGTCCGCGAAGCCGAAAACCGCCATCTGCTAAAGCAATCCGGTGCCGACTCGGTCGTGGTGTCCTCGGAGACCGCTGGCCGGCTGCTGGGCATCGCGACCTCCACCCCGGGTGTCGTCGAGATGATGGAAGACCTTCTCACGCCCGAGGCGGGTTTCGCGATCGCCGAGCGTGAGGTCGAGCGCAAGGAGGTGGGCGGGTCTCCGCGCCACCTGCCTGACATCGTGCTGGGCGTCGTGCGCAACGGCGCACTGGTGCGCGTCGACGCGCCCGAAGTCGACGCGCTGGAGGCCGGCGACCGGTTGCTGTACGTGCGCAGCGAGGACCGCTAGGTGAGCTTTGAGCTGCGCAACGTGCCGCTGCTGGCGCGGGTCGGCGCAGACCGGTCCGACCAACTGCGCACCGACGTGGATGCCGCGCTGGCGGGCTGGCCGAATGCCGCTGTGCTGCATGTTGATTCGCGCAACCAGGTACTGATCGCCGGTGGGCAGGCGGTGCTTGGCGACGCTCGCGAACTCGGCGACGAGCCACCACCTGGTGCGGTGTTTCTCGGCCGCCTGCCCGATGGCCGGCACGTGTGGGGGATCCGCGGTCGGCTGCCCGCCCCCGACGGTGACGACGTGGAAGTGCTCGACCTCCGGCGGGCGGGGCAGGTCTTCGACGATGTCAGCGCACAGCTCGTCGCGACCGCCACCGCACTGCTGAACTGGCATGACAGCGCGCGGTTTTCACCATTGGACGGCTCACCCACCGAACCCGACAAGGCAGGCTGGTCGCGCGTCGACCCGGTCACGGGCCGCGAGGAGTTCCCACGCATCGACCCCGCGGTGATCTGCCTGGTGCACGACGGCGCCGACCGCGCGGTGCTCGCCCGTCAGACCGTCTGGCCGCCGCGGCTGTTCTCGCTGCTCGCCGGATTCGTCGAGGCCGGCGAGTCGTTCGAGTCGTGCGTAACGCGTGAGATCGCCGAGGAGGTCGGCCTGCACGTGCGCGACGTCCGCTACCTGGGCAGCCAGCCATGGCCGTTTCCGCGCTCGCTGATGGTCGGATTTCACGCGATTGCCGACCCGGATGAACAGTTCTCGTTCAACGACGGCGAAATCGCGGAGGCCGCCTGGTTCACCCGCGCCGAAGTCCGCGAAGCGCTACAGCAGGGCGATTGGAGCAGCGCTTCACAAAGCAAGCTGCTGTTGCCGGGGTCGATCTCGATCGCCCGCGAGATCATCGAGTCCTGGGCGTACTCGAGCTAGCCGGCGAGCTCGGCCAGCTTCTGCTTGACCTGCGCCCCACTCGGATTCGTCAGCGTGGACCCGTCGGCGAACCTGACCGTCGGCACCGTGCGGTTGCCGCCGTTGACCGAGCTGACAAACTGCGCCGCGGCCGGATCCTCTTCGATGTTGATCTCCTCATAGGCGATCCCGTCGGCCTTCAGCATCATCTTCAGCCGCACGCAGTAGCCACACCAGCTGGTGGTGTACATCGTCAGTCGAGGATCGCTCATGGATTGATCTAACCAACCGCCGCGCCTCGTGATTCCCGCGTTGCGCGGCATTGTCGTCGCCTGCTGCCATGATGGGCACCGTGCCGGCTGCGGACGCGAGGAGCAAAACGACAAATGTCGCCTCGCTGCACTCTGCTGGTGGCTCTTCGCTCGAGAAGCTCATCGCCGACCTCGACGACGAGCAGCGCGAGGCGGTGCTCGCCCCACGCGGTCCGCTGTGCGTGCTGGCCGGCGCCGGCACCGGCAAGACCCGCACCATCACTTACCGCATCGCCGCGCTGGTCGCCACCGGTCACGTCGCTCCTGGCCAGGTGCTCGCGGTCACCTTCACCCAGCGCGCAGCGGGAGAGATGCGCAGCCGGCTGCGCGGGCTCGACGACGGCGTGGGCACCGGATCGGTGCAGGCAGTCACCTTTCATGCCGCGGCCCGCCGCCAGCTGCGGTATTTCTGGCCGCGCGTTGTCGGCGACACCCGGTGGGAACTGCTCGACACCAAGTTCGCCGTGGTGGCGCAGGCCGCGTCGAGGTTGCGCTTGCAGGTGTCCACCGACGACGTGCGCGATCTGGCCGGTGAGATCGAATGGGCAAAGGCGTCGCTGATCACCCCCGAGGGCTACGCCGCCGCGGTTGCCGAGGCCGAGCGGGAAATCCCGTTGGACGCAAGCAAAGTCGCCGACGTGTATGCCGGGTACGAGACCATGAAGGCGCGCCGCGACGGCGTCGCACTCTTGGACTTCGACGACCTGCTGCTGCACACCGCCGCCGCGATCGAAAACGACGCCGCCGTCGCGCAGGAATTCCGCGACCGTTACCGCTGCTTCGTCGTCGACGAATACCAAGACGTGACGCCGCTGCAGCAGCGGGTGCTCACCGCATGGCTGGGCGAGCGGGACGATCTGACCGTCGTCGGCGACGCGAACCAGACCATCTATTCGTTCACCGGCGCCACGCCGCAGTTCCTGTTGGAGTTCCCCAACCGATTCGCCGAGGCCACCGTCGTCCGCCTCGAGCGCGACTACCGGTCCACCCCGCAGGTTGTGTCGCTGGCCAACCGGGTGATCGCTGCCGCGCGGGGTCGCGTCGCGGGCAGCAAGCTGCACCTCGTCGGCCAGCGTGATCCCGGTCCGGCGCCGTCCGTTCACGAGCATTCCGACGAGGTCAGCGAGGCCGCCGCGGTCGCATCCCGAATCGCCTCGTTGATCGAAGCGGGCACGCCGGCGTCGGAGATCGCCGTGCTGTACCGCATCAACGCGCAATCGGAGGTCTACGAGGAGGCGCTCACCGAGATCGGCATTGCGTTCCAGGTCCGCGGCGGTGAAGGGTTTTTCACCCGTCAGGAGATCCGGCAGGCGCTGCTGGTCATCCAGCGCGCCGCCGAGCGCGGGGCCCCCGCTGAGGCGGGCTTGCCCGCGTTGGTCCGCGAGCTGCTCGAACCGCTCGGCCTGACACCCACTGCCCCGTCCGGCGCGCGGGCGCGAGAGCGCTGGGAAGCGCTGGGCGCGCTGGCCGACCTCGTCGACGACGAGGTGGCCCGCCGGCCCGATCTGGACATCGCAGGTCTGGTCGCCGAGCTGAGACTGCGCGCCGATGCGCGGCACCCGCCTGTCGTGCAGGGCGTGACGTTGGCGTCGCTGCACGCCGCCAAAGGTCTGGAGTGGGATGCGGTCTTCCTCGTCGGATTGGCAGACGGCACGCTGCCGATCTCGCACGCGCTGGCCCACGGCCCAGACAGTGAGGCCGTCGAAGAGGAGCGCCGTCTGCTCTACGTCGGAATCACCAGAGCGCGTGTGCATTTGGCACTCAGTTGGGCACTGTCGCGAAGCGCGGGCGGCAGGCAGAGCCGGCGGCCGTCACGCTTTCTGTCCGGCATCGCCCCGCAAGCCCCACTCGAGTCGCCCCCGCCTCACAAGCCGAGACGTGCGCGCGGGCCGGCGCCGCGGTGCCGCATCTGCAACGCGATACTCGTGGGCTCAACCGCAATCATGTTGCGCCGCTGCGAAAGCTGCCCCGCCGACATCGACGAGGAACTGCTCCAGCAGCTCAAGGAGTGGCGGCTGCGCACCGCCAAGCAGATGGATGTGCCCGCCTACGTCGTGTTCACCGACAACACATTGATCGCGATCGCCGAGCAACTGCCCGCCGACGACGCTGCGTTGGTGGCGATCCCGGGTATCGGTGCGCGCAAGCTCGAGCAGTTCGGCCCCGATGTGCTCACGCTCGTGCGCGCCCGCGGGTGATCCTCAGCAGTCCAGCTTGGCGACGGCGGTAGACACAATGTCGGCCGCAGTGGCGACCGACACCGATAAGTCCTTGACGATCACGCCGATGGCATCGATCGAGTCGACGCCCTGGCTCTTGAGGGCGCAGACCCGGGCGCCCTCGTCGAGCAGCTGCTGGGCACTGAGGTAGACATACTTCGGCTGTAGCGACTTCAGGTACTCGCCCTGGTCGGCCTGGGCTGGTGCCGCCGCCAGCAACGCGGACGCCAACGCGATCGTGACGGCGGTGATTGGGATACGAAGTCGATGAACCATCAGTTACTCCCTCGGTGTCGTTTGCATCATAACCGCAGGTCAAAAAATCAGTTGTCGAACCCGACTGCTACCCTTAACCTCGATCTGGGCACGTGAGCCCATGTTTTGTGTCCGCACGAGCCGACGAGAGGAGGGCCCTGACGATGAACACGATCAATACGTTCGCGGTAGCCATGTGTGCTGGCGCGGCTCGGGCTCTCCCCGTCGCATCCGGCATCGCACCGTGGCAGACGCACGCCGCGTCGGCGCATGCGACCGCGCCGGCGGCCGCGCGTAAGCGCCGTGACGCCGCGACTGTCGCGTTCGTGGACAGGGGCACCATCTAAGACAGCCCTCACATCCAAGGCCACGGACCGCAGTCACCAAAGGGATCCGTGGCCTTTTTATTTGATCCAGACGCCTGGTCACAGATCCGCCCAGAACCAACGGAAATCGACCAGGAAGCAGGTGAACTGGACATGTCGCTCTCGACGTGCCGGCAGAGATCGCTGCCGGAACTGCCGTGTCATGTCGGTGACCCCGACTTGTGGTTTGCCGAAGATCCGGCCGAACTCGAACGCGCCAAGCAGCTCTGCGCCGACTGCCCGATCCGGCGACAGTGCCTCGAGGCCGCACTCGACCGCGAGGAGCCGTGGGGTGTGTGGGGTGGCCAGATCTTCGAGCGCGGCGCGGTCATCGCACGCAAGCGGCCTCGTGGGCGCCCTCGTAAGAACACCGATCCGGCGGCGGCCTGACGGGCTACTAGGCAGCGTCGACGAAGCCCGGAATATATTGCAGCGCAATCGCTTTGATCGGCACATGCGCATCGAGCTGGCACGAGATCGCGACGTTCGATGCGATCACCCGCATCGGGATCGCCAGCTTGGGTGGCACGTCGAGCTGCCTGGCGGTCTTGATCTGCGCGACCGACCTGTCCATTTGAACAGCGGTCATCTTCTGCAGCCATTTGCGGGTGAAGTGGAACACGTCGCTCTGCACGGGCTCGACGTACTGGCGCAGCATGTCGTCGATCTCGCGTGCTGAGACCTTCTCGCCGGGCTGGATGAAGCCGATCGTCTCCATGGTCGCGACGAGTTTGTCGTAGTCCTTGTCGAGTGCGTAGCGCAGCATGTGGCCGAGCTCGATCGGCAGCCCGCCGGGTAGTGGCGCGACGGCGCCGAAGTCGATGACGCCCATCTTCTGATCGGGCATCAGCATGAAGTTCCCCGGGTGCGCGTCGCCGTGCATCATCTCCAGCCGCTGGGGTGCGCTGTACGTCAGCTCGGCAAGCATGGTGCCCATCAGGTCGCGCTGCTCGGTGGTCCCGTCGCGGATGATGTGCGACATCGGGATGCCCTCGATCCATTCGGCGATCAGCACCTTCGGCGCGCTCGCGACGATATGCGGGACAAGGAATTTCGGATCACCCTCGTAAGCCTGGGCGAATGCCCGCTGGTTCTCGGCTTCCAGCCGGTAGTCCAGCTCCATCTCGGTGCGTTCGATCAGTTCGTCGACCACGCCCTGCACGTCGGCGCCGGGGGAGAGCTGCCTGAGCACCCCGACCATGCGCTGCATCGTCTTGAGGTCGGCACGCAGCGCCTCGTCAGCGCCCGGGTACTGGATCTTGACGGCCACTTCACGGCCGTCGTGCCATGCCGCCTTGTGCACCTGACCGATGCTCGCCGAGGCGACGGGAGTGTCGTCGAAGGTCTTGAACCGTTCCCGCCACCTCGTGCCGAGTTGCTGGTCGAGCACGCGGTGCACCCTGGCGGCGGGTAGCGGTGGAGCATCCTTCTGCAGCTTGGTCAGCGCCTCGCGGTACGGCTTGCCGTATTGCTCGGGGATCGCGGCCTCCATCACCGACAGCGCCTGCCCGACCTTCATCGCGCCGCCCTTGAGCTCACCGAGCACGGTGAACAGCTGCTGGGCGGCCTTGTCCATCAGCTCGGCGTTGACCTCGTCTTTCGATTTGCCGGTCAGCCGTTTGCCGAAGCCGAGCGCGGCCCGGCCGGCCATGCCGACCGGGAGGGACGCGAGCTTCGCATTGCGGGCCGCACCCCTGCGTTTGATGTCTGCCACCTCACCATCATCCCCGACGGCCGGACGTTTGCCGCAACCAACTGGCAAACAACCGGCTTTGCGTGGCGGCTCAACACGTGCAGCGTGGATGCCGGGACCAGTGCCGAGCCACGATCGAGCTTGCGCCGACGTCGAACTCCAGCGTCGTGTCGAGCGTCGACGGGGGACCCGAATGTCGTGCTCCGCCACCCCGGATCGCGCGCAGTACGCGGTCCACCTGGTTGACGGCCAGCGCCGCGGTGGCGAGCACGGTTGCGCGATCGGCGTTGCCGACGGTGTCACGCAGCTGCGCCGCGACGGCCGGCCACGCCGCATCGTGGTCGCAGCGGTGCAGGTCGGCACAGCGCAGGCAGCTCGTCACCCCGGGAATCACCATCGGCCCCACCAGTCCGGTGCCGTCGCGGCACCGCACCAGCAAGTGCGGGGTGCGCGCGTCATGCAGCTGCCTGACGAGTGCGGGGTCGACGGCCAGGTAGTCGGTGAGCAGGACCAGATCGGCGTCCGCCCCGGTGGCCCAGCGCGCACTGGTTTGCCGCACGCGCGCCCCGGAGCATTGCAGGGCACTGACCACAACGTCGGACAGCGGGCCGCTGCCGTGCACCTGGACGTTCAGCGAACGGCCGGTCACCTTGTCCGGGTGGCGGGCCACCACCCCCGCCGCGACGAGTTCACGCACCACGTCGACCATCTGGTCGTTGTTCTCGAGCCCCTTGCCGGTAGCGCGCACGAGCAGATCGGCGATGCCGATGCGCGACTGCATGCACCGCAACAGCTCTGCGAGCGCGCCGGGAGTCAGCCCGGCGGGCGTCGTCACCAGTACCGCGCGCCGCGGATCCCAGCCCACTTGCACAAACCCGTCCGGTCGCAGCAGCACCGGCATCGCCGGGTCCAGCGTGTAGAGCACCCCCATCCGTCGACTGTGGCACGCCGGGCAATGCCGTCCCGGAGTTATCCACAGGGACCGCAAGCCAATTCGAGACTCAAACGTCGGTCCGCGTCGGCGCGTCGCCGCCGGGGTTTAGGTGTCGCGGTTCTCGGGGTTGTCGTCGGGGTCCGCGGCGGGTTCCTGGAGCCCGGCGATCGCCTCGTCGATGCCGCTGGTATCGCCGCCGATCACGCGGTCGATGAACGCCGCCGGCTCGTCGAGGTCGGCCGCCCCGGGCAACAGGTCCGGGTGCTGCCAGACGGCGTCGCGGGCGTCGACACCCGCGGCTTCGGTCAGCCGCTCCCACAGCTGCGCCGCTTCCCGCAGTTTGCGGGGCCGCAGTTCCAGCCCGACCAGCGTGCCGAATGTCTGCTCGGCCGGCCCGCCTGTCGCACGACGCCGTCGCAAAACCTCCGAGAGCGCGGCCGTCCCCGGAATGCGGTCGCCCAGCGCGGCGGTGACCACGGTCTGCACCCAGCCCTCCACCAACGCCAACAGCGTCTCCAGCCGCTCCAGCGCCGCGGTCTGCTCAGGTGTGGCTTTCGGCTCGAACAAACCCTGGGTGAGCAGCTGCTCCATCGCCGCGGGATCGCCCAGCGACATCGGGTTGATGCCGCGGGCCGCTTCCTCGATCCCGGACATGTCGATCTTCATCCCGCGCGCGAACGACTCCACCGCATTCAGCAGCTGAGGAGCCAGCCACGGCACATGGGTGAACAGCCGGTGATGCGCGGCCTCGCGGGCTGCGAGGAACGTCAAGATCTCGCTGCGGGGCTGCTCCAACCCGGCCGACAGCTCCTCGATCGCGTCGGGCATCAACGCCGCGACGCCGGACGGGCCGAGCGGCAGGCCGACGTCGGTGGACGTCAGCACCTCCTTGGACAGCGTGCCCAGCGCCTGGCCCAACTGTGAACCGAACGCCATGCCGCCCATCTGCGAGATCATCGACATCAGCGGCCCTGCCATCGTCTTGGCTTCCTCGGGCAGCGCCGACGCCCACACCGTCGCAATCTGCTCAGCCATCGGGTCGCACAACCGCTTCCAGGTGTCCAGCGTGTTGTCGATCCACTCTTTCGGCGTCCACCCGACGGCGTTCGTGGTTCCGGCGGGCAGGGCGGTGGCTCCGTCGAGCCAGGTGTTGGCGAGATGCACGGCGTCCGAGATCGCCGACGACGTCGCTGTCGGCACCGGTTTGACGAAGCCGATCGAGTTCGATGCCAGCTGCCGCGCCAGGTCGTAGTTGACCGGTCCGGAGCTTTTACCCGACGCCATCGCGGAGCCTGCGCCGGAGAACATCTGGCCGAGCTGGGTGAACAGCTTGCCCAGATCGGCGGCGCCGAAGCCGCTGTCGTCGCCTGACTGCGGGTCCTTGCCGCGCTTGTCGCGATCCGGGTCGTCGCCGCCGGAGAAGCCGAAAGGCAGGTCAGCCATGTCGTCAACGGTACTCATATGCCGCGCAGCACGCGGCCTGGCCGGTCACGCTCTGCGTGAACGCTCAAAAAAAGACCGACCCGTACCCTTGGCGGCGTGAACAGGCGGATTCTCACGTTGCTGGTCGCGGTGGCACCGATTGTCGTGTTCGCGGTGCTGCTCGGAACGGTGACGGTGCCGTACGTGTCGCTGGGTCCGGGCCCGACGTTCAACACGCTCGGAGAGGTCGACGGTAAGGAAGTCGTCGACATCGAGGGCACCAAGATCTACCCGCCGGCCGGACACCTGAACATGACGACGGTCGCCCAGCGTGACGACCTGACGCTGGGCCAAGCGATGGCGCTGTGGTTGTCGGGTCGAGAGCAGCTGTGGCCACGCGACCTCGTCTACCCGCCGGGCACGTCCCGCGACGAGGTTAACGAGCAGAATTCGGACGCCTTCGAGGCGTCCGAATACACGGCCGAGGCAGCGGCGCTGGGCTACCTCAAGTACGCGCCCGCAGTGACGGTCGAGGTGGTGAACGACGACGGCCCATCGGCGGACAAGCTGAAGACCGGCGACGCGATCGACAATGTCAACGGCACACCGGTCACCGGCCTCGACCAGTTCCAGGACTTGCTGAAGAAAACCAAACCCGGCGACCAGATCACTCTCGACTTCCGCCGCAAGAACGCACCGCCCGGGACGACGACGATCACGCTCGGCAAGAACAAGGACCGCGACTACGGCTTTCTCGGCGTGAGCGTGCGCGATGCGCCATGGGCGCCGTTCAAGATCATCTTTAATCTGGCCAACATCGGCGGTCCGTCGGCCGGGCTGATGTTCGCACTGGCCGTCGTCGACAAGCTCACCACCGGTGATCTCACCGCGTCGAAGTTCGTCGCGGGCACCGGCACGATCGGCAGCGACGGCAAGGTCGGTCCGATCGGAGGCATCACCCACAAGATGTTCGCGGCGCATGAGGCCGGGGCGACAGTGTTTCTGGTGCCCGCCGACAACTGCGCCGAGGCGAGCAGCGGCAACGACGGCCTCGAGCTCCTCAAGATCGACACCCTCAGTCAGGCCGTCGACTCCTTGCACACCCTTTCTGCCGGCGGCGAACCCCCTCGTTGCTAGGGCAGTGACGGCAGGACGGTGCGTACAGTTGGGTCCGTCAACGTGGTTACAGCGAGCGAGGCTCGTCCGAGCGAGATAGCGACACAGCAGGAGTTCACGACGTGGGAATGCGGCCGTCCGCGAGGATGCCCAAGCTGACGCGACGCAGCCGGATCCTGATCGGAATCGCGCTCGCCGTCGTCGCACTGCTGTTGATCGGGCCGCGCGTCGTCGACTCCTACGTCGACTGGCTGTGGTTCGGAGAGCTGGGCTACCGCTCGGTGTTCACGACGGTGTTGGTGACCCGGATCGTGGTCTTCATCATCGCCGGCCTGCTCGTCGGCTCGATCGTCTATGCCGGGCTGGCCCTGGCCTACCGCACGCGGCCAGTGTTCGTTCCGGCGGACGGCCCCAACGATCCGATCGCGCGGTATCGCACGGCCGTGATGAGCCGGCTGCGATTATTCGGCATCGGAATCCCGGCGGTTATCGGCATCATCGCCGGCTTCATCGGGCAGAGCTACTGGACCCGTATTCAGTTGTTCCTGCACGGCGGCGATTTCGGTATCAAGGACCCGCAGTTCGGCAAGGACCTGGGCTTCTATGCGTTCGACCTACCGTTCTACCGCCTGCTGGTCAGCTACCTTCTGTTCTCGGTGTTCCTCGCGCTGCTGGCGAACCTGGTCAGCCACTACATCTTTGGCGGCATCAGGCTGTCCGGCCGTACCGGCGCGCTGAGCAAGTCGGCACGCATCCAGTTGGTCACAATCGTCGGGATCCTGGTTCTGCTCAAGGCCGCTGCATATTGGCTCGACCGCTACGAGCTGCTCTCGCACACCCGCGGCGGCAAACCGTTCACCGGCGCCGGCTACACCGACATCAACGCCGTGCTGCCCGCCAAGCTGATCCTGCTGGCGATCGCGGTGATCTGTGCGGTCGCGGTCTTCTCCGCACTGGTGCTCAA
>DATBFF010000166.1:0-42811 GCA_036558625.1 Mycobacterium sp. | reverse complement strand
CGGTGAAGAGGTCGGCGGTCCGGGCATACCGCATCAGGAACGCTGAATAATCGCCGAAACCCCCGACGAGGTCGTCGAGGTGCTCGGTCACCCGGACCGGGCGTCCGCCAAGAGTCGGCAGGTTGGTGAAAGCATTGTTCTCCTCGACGAACTCCGGCCGCATCGAGTCGGAGTTGACGTCCACCCATCGAAGGCGTCTTCTCGTGCCGGCGTCGGCCGCGACGCCACCGACCGAGTACACGTCATTGTCCGGGGACCGCGCGAACACGGGTAGCAGGCCGACGGAAAGCACTGAGTTCGCGATCATTTCGCGCGCGGCATTGGCCGCCGCTGCCTCCGGCACTCGGTCGGTCCGCTGTTCGAGGTCCGGCTGCAAAATTGTTTCCAGGTCGACGGGCACCGGATGGTCTGAAGCAGCTATCAGGTTGTCCTGGTGCATGTCGCCGGCCGCAAAGCAGTGAAAGAGCGCCAGCCACGCACCGACTCGGCGAAAGTACTGCCGGCAGCCGTCTGCGTCGGCCGCCGCGCGGTGGTCGACGAACTCGGTCCAGCCATAGCCGTCCCCCGCCACCACGCGCGCGGTTCGCAACGTGATCGGCGCGTCGGCGTTGAGCTGTTCGACGAGTGCCCGCCACGCGACGTCGATGCGCAGGTCTTTGGGCTTGTACATCACCGTGCGCCCGTCGCCGAATTGCACCGACAGCACAGAATGACCGCCGCGGTGTGGATCGGACAAACCGCCGCCAACGAGCTCGACGCGACTGTCGGAATCCGCGGAGAGCAACGTGCGACGGACTTGCGCAAGGTCTGAGTCCAACCGCTCGACGAATTCGCGCGACGTGTCAAGCCACTGTCGGGTCGAGGATGCGAGCAACCGCAACAGCACCGGCTTCTCGTCGAAAAGCTGTTGCAGGCCACTGTCTTTCATCGACTGGAGGAAGGCCCTGTAGTCGACGCGCTGAACGAATCGCTCGTACAGCGCAGCGGCACAGAGGTGACACAGCTGCGCTAGGAGAAGTGACCGCAGTGAACCGCGCGCGGACGACGAAAAACGATCGGCAGCACAGCCGACTGCCGCCCAGAGCCGCCCCGCGGCGGCGTCGGCAAGCGGGCTCAACAACGGCTCAAACGGATAGGCCGTTTGCTCGTCGTCGCCGGCTCGACCGCCACACAACGCCTCTTGCACCCACTGCGCGTCGGCGAACCAACGCGGCGGCTCGGCGCCGACCCGAAGACGCGGCGCTTCGAACCGGGCGCGAACGTCGCCGATCACGAGTCCGTCCCGGCGCAGCCGGTTGGCGAACGCGGCCCAGTCACCTCGCGCGCTCGCCGCGCACCATTGGGCGAGGCGGTGCTGTGCTATGCCGACATCACGCGGGGCAGAGACCGTTTCGAATGCACACGACAGCAACTCGTCGATGCTGACCGCGCGGACCGTCGGAGCTAGTAGCAGCAGGGATCGTAATTCGATGTCTGGTAGGTGTAGGCGAGCGCCAGCTCGTCGGCAGCGGCCTCCAAGTCGGCGTCGGACACGTCGAGGCACAGGCGGTCGACGGGTGCGCTCAGGGTGGCCGAGGTCATCGGTGCGGTCCTCTCATTGATGAATGCGCTAACGGTATCGCTTTGCTGTAGTGCGCACCCGCAAATAGCCGGATTAGCGGGATCATCATTCGCTACCGGCCGACGGCGCATCGCGGGCCGGGGGCTTACCGCGGCACAGCTCGCGGTAGCCGATGTCCGGCGACACCCACTCTTTCCACTGTCGGCGGTTCATGTTCGTCGCCAGCTTCGCGCAGACGACGTCGGACAGTTTCTGTGGTGCCGGCCAGAAATGCACCGTGCCGTCAAAGCTCGACGACAGGATGCTCGAATCGTCGGGGCTGAAGGCGACGCTGGTGATAAAAGCCGGGCTGCCGGTGTCGAACGGTGCACCAATCGGCGGGTGGCCGTCGGCCTTGGCGTCCCACACCCGGATCTTGCCCGCGGCGTCACCGGAGACGATCCACCGGCCGTTGTGCGAGAACGCGACGCTGAGAACAGGGTTCAGATCGCCGCTCATGACACCGGCCGGCTCGCTCGTCTGCGGGTTCCACAGATGGATCGTTCCGTCGGCATGGGCCGAGACGACCCGGTCGCCGGAGGGGCTGAACTGCACCGAGTACACGGCGTAGGGCTGACGCCCCGCGATCCGTTTCCCTACTGGGTCGCCTGTGTCGATGCTCAACACTTGAACGGAACTGTCGTCTCCACCGGACCCGGCGACTACAAGGCGCCCATTGGGGCTCAACGCCACACTTGACACCGGGTACTCCACCCGGATCGGCCGAATCGGCTGGCGCGACTGGGTATCCCACACCTGGATCGCGCCGTCGCTGGCGCCGGCGACGAATCGTGAGCCGTCCCTGCTGAATCCGACGCTCTGCACAGGTGGCCCCGGCTGCGTCAACTCAGTGGGCTGGCTGGGTGCGCGCACGTCCCATAACCGGACGATGCCGTCCTTGCCACCCGACAAGACAAGGTTCGGGTCAGTCGGATCGAACGCGATGCTGTTGACGCGCTTGCTGCCGTCGGGCACGGGCGGCCTCCCGAGCACCATCGGCTGTTTTCGCCAGAGCTTTATCGTGCCGTCTGTGCCGGCCGACGCGAAGAACTTGCCTGCCACGCGCGGGTCCGGATTGCTGTCGAACGCGATCGCCAGAAGCGGTCCCTGGTCTGCGGGGATCGGCAGACCTTTGACGGCGTCCCAAACGCGGATCGACCCGTCCCGGGAACCCGAGACGATCGCCCTGCGGTCGGCGGTGAAGGCCACCGACGTGACTTCGGCATGGTGGCCGCTCAGGGGTTGGCCGATCGGCGCCCGCGTGGTCAGGTCCCATACCTTGACGGTGTTGTCGGCCCCGCCGGAGACGAGTTGAGCGTCCGGGCTGCCCGTCAACGCCAAGCTGTTCACTTTCGTGAGATGCGCCTTGATCGAGTCACCGGTGGGATGAAGGGTGCGGGCGTCGAGGGTGTCGATGGTGCCGTCCATTTCGCCGACGGCCACGACCGGGGTTTGTGGGTTCGTCGCCAAACTCATTACGCCGCTCTGGACTGGCTGTTGCGCGGTCGGCGAACCGTCGGTCACTCGGCTCAGGCGCACCATTCGGTCGTTTCCGCCGGAAACGACGAATTCACCGCCCGGGATGAACGCCACCGTCGCAGGACCGCCCGAGTGCCCGGCGAGCTTGGGCCCCTCCCGCTGGTGCTGCCAGTCCCACAGCCGCACCGACCCGTCGAAGCACCCCGTGGCGACCCAGTTGCCGTCCGGGCTGAACGCGATGCTCATCACGGGCCCGTCCCCGTCGTGAACCATGGGGCCGCCGAGTCGGTGGCCGGTGCTGGCATTCCAGATTTGCAGGCCGTCTTTGCTACCTGTCGCGATCCATTCGTCCTTCGGACCGAATGCCACGCTCCATGCGGGCGCGCCGCCGTCGAGGACGATATCCGGCATCACGGGTTGGCCGGAGTCCGCATCTGCCACGCGAACTCGGCCGTCGTCGCTGGCCCATGCAATGCGATTGGTCTCCGGGTGGCTGACCGCAACGCTCCGGATCGGGGTGACGCCATCGCCTTTCGCGGGATTCTCGATGATCTTGAGCAGATTGCGGCGGCTGTTCACCAGGCCCGATGCTGACGTTCCCAAGCTGTCAGCCGCGAGTATCTCCTGTAGCGCCCGCACATCACCGCCCTCCCGTGCCCCGCTCAAAATCTGTTCGGCGTCGGCCGCGAGGCGCAGTCCTGTGTTCTCTCGGAACCGTTGGCGGGCTTGGGTGGTCTGCCAAATCGCGACGGCAGTGACGACGCAGACGATCGTGGCGACAGCAACGCCGACGGCAATCAGCGAGCGACGCCGCATGGCGCGGTGCCGGCGGCGTTCCTCGGCGCGTCGTTTCTCCCGCTCGCGCGAGGCATCGACGAATTCACGCGCGTGCGCCAGGCGCTTCTCGAATCCCGGTCGAGCCATAAGCGTCTCGGCGTCGTCGACACGTTCGCCTTCGAGCAGCCATGCCTCGTTGCGCTTGTGCTTGTCCCAATCGTCGGCGCCACGTTCGAGTTCGTCGGCCTTCTTGAGGTTCTCGCGTTCCTCTTCCAGCCACTGGCTCAGGTCATCCCACTCGCGGAACAGCCTTTCCAAGGCGACCTCGACGACGTCACCACCTTTGCGCTTGTCGCGCACGAGCAATCGCCGTTGAACGAACTTGGCCAGCAACGGCTTTGCCTCGTCCGGCAACGAGTCCCATCGGGCAACCTGCCTGACCGGCTGATCGTTGGCCGGGTTGATGGTCGCCAGCCACGGAATGAACGCAGCCCGCAGCTCGGCCAGCTCTGCCCGCCGGCTCTGTTCGTCACGGGACAGAATGCTGTCGACCTCCGTCTGCACGACGTTGCGCATCTGCCCCATATGGACGTACTCGCGGAGTTCCAGCAGCCCGTCGCTGCCGTAGTCCTGATACAGCCGGTCCAGCGTGAGCGCCAGCAGAGGCAACGTGTCCGCGCCCTCGGTGCAGTCTTCGAGTAACCGCTCGACGAGGGCCGGCTCGATGTCCAGCGGATGTTGACCTTCGCTGGCACGGCGGGCGGGTCCCTCGATGACTTGACGAAATTCGGTCACCGGCATGGGCTTGAGATCACCGAAGACCACGCTTCGCACCGCCGACAATGGGGCAGCAGTCTGCAGAGCCTCGTGGTGATCCGTCCGGATCGTGGCCGCCACGATCAACGACAAGCCCTGCGGTTGTTCGGCGCCCGCAATCTCAGCGATGAGCTCCAAGAACCGGGTTCCCTCACTCCCGGCTTCACCGCCGAACAGTTCCTCGGCCTGATCGAGCGGCAGCACCAGTGTCGGCGGCGGTGTGCTTTCGTCTGCAAGCAGCATCTGCGCGACAGCCGTCGACTGTGCCTCGCGCAACAGCTCGAGGACCTTGTCCGTGTCGCCGAGGCAGGCCGCCTTGATCTCGGCGAGGTTGGGTAGCTCGAGTCCTAATCGCTTGCGTGTGTTGGCAATTGCTTTCGCCAAGCCGTTGTCGCCCGATATGACGTCACGTTCCGGCCGGACCACGTCGAAAACCAGGAAGTTGCGGTCGTCGCGGCGTAGCCGCGGCAGAAGCCCGGCCCGCAGGAACGATGACTTTCCGGCTCCGGACGGTCCGAGGATGATGAACATCGAAGTGTCAGCGGACCCTCGCATCCCGCGCAGCTCGTCCAGCGCGCGCAGCAGTTGAGTGTCGCGCCCGAAGAACACCCCAGCATCGACCTGTTCGAGCGGCTGCCACCCTCGATATGGGGCCCGATGTTCGTCGTTGGTCGGCGGCCAGACGAAGGAGTCGGGGCCCACACGCTTGCCGATGATCTCCTCTTTGAGCCGATACAGACCTTCGCTGGAGAACGCGACCGGCGGGGTGCCGGGGGCGATGTCGATCTCGGTGACGGGTCCGGCGCCGAACAGGTCGACGTATTGCCACTCGGCCACGACGGTCGTCCCCGCCTCCGGCTGCAGGCGCGCACAGAAGATCCTCTTGTGCAACGTTTCAGCGGTCCGAAACTCGGTGATGCACTCGTGTGATGACTCCCAGGCTTCGGAAATCAGACAGATCACTGCTTCGCAGCGTCCCGCCGCTTGCCGTAGCGCGTCCTTCCATTTCATCCCGGGCCGGATGCTGTCGAGATCGAGGAATATGTCGTTGGCCAATGGCGGGTCCTGAGCCACCAGCCAGGCCTTCAGCGCCACTGCTTCGCGGTTGTCGCAATGGGAGTGGCTCAGGAAGATGCGCGTCACTCCGCCACCCCCTTCCCCGCCATCAGGCCGTCGTTTGCCAGTCTCGGCGAAACTGGTCGAGTTCGAGGCGAAAGCGTTAATATCCCGAGAATGCCCATCACGTATCGAGCCGCACGCCGTGTGGTGTTGGCGTGCGGGTCATTGGCCGTTGTCGCGCTGATCGCAGCTCCCGTTTCCGCTGCTGACCCACCATGTCAGCCCGGCCCGGGGGTCGTGTGCGCAGGTCCGGGGGCTCCGCAATCCCCGCCTGCGCAGCCGCCGCGTGCACCCCAGTCGCAACCGCCCATCGCTCCCTCCCTTCCGGGCCTCGACAAGTAGCCAGCCAGCCCACTGGCTTCGTATGCTCGCGGAGGGCTGACTGTTCGGCGCGGCTGGCTGCGTTTTCACATTGAGCGCAGAGCGTCGTCTTCGCGCTGGCGTGCCGCGTGCGCGTCCCGACGGTCCGCAACTCCCCTGATTGAATCAACGTCAGCCACTCTCATGTGGTCCGACACCGCATCGTGGATATCCCAAACCTGTTCTGCGGCAGCGATTTAAACCTTCGGCTTGTCCATCGGCGGCGACGTCCTCGCCGATGAGGCGACCGGTTACCCCGTGGCGGGGTTGCAGCGCACCGATCAGGCCGGTTACCTGCTACCGGTCGACGTGCGAATCCTCACCTGTCATGCGGTGCTTGTTGGTCCCATTGAAGCGGTGCTTGGGCGCGTTCAGCGTGCCGACTCTGTCATTCGTAGCCCTAGCGAGGGAGTTCGATGCAACCACCGACTCCTTCGACCGTCGGGGTGACGGGTTCGAAGTCTCGGCGGTCAGCTTCGACTTTGTGCCGAGCGGCTTGGGATTTTCGAGGGGCGTCAGCGGCGCGCTTGTGATATCAGGCGTCGTGCCGGTCAGTTCTGGCGCCGACGGGTTCGACTTCGTCGCACCCGGATTCTTCGGCGTGGCGTCGGTCCGCGGTGGACCCGCTTGACTTTGCAGGTTGTTCCCTGGATCCGCGGCGGCAGCCACCCGCTGGACGTCGACCATCGCGAACTCATTGACGGTCTCGTCGCCTTTTTGTTGCAAGTCGCCAGTTTGCTGTGCGACTGGATGGGGACCCGAGAGACGAAGTCGGAGCGCAGCCACTATGTCGCGCAACGGAGCCGGCCTCGTGGTGGGCGGCTCCAGGGTTACAGCGGCCGTCGGCTGTGCCTGCTCTTGCCGAGCCGTAAACGGGAGTGGCGGCAGCCAGAAGTTCCATTCGTCAATTCCCAATTGGACGAGCGCATCCCAGCTGTCTCTTGCGATGTTTCTCAACCCCTCGAAAAAGGGTAGCGGGCCCCAGAGCCACTCGGCGGAATTGACCACGAGGCTTTCGACGATGCGCTCCCCGAAGCGGTAGAAGATCATGATCTGAGGCGAGAGCCAGCCCACCCACGGAATCCAACCGACCGCATAGGCGCCCAGTTCGAACCCGTACCGCACCCACGGCTCGATGGCGTGGTAGGTGTTGATGATGGCGTCTTCGAATTCGAAGCCCGTGTGCACGGGGGACGGAATCTCCGGCGTCGCAGGGAACGGCTGTCCGGCGCTGGGCGGCTTGATGAAAAAGCCCAGTTTCAAATTGAACAACGCCCCTAGGACGCTGGATTCCTGTGCCTGCGGCTGCACCAAAATCGGAGAATTCGCCGCCGCTAGCTGCACCCTCGGGACCGGCCGCGGCGGAGCCTGAACCGTCGGCGCGACTGCTACAGCACCAGCAGCGACAAGCGCGATGCCAACCGTCGCCAAATTCTTCCCGAAGATCTTCATTTTCGAACTTGGCGAATTCTTCCCGAACGCCTTCATCGTCGAACTTCCCTGTCCAATCGCAGACCAGAACACCCGCCCGTTTTCAACAGGCTCGCCGCCGCACTAGCCCATGGGCATGTCGGGCATTGGCGCGTCACAGCGCTCCCGGAAGTCCGCCGCGGCTTGTCTGACGGCCTTCAGCTCGTCGCTCACCCGCGGGTTTGCCTGGAAGTACGCCTCAACGGCCGTTCGCATTTCGTCCCTGGACTTGCCCTTGAGACCGGTGAAGAAGGCGTTCACGTCGGGATGGGTGAATAGGTACGACGACGTTCCCGCCGACACGCCAGACATGACGCCGGCGAGGTCAGCGGCGGTGCAGTTCGGCGGATCGGCCGCAGCGGTGACCGAAGTGCCGACGAGCATCGCTCCGGCGACCATGCTGGCGCCAATCAAATTATGGAAGAACATGTAAGGCTCCTTCATCGAATGGTGACGGGACGTGATGGCAATGCTCAGCGTGGCCCGATACCGCCGGGGCGCCCCGGACCACCCGGGCCACCCGGACCACCCGGACCTCCGGGACCACCGGGACCACCGGGACGGCCGGGGTTCCAGATCACGTCGATGCCCCAGTCGTCGTCGCAGTACCAGGGGTCGGCACAATAAGAGGGATAGGCCACCGACGGGTTCGCGGAACCGCCGCCGCCGCGGACATCGCCCTGCGCGCACACGGTTGCATACCCGGCACTTGTGCAATCCGCTGACGCGGGCGATGCGGTCATGACTCCGACAGGCGTCAGAGTCAGGGCGAATCCCAAACTCAGGTAATGCAGTCTCATCCGCACGGCTGCTCCTCTGGACCCGGTGGGCGGGGCCGCCGACGACGATTCTGTCGACGCGCATAACCGGCTCTCGCGGAGCCTAATTCGCCGGCATCTGCAAGGGATCGATATCAGCATTTCGCGGTCAAGTTAATCGATGCGAACACGCACCTGAGCGAAGCGTTGCGCCGACGCGCGCCAACCGCGCGACGCTTTTCGTCGCTGCGATCGTGTTGTGACGAAAGTCCCTATCAGCAAATAATCAGCCGCCATAAAATTAGTGCATTAACAGCTCTTTTCTTGGAGAAATACGATGATCCGCAACCTACTAACCTGTGGCGTATTAGCCGTCGCTGCAATCGGGTTCGCCACACCCGCAAACGCTGATCAATACGACTTCATCAGCCGGATCGAAAATGCCGGCGTCAGCTACACCAGCATCACCGGTATGTTGAGCCTCGGACGTGCGGTCTGCCACGACCTCCGGATCGGCAACTCGCCGGGATGGATCGCGGTCAACATCGAAGGTAATGGCTGGGCTCCGTACGAAGCCGGAACCATCATGGGCGCAGCGGCGGACACGATGTGTCCCGACACGTGGCCAACACTGTTGGCATGGGCACGTTCCCAGCGATCGCCCGCACCATCGGTTTCGGAGACCGTCGGCGAGTACTAAACCCCCGCCTCGTTGGGTGCTTTGGCGTGTAATGCTGAGCCGTGCGCGTTCTCGTGCAGCGGGTGTCGGCGGCCAGCGTCACTGTCGCCGGACAGGTGGTCGGCGAGATCGCCCAGGGACTGCTCGCATTGGTGGGGGTGACGCATGCAGACACCGGTGGGACGGCGCAACGGCTCGCCGAAAAGCTTTGGCGGCTGAGAATCCTCGACGACGAACGCTGCGCTGCGGACGTGAACGCGCCCGTGCTGGTCGTCAGTCAGTTCACGCTGTATGCCAACACCGAGAAAGGCCGGCGGCCGTCGTGGAACGCCGCTGCGCCCCGGCCGGTCGCAGAGCCGCTGGTGAGCGCATTCGCCGACGCCCTGCGCGGCCTGGGTGCCACCGTGGAGACGGGTGTATTCGGGGCACACATGGACGTCGCATTGGTCAACGACGGACCCGTCACGTTGATGCTGGAATTGTGAGAGAGTCGGCGCCATGACATCACCAACACTGGATGCCAGACTCGCCGGCTATTCGCCCGTAGTGGTCAGCCTGTTCAGGATCATCGTCGCACTGCTGTTCACCCTTCACGGCTCGATGACTTTGTTCAACTGGCCGCTCACCATTCCATTCCAGGTCGATGTCGGCGACTGGCCAGGCTGGTGGGCGGCCCTCATCGAATTTGTCACCGGATTGCTGGTCTTGGTCGGATTGTTCACCCGCCCAGCGGCTTTCGTCGCATCGGGAACCATGGCGGTGGCGTACTTCTGGCAGCACTGGCTCGGTGTCGACGGTCCGAAGATTTTCTGGCCGTTCGACCAACAGATCGGTGGCAACGGGGGCGAGCTGGCGATCCTGTTCTGCTTCGCGTTCTTTCTGATTTTCTTCATCGGCCCGGGAAGCATCGCGATCGACTCGCGGCGACAGCGCCGCCGTGTTGTCACCGGGACCGCTGCAACTGTCGGCACCGCGACCCGCCCCGGCTTGCTCAGCCGCTTCCGCCGCCGCTAAGCGACAGCCTGGCTGCGCCGAAAACACAGTTGCTGACGGATTTCGGCGGATTTCCGTCATCTTGTGTGTTCTCGGCGCATGGGGCGGACGTTGCCGCTAGCTTCCGAACACCTTGCGCACCACTGCTTTTGCCCGTCGCGTCACGCGCAGGTAGTGGTCCAGGAATTCTCCGCCGTCCGGGGTCGGCCAGCCTGCTGCGACGGCGACGGCGTTCAGCAACCGCCCGGGTCCGGGCAGCTGGTCGGTGGGCTTACCCCGCACCAGCACGAGCGCGTTGCGCGCGCGGGTAGCCGTCAGCCAGGCCTGGCGCAGCAGGTCGACGTCACTCTCGGCGATCAACTCCGCAGCGCCGATCGCATCCAGCGTTTCAAGCGTCGACGTGTTGTGCAGCGCCGGGATGTCGTGCGCGTGACGAAGTTGCAGCAACTGCACCGTCCACTCCACGTCCGCCAGTCCCCCACGACCGAGTTTGGTGTGCGTGTTCGGGTCGGCTCCCCGCGGTAGCCGCTCGGCGTCCACTCGTGCCTTGATCCGCCTGATCTCCCGGACCGCTTCCGAGGACACGCCGCCCGCCGGGTAGCGCGTCTTGTCGGCCATCAACAAGAACCGTTCCCCGATCTCGACATCGCCGGCGACGTAGTGCGCACGCAGTAGCGCCTGAATCTCCCACGGCTGCGCCCACTGCTCGTAGTAGGCCGCATACGAATTCAGCGTGCGCACCAGCGGCCCGTTGCGTCCCTCCGGCCGCAGCCCGGTGTCGACCTGAAGCGGCGGATCGACACTCGGTGTGCCCAGCAGCGACCGCACCTGTTCGGCGATGGTCGTTGCCCACCGCACGGCCTTTGATTCCTCGATGCCATCGGCGGGTTCGCAGACGAACATCACGTCCGCATCCGAGCCGTATCCGAGTTCGCGACCACCCAGCCGGCCCATCGCGATCACTGCGATCTGCGCAGGCGGCTCACCATCTTCTGGCACGTTCCCGCGGATCACCGCGTCGAGTGCCGACTGCAGCACCGCAACCCACACCGCGGTCAGCGCGGCGCACACCTGTTGAACATCCAACAGCCCCAACAGGTCAGCCGATGCGATGCGGGCCAACTCACGCCGGCGCAGGCTGCGCGCCGCCGCGATCGCCTTCACCGGATCGGCGTGCCGCCCGGCAGCCGCCAGCAGCGCGCGTGCCACTTGATCCGGCTCGACATCGCACAACTTCGGGCCGGTCGGGCCGTCGGCGTAGGACTGGATGACCTCGGGCGCCCGAAGCAGCAGTTCGGGCACGTAGGCCGACGTGCCGAGCACGTGCATCAACCGCTTGGCCACAGCACCCTCGTCGCGAAGCGTCGACAAGAACCAGCGCTGATCCGAAAGAGCTTCGGACAGTTTGCGATACGCGAGGAGCCCGCTGTCGGGGTCGGGGGTGTCGGAGAGCCAGTCGAGCAATGTCGGCAGCAGCACCGCCTGTACCCGCCCGCGGCGGCCACTGGAACCGGTCAGTGCCACCAGATGTGTCAGCGCGTTCTGCGGCGCCGCATATCCCAGCGCAGCGAGCTGGAGTTCGGCGGCCTCGGTCGCCATCCCTGGCGCCAACCCCGTCCCAACAGATTCGAGCAGCGGCTGGTAGAACAACTTCGCGTGTAACCGCGACACCCGGGCGTTCTGCCGCTTGAGCTCCTCCCGCAGCACGCCCGCGCTGTCATGGCGGCCGTCCGGCCTGACGTGGGCGGCGCGGGCCAGCCACCGCATCGCTTCGTCGTCGTCGAACTCGGGCAGCAGGTGCGTGCGCTTGAGCCGCTGCAGCTGCAGTCGGTGCTCCAGCAGGCGCAGGAATTCGTACGACGCCGTCAGGTTTGCCGCGTCGTCGCGGCCCACATAGCCACCGGTGCCGAGCGCACCCAGCGCGTTGACCGTTGAAGACACGTGCAGCTTCGCGTCGTTACGGCCATGCACGAGCTGCAGCAGTTGCACGGCGAACTCGACGTCGCGCAGCCCGCCGGTACCCAGCTTCAGCTCGCGGTCGCGCACATCGGCGGGTACGAGTTCTTCGACGCGACGCCGCATGGCCTGCACCTCGGGAACGAAATCCTCACGCTCACAGGCGGTCCAGACCATCGGCGTCAACGCCGAGATGTACTGCGACCCCAGCTCGGCGTCGCCTGCGGCCGGACGTGCTTTGAGCAAAGCCTGAAACTCCCACGTCTTGGCCCACCTCTTGTAGTACGTGACATGCGACTCCAGCGTGCGCACCAACGCCCCGGCTTTGCCCTCGGGCCGTAGGGCTGCGTCGACTTCGAAGAACACCTCCGACGCCAACCGCATGGTCTCCCCCGCGACCCGGGTCGCGAGCACCAAGTTGTTCTCCGGGGCCTCGCCGACGAAGATCACATCGACGTCGCTGACGTAATTCAGTTCTCGTGCACCGCATTTGCCCATCGCGATGATGGCCAGCCGTGGCCTGCTGGCCTTTTCGCACACCCGGATCATCGCCACCTCGAGCGCGCTGGCCAGCGCGGCGTCGGCGAGATCGGACAGGTGTGCACCGACTGTTGGGAACGGCAGCACCGGCTCGTTCTCGACGGTGGGCGCCACGTCGAGTGCAGCCAGCACCATCAGCCGGTTGCGGTACAGCGTGCGCAGGGCGGGAAGAGTTGTCTCGGCAGGGTTTTCGATGGCGCAGTCGAGGAATTCGCGACGAAGTTCCGGGGAGGTCGGCAGCACCACCGGCCCGGCAAGGAGATGCCACGCCGCGGGGTTGGCCACCAGGTGATCGCCCAGTGCGAGCGACGACCCGAGCAACGCGAAAAGCCTCCCCCGCAGCGAGCGGTCCCGCCGCAACGCTGCATTCAGTTCGGCAAATTCGTCGCCCAGCGCGTCGGCGAGCCGCACCATCGTGCGCAATGCCATGTCGGCGTCGGGAGCACGCGACAATGACCACAGCAACTCGACGAAGTCGTCGGTGGTCCAGCCGAGCCTAGCGAGGTCAGCGGTCGCGGACGCCCCGACCAGCCCGAGGCGGCCCGGGCTCGGCAGCCGCGGTCTCTCCGTCGTCGGTTTGGTCACATCCCGACACTAACGGAGCGGCTACAGCGACAGATACGTCTCCAACTCGTAGGGGGTCACCCGTCGCCGGTAGTTCTCCCACTCGGTGCGCTTGTTGCGCAAGAAGAAGTCAAACACGTGCTCGCCCAACGCTTCCGCTACGAGCTCGGAATCCTCCATCTCGGCCAGCGCAATACCGAGGCTTCCGGGCAGTTCCTTGTAACCCATCGCGCTGCGTTCTTCGGGCGTCAGATCCCACACGTTGTCTTCTGCCTGTGGACCGAGGGTGTAGCCCTTCTCCACACCGCGAAGACCGGCGGCGAGCAGCACCGCGAACGTCAAGTACGGGTTGCACGCCGAATCGGGGCTGCGCACCTCGATGCGCCGTGACGAGGTCTTGCGGGGCGTGTACATCGGCACCCGCACCAGCGCCGAGCGGTTGGCCGCTCCCCAGCACGCCGCTGTGGGCGCCTCCCCGCCGACCACCAGCCGCTTGTAGGAGTTCACCCACTGGTTCGTCACGGCACTGATCTCAGCCGCGTGCTCGAGGATGCCCGCGATGAACGACTTCGCCACGTCGGACAGTTGCAGCGCGTCGTCAGGGCTGTGGAAGGCGTTGACCTCGCCCTCGAACAGGCTCATGTGGGTGTGCATCGCCGAGCCGGGATACTCGCTGAACGGCTTCGGCATGAACGAGGCCCGCACGCCCTCCGCGAGCGCGACCTCCTTGACCAGATACCGGAACGTCATCACGTTGTCGGCCATCGACAGCGCGTCGGCGTAGCGCAGGTCGATCTCCTGCTGCCCCGGCGCGCCTTCGTGATGGCTGAACTCGACCGAGATGCCCATCGACTCGAGCGCCTCGATGACGCGCCGACGGAAGTTGGGTGCGGTTTCGTGCACGGCCTGGTCGAAATAGCCATCCGTGTCGGCAGGCACCGGACGCGAGCTGGCGTCCAATGAGCTTTTCAGAAGGAAGAATTCGATCTCGGGGTGCACGTAGCAGGAGAACCCGAGATCGCTTGCCTTGGCCAGCTGGCGACGAAGCACGTGTCGTGAGTCCGCCCACGACGGTGAGCCGTCGGGCATCGCGATGTCGCAGAACATGCGCGCGGAGTGCTGTTCACCCGTGCCGGCTGTCCACGGCAGGACTTGGAAGGTCGACGGATCGGGGCGGGCCACGCAGTCGGATTCCGACACGCGGGCGAACCCTTCGATCGCGGATCCGTCGAACCCGATTCCCTCTTCGAACGCGCCCTCGAGCTCGGCGGGCGCGATAGCCACCGATTTGAGGTACCCGAGCACGTCGGTGAACCACAGCCGGACGAACCGGATGTCGCGTTCTTCCAGCGTGCGCAGCACGAATTCCTTCTGACGGTCCATGACCGCAGCGTAGGCACCGGCTGTTAACTCTGTGTTACGCGCGCTTCAGCAGTGCAAATCCCCGGGCGGGGTCAGGTCGACCAGATAGTTGACCACTGCGCCGTCGATGCACTGGTTGCCCTTGAACACCGCGGTGTGCTGGGTGCCCTCGAACGTGATCAGTGCCGCGCCGAGTTGGCGGGCCAAGTCGACACCGGCCTGATACGGGGTCGCCGGGTCGTGCGTGGTGGAGACGACGACCACTTTGTTCGGGCCCAGGGATGTCGCGGTGTGCGGCGCGGTGGTCGGGGGCACGGGCCAGAACGCGCACACGTCGCGCGGGGCGAAGCCGGTGAATTGGCCGTAGCTCATAAACGGTGCGACCTGGCGGATCCGTCGATCCGCGTCGACCCACGGGGCCGAATCTTTCGGGCTGACGTAGTCGACGCAGCGGACCGCGGTGAACGCGTCCTGCAAGTTGGTGTACTGGCCGTTCTTGTCGCGGCCCTGGTAGTCGTCGGCCAGCAGCAACAGTTCTTCGGCCTCGGTGCCGTGAGCCAGTGCGTTCAAGCCATTGAAAAGGAAGTCCCAATAGCGCGGTGTGTAAAGCGAATTCACCGTCCCGGTGATCGCGTCCTGATACGAAAGTCCGCGCGGGTCCAGTGTGGCGCCCGGGTGTGTCACCAAGGGGTTCACCAGGGAATGGAAGGCGTCTGTCGCCTTCGCCGGATCCTGGCCGAGCGGGCAGCCGGTTTGCGACGCACACTCGGCGGCGAAGTCGTCGAAAGCCCGTTGAAATCCGGCCATTTGGCGCACGCTTTTCTCGACGGCATCAAGCTGGGGATCGACCGCGCCGTCGAGCACCATCGCGCGCACGTTCTGCGGAAACGCCTGCGCATACACGGTGCCGAGCTGAGTGCCGTAGGAGAAGCCGAGGTAGTTGACCTGCGACTCGCCGAGCGCCTGACGGACGACGTCCATGTCGCGCGCGACGTTGACTGTGCCGACGTTGGCAAGGAATTCCGCACCGACCTTGTCGAGGCACTCCTGCGCGTAGCCGCGGTAGAGGTTCTCGATATGTGCGACACCGGCCGGGCTGTAATCAACCAGCGGCTCGCGCCGGTAGGCATCGAACTCGGCGTCGGTGCGGCATCTCACCTCCGGTGTGGAATGACCGACGCCGCGCGGGTCGAAACCCACCAGATCGAAGTGCTGCGTTATCTCATTGTCCCCGAAGGACGTAGCCATCGAGGCGACGACGTCCACAGCGGACTGGCCCGGGCCGCCGGGGTTGATCATCAGCGCGCCGACGCGCTTGCCGGTAGCCGGGATCTTGATCACCGCAAGCTGGGCCTGGGCGCCGTCGGGCTTGCTGTAGTCGACCGGTACGGGCACAGTCGCACAACGCGCAGCCGGCAGATCGCTGGTATCGCCCAGCCAGGCCTGACAGCTACCCCAATCCGGTTGTGCGACAGGCACAGCCGATGCCGGAACCACACCCACGGCCAACGCGGTGAAAATGAGCGGCGTCAAGCACACCGTCCACCGCCGCATGGCGAACATGTTCGCACGCCGCAAGCGGGTTTCGCCGCCTAGTGCCCGTCACGGTAGCGAAACGTTATCTATCCGGCACACCGGGTGTCTGGCGGCGGCAGCTTGGTTTCGACGAGGTGGCGGGTGACGATGGCATCGACGCACTCGTCGCCGCCGAACGCAGCGGTGTGCTGGGTGCCCTCCACGGTCAGCAGTGTGCCGTGCAGCTGCTCGGCGAGGTGGACGCCGTTTTCGTACGGGGTGGCGGGATCGCCGGTCGACGAGATGACGAGCACGGGCGGCAATCCCGGTGCCGACAGCGGGTGCGGATGGCCGGTGGCGGGCACCGGCCAGAACGCGCACTCCGCCCGCGGCGCATGCCCGGTGAACTCGCCGTAGCTCATGAACGGCGCCACCTCGCGTAGCCGTTTGTCCTGATCCGCCCACGCCTGCGGATCCTTCGGGTACGCGTCGTCGACGCAGTTGATGGCGATGTTCGCGTCCGACGAGTTCGTGTACTTGCCATCCGGCCCGCGCTCCCAATACTCGTCTGCGAGTGTCAGGAGATCGTCGGCGTCATCACCGTCTTTGAGTTCTTGGAGGCCCTTGGTCATGTACTTCCAGAACGAGGGTGAATACAGCGCGAAAACTGTGCCCGTGATCGCGTCGGGGTAGCTCAGCCCTCGAGGGTCAGACGTGCGCGCGGGCTTGTCCACGAGCGGGTCGACCAGCGAATGGAATACGTCGACCGCCTTGGCCGGGTCGGTACCGAGAGGACAGTCCGGAGATTTCGCGCAGTCGGTTGCGTAGTCGTCGAACGCAGCCTGAAATGCCTTCGCCTGCAGGACAACTCTGTCCATCGGGTCGACCGTCGGGTCCACCGCGCCGTCGAGCACCATCGCGCGAACGTTTTGCGGGAAGGCTTCGGCGTAGGCGCCGCCCAATTCGGTGCCATAGGAGAACCCGACGTAGTTCAGCTTGTTTTCACCCAGCGCCGCGCGAATCCGGTCCATGTCCTTGGCGACGTTGCCGGTGCCGACGTTGGCAAGGAAGTCGGTGCCGGTCTTGTCGATGCAGCGCTGCACGAACTCCTTGGTCTGCTGCTCTATCCGAGCGACCCCGGCCGGGCTGTAGTCGACCTGCGGATCGGTTCGATCACGGTCGTTGTCGGCGTCAGAGTTACACCACACCGCAGGCTTCGACGATCCCACTCCGCGCGGGTCGAAGCCGACGATGTCGAACCGCTCGCGCACCTGGGCCGGAAGTGTCGACACGATGCCGGCCACGAATCCGACAGCGGATACACCGGGGCCGCCGGGGTTGATCAACAGTGAGCCGATCTTGTCGCCTGTGGCGCGGAAGCGGATCAACGCGATTGTGGCGACACCACTTTCGGGTTTGCCGTAGTCGATCGGCACGTCCAGCTGTCCGCACTGCGCGCCTGCGGGCATCCGGTCCGTGGGCAGCGAGGGGCTCGTGCACCGACCCCACTCGATCGACGACGCTGCGGGCCCCGCGCCATGCCCCGCACCTGGTCCCGGCGCAGAACCCGGGTGCGCCATGCTCGCATGGCCGTCGACGGTTCTGCTGCAGGAACTGACGGCGAACACCACCGCGAACGCGATCAGCCCAAGCTTCGCAACAGGATTCAGCATCGGGTGTCGGGGCGCGGAAGGGTCAGGTCGACCAGGTAGCGCGTTACGATCCGGTCGACACACGGATGGTGCTGAAACGCGACCGTGTGCTGGGTACCGACAAACGTCAGCAGTGCGCCGCCGAGCTGCTGCGCGAGATCCACACCGGCCTGATACGGCGTCGCGGGATCGCCCGTCGTCGAAATGACCAGCACCGGTGGAAGATCGCGCACCGAGATCTCATGCGGCTGGCTGGTCGGCGGCACCGGCCAGAACGCGCACGTGCCCAGCGGGGCGTGCCCGGTGAATTCCCCGTAGGACATGAACGGCGCCACCTCCCGGATGCGGCGGTCCTCCTCGACCGCCTTGGCCCGGTCGGTGATCGGCGGTCGGTCGACGCATGTGACCGCGGATCGGGCGTCGGTGGAGTTGGTGTAGTGGCCGTCCTTGTCCCGCTGCATGTAACGGTCGGCTAGCGCGAGCATCTTGTTGCCGTGCCCGTCGGCGAGCTCAGTGAGCGCGGCGGTCAGCGCCGGCCACAGCGCCGGCGAATACAACGGCAGAATCGTGCCGACAATCGCGTCGGAGTAAGACAATCCGCGTGGGTCCTTGGTCGGCACCGGTTCGTCGACGAGCGGATCGACCAGGCTGTGGTAGACGTCGACGGCTTTCGCGGGATCGGTACCCAGAGGACAGTCCGGCGATTTGGCACAGTCGGCGGCGTAGTCGTTGAACGCCTTCTGAAAAGCTTCCGCCTGCCGGATGTCGGAGTCCATCGGATCGACGTTCGGGTCGATCGCGCCGTCGAGCACCATCGCGCGCACGTTGTCCGGGTACGCCTCGGCATAACTCGCGCCGATGCGCGTGCCGTAGGAGTAGCCGAGGTAGGTCAGTTTCGGGTCGCCGAGGGCCGCCCGCAGCTGGTCGAGGTCCTTGACGACGTTGGCGGTGCCGACGTTGGCCAAGAACTCCTTGCCCATCTTGTCGACGCAGCGCTGGACGAATTCCTTCGTCAGCTTCTCGATGTGCGCGACGCCCGCCGGGCTGTAGTCGACCTGCGGGTCGGCCCTCAGCCGGTCATTGTCGGCATCGGAGTTGCACCAAAGTTCGGGCTTGGAGCGCGCGACGCCGCGCGGGTCGAAGCCGACGAGATCGAACCGGTCACGCAGTTGAGGCGGCAGGCTCTGGGCGAGTGCGACGGCAGCATCCACCCCGGATTCGCCCGGCCCGCCCGGGTTGACCACCAGCGATCCGAGCTTCGGCCCGGTCGCCGGGAACTTGATGACGGAAATCGACGCGGCGCCACCGTCGGGCTTGGAGTAGTCGACCGGGACACCGAGCTTGCCGCATTGAGCGCCGGCCAGCGCCGGGCCGACGGGAGAGCCGAACGAGCAGGTGTACCAGGCGATCGGTGTGCCCGGCTTGGGGATCTCCAGCACCGGGCGGCCTTGGGTCAACTGGCTGCAGCTGGCGGCCGTCATCGCGGCAGTGGCGATGACCGTCGCCGTCGTCGCCGTGCGGACGACACGGGCAAGGCGGCGAGTTGGCTCCATGGCACCACATGCTGCCATGGCGGTGACCCGCGCCGCCGCAGGCGACTCAGGCTTCGGTGGCAAGCAGCTCTTCGAGGACCGCCGCGAAATTGTCAGCAAGGTCCCACAGGCCCGGCAGCAACTCCGGGCACGAGATCATGCCGACATCGAGTTTCCCGTTGAGCGACATCACGGTGATGTTCAACCCCGAGCCGTGGAAGATCGGGCCGAGCGGATACATCGCTTTGATCTCCGCACCAAGGAAATACAGCGGCATCTGAGGCCCTGGCACGTTCGAGATCACCACGTTGTGAACCGGGCGGCTGTTGGTCAGCCTGCTGCTGGAGTAGACGCGCATCGCAACACCGAACACCGCGGGCGCGGCAAACTGCGACCAGTCCTGCAACAGCGTCGCCGCGATCGCCGAACTATGTTCCTTGGCAGTCGAATTCGCCTTTGCGATCGCGCGTAGGCGCTCAGCCGGATCACCGATGTGCGTTTCCAGCCGGGAAAACATGCCCGACACCTGGTTGCGGCCCGCGCGGTCGGACTTCCCGCGCACCGACACCGGGACCATCGCCACCAGAGGGCCGTCGGGCAGCTCGCCGTGGTCGTCCAGGAACTTGCGCAGCACGCCCGCGCACAACGCCATCACCACGTCGTTGAGCTTGACGCCGAACCGGTTCTTGACGGTTTTGATGTCCTCGAGGTCGAGTTGTGCGAACGCGACGTTGCGATGCCCGGTGACCTTTGCGTTGAACGCGGTCTTCGGCGCGGAGAACGGCGGTGTCATCGCCTTACCGCTGACACCGCGCCGAACCGTTTCCACGACGCTGGCCAGCGTCAGCGGCACCACCTTGGCCAGCTGCAAGGGACGGGTGGCGAACCGCAGCAGTCCGCGGGCGGCGAGTTCCAGCTCGTTGACCCCACCGGGGCCGTCGACCGGTTCTGGCGGCGGCGCGTCGGGTTCGGTGCTGCACAGCACCGACAACAGGTTCGCCCCGCTGACGCCGTCGACCCCGGCGTGGTGCACCTTCGTCATGATCGCCAGCCGGCCGCCCTGGGTGACATCTGTCCCGTCGATCCCCTCGATCACCCAGGTCTCCCACAGCGGCCGACTGCGGTCGAGCTTCAGCGACGCGATGTGGCCGCAGGTGTCGGCCAGTTCTGCCGGGCCGCCGGGTGACGGGAGCCCGATCCGGTGCACATGCCGGTCCAGGTCGAAGTCGTCGTCGTCCACCCACACCGGGTGGTCGAGGTTGAACGGGCTGTCGACGAGCTTCTCGCGAAACGTCGGCAATGCCGCGATCCGCATCGAGAACGCCTCTTTGAGCTTCTCGAATGAATACCCCTCAGGGATCGTCGAGGTGTCCAGCTCCAGAACCGAGCAGACATGCAGGGGTTGTTGTGGCGATTCGAGGTACAAGAAACTGGCGTCGAGTCCGCTGAGGCGTTGCATACGGCCGATGCTAGGTCCGCGAGCCACCTGTGGCAGACTGATCTGGTCAGACGAACCCGGGGACCCGGCTTGGGCCACGAGGATCGACCCGACAACACGAGGGACAACGATGTCTATCTCCTCTTCGCGCAAGCGCTCATCGGCGTCTATTTCCTCTTCGCGCAAGCGCTCATCGGCGTCTGAGCAAACGGTTTACGGTGCCGCCCCTGTGCGCACCCAGACCCGCATCCATCACTTGCAGAAGATGAAGTCCGAGGGCCACAAGTGGGCAATGCTCACGGCCTACGACTACTCCACGGCTCGCATCTTCGACGAGGCCGGCATCCCGGTGCTGCTGGTCGGCGACTCCGCCGCGAACGTCGTCTACGGCTACGACACCACCGTGCCGATTTCGATCGACGAGTTGATCCCGCTCGTGCGCGGTGTGGTGCGCGGCGCCCCGCACGCGTTGGTGGTGGCAGACATGCCGTTCGGCAGCTACGAGGCGGGCGCGCAGCAGGCCTTTGCCAATGCCACCCGGTTCATGAAGGAGGCGGGCGCGCACGCGGTCAAGCTGGAGGGCGGCGAGCGGGTGGCCGACCAGATCGCTGCGCTCTCTGCGGCAGGTGTTCCCGTGATGGCCCACATCGGGTTCACTCCGCAGAGCGTGAACAGCTTGGGCGGCTTCCGGGTGCAGGGGCGCGGTGACGCAGCTGAGCAGACGATCCACGACGCCATCGCGGTGGCCGAGGCGGGGGCATTCGCTGTCGTGATGGAGATGGTGCCCGCCGAGCTGGCCACCCAGATCACCGGCAAGCTGACGATCCCCACGATTGGGATCGGCGCAGGCCCCAACTGCGACGCGCAGGTGCTGGTGTGGCAGGACATGGCCGGGATGACCACTGGCAAGACCGCCCGGTTCGTCAAGCGGTTCGCCGACTTGGGTGCCGAATTGTCTTGTGCTGCAAAGCAATACGCTCTTGAGGTGCAAAGCGGGGCGTTTCCCGCCGAGCAGCACAGCTTCTAGCGCACGCCTGACGCCAGGTACTCGGCTCGGCAGGCCCGACGTGCCAGTTTCCCGCTGGTGGTGCGCGGGATGGCTCCCGCAGCGACTAGCAGCACGTCAGCCACAGCCAACCCGTGTCGTCGCGAGACCGCGGCTCGGATCGTCTCGATGACCGGCGCCGGGTCGGCCTTGCCCGCACCCGGGGCCCGCTCGGCAACGATCACGAGACGCTCCCCGCCGTCGTCGCCCGGCACCGAGAACGCTGCCACATAGCCGCGCCGCGCCGCCTTCGAGGCGTCGGCCACCGTCGCTTCGATGTCCTGGGGATAGTGGTTACGCCCGTCGACGATCACCAGGTCTTTGATGCGACCGACGATGTAGAGCTCGTCGTCGAGGTACACACCGAGATCGCCGGTCCGAAACCAGCTTCCGCCGACGGCCGACCCCTCGGCGTGACTGCCTGTCTGCAGTCTCGATTGGAGCTTGTTGCGGAACGCAAGTGCCGTTTCGTCTTCGCGCCGCCAGTACCCGCGTCCGATGTTGTCGCCGTGCAGCCAGATTTCACCGACCTCGCCGTCAGGCAGCTCGGCCTCGGTGTCCGCATTGACGATCACCGCCCATTGACTGCGCGCGACCCGTCCGCACGAGACCTGTGCGACAGCGTTGGGATGCTCCGGTGCCACCCGCTCCGCGCGGCCGGTGCCCAGCTGTTCGCGATCGAGATAGATCGCCGTCGCGTGGGCCGCAGGATGGATGGTCGAGACGAACAGCGTGGCCTCAGCCATCCCATAGGACGGCTTGACTGTGGTCGCAGGCAGCCCGTACGGCGCGAATGCGTTCGTGAACTTCTCGATCGAGGCCATGCTGACCGGCTCGGAACCGTTGATCAGCCCGACGACGTTGCTCAGGTCGAGCGACTCCCCCGCAGCGGGCAGGCCCCGTTCGGCGGCGAGTTCGAACGCGAAGTTCGGCGCCGCCGCAAAGGTGCGGCCGTGACTCGACTCGGCCGCCAGTTCCCGAATCCACCGCTGCGGTCGCCGAACGAACGCCATCGGCGACATCAGCGTGATATGCCCGCCGCACAGCGCGGGAAACATGATCATCAGCAAGCCCATGTCGTGGAACAGAGGCAGCCAGCTGACGCTGCGGGTGTTCCAGTCCAGGCCGACCCCGAGGATCATCTGTAAGACGTTGGTGCATACGGCGCGGTGGGTGATCTCGACACCGGCAGGCACGCGGGTGGAACCTGATGTGTATTGCAGATAGGCGATGTCGTCGGTCGCGAGCTGCGCCGGCACGAACGACGCGCCCACGGTGTCAGGCAACGCATCGACTGCGATGACGCGCGGCCGCCGCCCACGCGGGAGCGTGCGCAAGAACGTCTGCACCTCGGGCGCGGCGTCGGTGGTGGTCAACACAACCGACGGCTCGGCGTCGCCGAGCACTGCGTTGAGGCGCTCGGCATGCCCGGGTAGTTCGGGCGCGAACAGCGGTACCGCGATGCGCCCCGCGGCGATGGCCGCAAAGAAGCCGACGACGTAATCCAGGCCCTGCGGCGCCAGGATGGCCACGCGATCATGCGGCGCGGTCACCTGCTGCAGCCGCGCACCGACAGCACGCAACCGGGCGCCGAGTGCGTTCCAGCTCAACTCGACGGCCTGTCCGTCAGTATTGCGGCTGTAGTCCAGGTAGCGGTAAGCCACCGCGTCGCCGAGCGCGGCGATGCTGCGATCGAGATAGGACGGCAGGGTCGCGCCGTCCGGTACGACGACGTGGCCTTCGGAGTCCAGGTAGTCCTCGATGTCGAGTTCTAAGTGCCCCAAATTCATAAGGTCATCTTAAGACAAATAAGCGTTCTCTAAGGAATCGGATAGACGTGAATGCTGTCACAGGTATATTCCGTGTGGCACTCTGAGTGCTATCGAGTGCAAGTTCGACGTCGTTGAATCGACGGTGTCACCGTCCTTCGAGGGCCTGGCCGCGGTGGCGCGTGTGGAGCGAATGCCTGCTCAAGCGCTGGATTTCGCCTACTACGACACCGTCGGCCGAGATCTCGCGGTGCGCCACATCACATTGCGGCGTTGCACGGGCGGAGCGGACCCCGGGTGGCACCTGACGTTGCCGACGGATTCCCCGACGGTGCTGCGGGCATCGCTTGACGACGAGGTGCCGGCCGAGTTGCGCGATGTGGTGTTGGCAATCGTGCGGGACCGGCCGCTCGCTGTCGTGGCGCGGATCTCGACGACGCGAACGGTCGACTGCCTCTACGGCGCCGACGGGACACCGCTGGCGGAGTTCGCTGACGAGGAATTGACGGCCTGGGCCGACGGGCGCGAGGCCGACCGTTGGCGGGAGTGGAGGCTGGAGCTCTCGTCGTACGGCCACCGCGAACTGCTGGACCGGTTGACCAACCGGCTGCTCGATGCGGGGGCTCACCGGGCCGGCGAGGGTTCGACGCTGGCGCGGGTGTTGGACGGTCCGACTTCGGAACCGCTGTCCCGCGTCGTCGACGATCCGGTACACCGAGCGGTGGCCGAGGAGGTCGAGAACCTGTTGGTGTGGGACCGCGCGGTCCGTGCGGACGTGGACGACTCGGTGCATCAAATGCGGGTGACGACGCGAAAGATCCGCAGCCTGCTGCAGGCGTCGGAGTCGGCGTTCGGACTGTCCGACGACGCGTGGGTTCTCGACGAACTGCGCCAGTTGGCGAGCGTGCTGGGAATCGCGCGCGACGCGGAGGTGCTGGCTGCCCGCTACCAGAAGGCACTCGACGAGCTGCCGGCAGAACTGGTGCGGGGTCCAGTGCGCGAACGGCTGGTCGAGGGTTCTCGTCGCCGCTACCGCTCGGGCTGGCGGAAATCGGTGGCAGCCATGCGTTCTCAGCGGTATTTCCGCCTGCTCGATGCGTTGGAGGGGCTGGTGGCGGCCGAGTTGCAAGAGCTCGAGCCAGGTTCCGAACAGCCGTCGGACACGACGGTCGCGTCGGGCTACGAGCGAGTCCGCAAGCGCGCCAAGGAAACCAAGAAGGCGCAAGCGGAGCATCGCGACGAGGCCCTGCACCGAATCCGCAAGGCGGCCAAACGCTTGCGCTACACCGCAGGTGCGACGGGCGATACGAAGATCGCCGGCGCCGCAAAGGACATCCAGTCGCTGCTCGGCGATCACCAGGACAGCGTGGTCAGCCGGACGTACTTGAGCCAGCAGGCCGATGCGGCGCACGCCGCCCGCGAGGACACGTTCACATACGGCTTGCTGTACGAGCGGGAAGGTGAGCTGGCACGTCAGTCTCGGGAACAACTGGCGCCGGCGCTGAAGGCGCTGAAGAAGGCTGCCCGTAAGGAGTTGTAGGGCGCTTCCGCTTCCCCGCCGAAATTCACGCTATGCAGAGCAAGTGCGAGTAACGCTCTGCATAAGGTGAATTTCGGCGTCGCTGGAGCGTCAGGGCGGACGAGTTGGCCTGTAAGCCGGATTCTGTTGTGGCGACCATCCATCTGGGCACACCGTCGCCGGGTACCTCAAGCGGCCCACCCGCGTGCTCGGGCGAGCAACCCTCTAACGCACGCGCAGCCGCACCAGGTGCGGCCTCTTGGCCTTGCTTCGGGTGGGGTTTACCTAGCCATTCCGGTCACCCGGAACGCTGGTGCGCTCTTACCGCACCGTTTCACCCTTACCACCGCTAGCGGTGGCGGTCTGTTTTCTGTGGCACTGTCCCGCAAGTCACCTCGGGTTGCCGTTAGCAACCACCCTGCTCTGTGAAGTCCGGACTTTCCTCGAACCGTATCGCTACGACCCGCGGCCGCCCAGCCAACTCGTCCGCCCATACATGATACGGCTTAGGCCGATTCGCGTTCTGCGACTTTGACCAGCCTCGCGGCGAAGAAGGTGACCGCGCCGCGCAGGATTGCCAGCATCACGCGGCCCGTGCCAGGGATGGCTTCGGTGAACGAACCCCGCCAGCGAAGATCAGTGCCGCCCTGCGCATTCGGCGTGAACGTCGCTTCGGCGCGGTAGTCCTTAGCCGGCGTCGTGGGACGCACCAGCCGGTACACGTGGCGGCGGTGTGGTTCGTATTCCAGCGTTTCTTCTTGGACGAGCACCGGCCACATACCGACCTTGCGGATGGCTCCGACACCGCCCGGCGGATCCGCCTCCTGCGCCCAGCCCGATTGAACGACGAGCGGCCTCGCCCACTGCGACCACGTGCCCGCGTCGGTCTCCAGCCGGAAGAGCGTCGCGGCCGGCGCACTGCTCGTCCGGTTGACTTCGAACGAATACGTTCGACCCGGCATTCCGACACGTTATCTCACAGCCTCAGAACGGAGATGGATCATCCACTGGGCGCAACTGGCCACCGTTGCCGTCTGAGAAGCAATACCGTGATTCGTCGACGCGCGCGCGTCGCCGCGGTAATACTGATGCGAATCATTGGACACGTAAGAAGGGCGGCGACGAATGCGCGGGTTAATAGTCGCCGTTGCTGGCGCCACGATAGTCACGGTCGTGGCGGTGGGCTGTTCCAGCAACAAGTCATCAAGCTCGAGTACCAGCCCGTCGAGTTCTCCGGCGCGCACATCTGAGGCGAGTCCATCGGGGAGCCCATCGGAGCCGACCACATCGGCCAACGCCTCCGTCGGCTACACGGTCGTGGTGAACGGCCAGCAGATCTCAAAAGGCCCTGCTGACGACGTTTCATGTGGACTGGGCACGCCTCCGTCAGGCGTACCTGGGACACCAGCGGGCACGGGTCTGTACGAAATCTCGGCCGGCGGCGCGAAGGCCAATATCGCCAACACGACACCTCCGCGCGCCATACAAGTCACGATTACCGACCCGAACAACAACCTCTACATGTTTGATCCCGGTCAGACTGGCCGCCATGTCGGCGGAGGCGATGCGCAAGTCACCAAAGACGGCAACACCTTCAAGATCACCGGCCACATCGCGCCTTATCAGAACGCGCAGGGGCAAACCCAAGAGGATGCGACTCCGGTGCCTTTCGACGTCAATGCGACCTGTCCTCGAATTCAGTAAAGGACTCACCTTTCGAAGACGTCGTTGAGCGTGACCGAGCGCAGCTTGCGGTCGCGGATCAAGTCGACGAAGTGGCCGTACACGTGCGTGACGGGCTTGTGGTTCAGGTGTCCAATGACGACGGTCTGCGGGGTGAAGAACCGGTCGGCCGCGTGGGTGATCGCGTCCTCGGTGAGGAGCTTGGAATCGCCCAAATCCCCCGACCACAGCGCCATCACCGTGTAGCCGAGCCCGGCCGCGATCGCGTCGACGGTGGCATTGTGCGCACCGTACGGCGGGCGCAGGAACGGCCTGGCGTCGGCGCCGTAGGTCTTCGCCAAGAAGTCGTGATTGCGGCCGATCTCGTCCATCGCCTGCTTCACGCTCAGCTTGGTCAAGTCGGGATGCGCCCACGTGTGGTTGCCCAGCTGAATCTGCCCGGATTCCACCAACGGTCGCAACAAGTCCTTGTTGTCGATCCACGAGCGGTAGCGGCCGTTGACGAAATAGGTGAAGCGCAGCCCGGTGTCCTTCGCGAATTGTGTATACATCCGCACGACGTCGGAGTCGATGCCGTCGTCGAGTGTCAGCGCCAGCGAGTCACCCTTTCCGGGCAGGCTCCACAGAGTTCCTCTGCCCGGCAGCTTGATTCGCGCCTCCGGCCCCGGCGGCGGCAGCAGACCGGGCAGCCGGAATGGCGCGGGCCTTGCGGCTGCATCGCTCGCCGCTGCCATCACATGCGGCACCGCGCCGACCTCGCAGCGCGCCATACCCACGCCGGCGACAATGGCGACCGCGAGTCCCGCCATGAAGTTGCGCCGGTTCAGCTCTGACACAGGCGCGAACCGTACCACCAGTCACACCAGAAACATTGTTCACACGCTGGACCGGCGGCTTCCGATTTCATCACAGCGAGATTATGGGAACGTATGAGCGTGCACGACGACGTCGATCTCACCGACTTGGACCGGTTCGCGATCGGCTTTCCGCATCATGTATTCGACGCGCTGCGCCGTGAATCGCCAGTGTGGTTTCATCCCGCGACCCAGCACTCTCCGGGCGGCGAGGGCTTCTGGGTGCTATCTCGCTACGCCGACATCGTCGACGCTGCCGCCGACGCCGCCACCTTTTCGTCGGAGACCGGCGGCGACCGGGACGGCGGCGGGACGACGCTGGAAGACATGGCGCGCGAGTGGGCCATCGGCGTGCTGCTGAACATGATGGACGACCCGCGGCACGCCAAGTTCCGGCGGCTGCTGACACCGAGCGTGGCCCCGAGGACCATCGCCGCGATCGAGCAAGACCTTCGCCGCCGCGCGGTCGAAGTCGTCGACGCGGCACTGGACAAGGGCGACTGCGACTTCCTCGTCGACGTCGCCGCCGAGCTTCCGTTGCAGGCTGTCGCACAGCTGATCGGCGTCCCCCAGCAAGACCGCCATCAACTGCTGAACTGGGCCAACGTCACCCTCGATTACGAAGACCGCGAAATCGGTGAGGCGACCGCCCGCACCCAGCAGGCGTCGGCGGAGATGTTCGAATACGGCGGTGGCCTACTCGAGTTGAAGCGCCGCGAGCCCGCCGATGACCTCTTGTCGGTGGTCGCGAACGGGGTGATCGACGGGGAACCGCTGACCGACATGGAACAGCACATGTTCTTCTCCCTGATCATCGCGGCCGGCAGCGAGACCACACGCAACTCGATCGCCCTCGGAACCCTTGCGCTCACCGAACATCCCGACACGCTCGAGTCGCTGCGTGCAGACCGATCGCTGCTGCCGGGCGCGGTCGAGGAAATTCTGCGGTGGGCGTCGTCGACGCCGTACAACCGCCGCACCGCGACCCGCGACGTCGAGATCGGCGGCCAGCAGATCCGCGCCGGCGACAAGGTGACGCTGTGGTGGGCGTCGGCAAACCGCGACGAGTCGGTGTTCACCGACCCGTATGTGTTCGACATCGCCCGAAAACCGAACCCGCACTTGGCATTCGGCCGCGGTGCGCATTTCTGTTTAGGTGCGGCGCTGGCCCGGATGGAGATCCGCGTGGTGCTGGAAGCGTTGCTCGACAAAGTCGCCGTCGTGACACTGACGGGGCCGGTGGAATATGTCCGCAGCAACAAGCACGCCGGCGTGCGGCACATGCCCGTGCACCTGACCGCGTGCTAGTCCAGATAGGCGGTCTGGTTCACCAACCGCACCGACGCCTTGCCGTCGGGATAGAACTCGGCTACCGACAGCGAGGCCAAGTCCAAGTGCAGTCGATACAGAATGGACGGACCCGCATCGAGCGCCAGCTGTAGCACAGTCTTGATCGGCGTCACATGCGAGACGACGAGCACGGTGGCCCCGCCGTATTCGCCGATGATACGTTCAGACACCCGCCGCACCCTCTCCTGCACGCTGGAGAAGCTCTCGCCGTCCGGAGGCGCGATCGTGGTGTCGCGCAACCAGTTCCGGTGCAAGTCGGGATCACGCTCAGCGGCCTCTGCGAACGTCAGACCCTCCCAGGCACCGAAGTCCGTTTCGATCAACTCGTCATCGACCGAGACATCGAGCCCGAGCGCCTTGGCGACCGTCGCCGCGGTGTCGTAGGCGCGCTGCAATGGAGACGTGACGACGGCCGCGATGCCGCCCCGGCTCGCGATGTAGTCGGCGGCGGCATCCGCCTGTTGCCGGCCCAGATCGGTCAGCGCAGGATTCCCCCGCCCGGAATAACGCCGCTGCACCGACAACTCGGTCTGCCCGTGCCGCAACAGCAGTAGCCGGGTCGGCGTCCCCTGTGCCCCCGTCCATCCTGGCGGTGACGGCGACACCGCGGCGGCCGCGTCCATCGCCTCGTTGGCGAGACGGTCGGCGTGGGAGTTCTTTTCGCGCGGAATCCAGCTGTATGAGATGCGGTCGAATCCCGATGCCAGTCGCCGCGCCTCGGAGTGCAGTGGCGCGAGGTCGGGATGCTTGACCTTCCATCGACCTGACATCTGTTCGACGACGAGCTTGGAGTCCAGCATTGCATCGACGTCAGTGGCGCCCAACCTGGCAGCCTCGGTGAGACCCGCGATCAGGCCGCGGTACTCCGCGACGTTGTTGGTGGCGACCCCGATGGCTTCCTTGATCTCCGCCAGCACCGCGGAGTGGTCAGACGACCACACCACAGATCCGAACCCCGCCGGCCCAGGATTGCCGCGCGAGCCGCCGTCGGCTTCGACGATTACTCTCATGTGGCCCTCAACAGGATCGCGCGGCACTCCGGACACCTCAGCACGTCGTCGTCGGCGGCGGCGGAAATTCGCGCCAGCTCCCCTCGGTCGAGTTCGATACGGCATGCGCCGCAGCGCTTTCCCTGTAGCAGCCCGGCGCCGACACCGGCCGAGGAGCGTTGCCGTTCGTACAGCGCGACGAGTTCAGCGTCGAGTCCCGCGACCAGTTCGGCTCGACGATCGAAACGATCTTCTACGGTGTTGTCCATCTCGGACAGCGCCCCGTCACGGCTGCGTTCGATGGCGGCGAGGTCGGCCTGCAGCGAGTCGATGGTGCCGCGCTCGCGAGTCTGGTCTTCCTGCAATTCTTCGCGCCGCTCCATTACTTCGAGCAAAGAATCCTCCAGGCTCGACTGCCGCCGCTGCAAGGTTTCCAACTCATGCTGTAAGTCGGTGAGCTGCTTGGCATCTGCGTGACCGGTGGCGAGGAGCGAGCGGTCGCGATCTTCCCGCTGGCGGACCGCTTCGATCTCTGCCTCGAAACGGCCCACCTGCGTGTCCAGGTCCTCTAATGCCAGCTGCAGTGCAGCGAGACGATCGCTGGCCGCGCGAAGTTGCGCCTGCACCTCGTCATGGCGTTGCAGCTCGGGCAGATGCGCGCGGCGATGCGCGATACGCGCGAGTTCGGCGTCGATCTCGACCAGACCGACGAGCGACCGTTGTTGATCCACAGCAGCTTTCATCGCGCCTCCGCCATGTTCCACGGGTCGGTGCGGATCGTCGACACCCGGACGGTCAGCGACGGACCGAACTGAGCGCGTAGCACGTCAGCTGCCTGCTCACACCACGGGAATTCGCCCGCCCAGTGGGCGACATCGACGAGTGCCACGTCAGACGCCCGCCGATGCTCGTCGGCCGGGTGATGACGGAGATCAGACGTGACATAGGCGTCGACACCCGCGGCGGCGACGTCGTCGAGGAGTGAATCGCCGGCTCCCCCGCACACTGCGACCCGCGAAACCTTCTGGTCGAGGTCGCCCGCCACCCGCACACCCCACGACGTCTCCGGCAACACCCGGTGCACCCGGGAAGCGAAGGCGCTCAACGGCTCCGGGGAATCGAGCGTGCCGATGCGGCCCAGCCCCACGTCGCCGGGCAGTGGCGCCAGCGCGAACACGTCGAACGCCGGTTCTTCGTACGGATGCGCGGTACGCATCGCGGCGAGCACGGCCGGCCGGGCGGCAGCCGGCGCGATCATCTCGACGCGGTCTTCGCTGACCCGCTCGACCGCCCCGACGTTGCCGATCGCCGGTGTCGCGCCCTCGTGAGGCAGGAACTGCCCGGTGCCGGTCACGCTCCAACTGCAATGCGAGTAGTCCCCGATCCGGCCGGCACCCGCGTCGAACATTGCTGCCCGCACCGCATCCGCATTGTCCTGCGGCACGAACACCACCCACTTGTCCAGGGCGGGCCCGTCTGCGAACGGAGACAACACGGCCTCCACGTCCAGCCCGAGCGCTTGGGCCAGCGCGTCGGACACGCCCGGGGATGCCGAGTCGGCATTGGTATGGGCGGTGAAAAGCGAACGGCCACTGCGGATCAAGGTGTGCACCAACGATCCCTTCGGGGTGCTGGCCGCGACGGTATCGACGCCGCGCAGCAGCAGCGGATGGTGTGCAAGGAGCAGTCCTTTCTCGGGCACCTCGGCCGCGACAGCCGTGGTCGCGTCGATCGCGACAACCACGACTTGCACGGAATCGCTCGGGTCGCCGCAGACCAGACCCACCGAATCCCACGACTGCGCCAACCGCGGCGGGTACGCCTCGTCGAGCGTGTCGATGACCTCGCCCATAGGCACGCTCATGCCAGGATCTCCTGCAGGGCCGAAACCAACGTCGGCCACTCCGGCCGGACCGCCGCCCGAAGGTATTCTCCGTCGAGTCCGACGAAAGTGTCGCACCGACGTATAGCGATCCCGTTGGCCGCCAAGTGCTTTCGGACTAATTGCGCGTCGGCTACCCCAAACAGCACGAACGGCGCATTCCCATCGACGACACGAGCGCCGGCGGCGGTGAGCGCAGCGGCCATTTCGGCGCGCGTCGCGACCATCCTTTCTGCTTGCTCCTGCGCCTCGGCGACCGCGTCGGGTTGGTTGCACGCGATCAGCGCTTCCAATTGCAACGTGCCGAGCGGCCAGTGCGGCCGTGTTGCGGTCAGTCGGCGCAGCAGCTCCGGTGCGCCGAGTGCATAGCCGACGCGAAGGCCTGGCAGTGACCACGTCTTCGTGAGACTGCGCAGCACAAGCACGTCGGGCAGTGGCTGCGAAGCCAATGATTCGCGCTCGGCGGGGATCGCGTCGGCGAATGCCTCGTCGACCACGACGATCCGGCCGGGTCGTCTGAGCCCCAGGATGTCGTCGCTCGAGTGCAGCACCGACGTCGGGTTGGTCGGGTTCCCGACGACGATGAGGTCGGCCTCGTCGGGCACCGCGGCGTCGTCGAGCCCGAACGGCGGAGCCAGCACGACGTGGCCAACGGGAATGCCGGCGGCGGCCAGTGCGGCGTCGGGCTCGGTGAACGACGGCGCGATCACCGCGGCCAGGCGCGGGCCCAGGTTCGGCAGCAGCGCAAAGCCCTCGGTGCCGCCGGCCAGCAGGGCGACTTCGTTCTCGTCGCGCCCGTGCCGGGAAGCGACGGCCTGGGCCGCGGCGTGTTCGTCGGCGCGGCTCGGGTAGCGGCCAAGGTCGGCGAGGCGCGCGGTCAGCCGGTCGAGCAGCCAGGCCGGCGGCGCCTGCGCGCGGACGTTGACGGCGAAGTCCAGCATCCCGGGCTGGGCAGCTTGGTCGCCGTGGTAGCGCACAGACACAATGTACGGGTGGGCTCAAATCCGCAGCTCGTCATCTTCGACCTGGACGGCACGCTGACCGACTCTGCTGTCGGTGTCGTGTCGAGCTTCCGGCATGCGCTCGGCCAGGTCGGCGTGCCGGTGCCCGACGAGCCGGACCTGGCCGGCATGGTCGTCGGCCCGCCGATGCACCAGACGCTGCGCGGGCTGGGGCTGGGCGAGAAGACCGACGCCGCGATCGCCGCGTACCGCGCCGACTACGCGGCCCGTGGCTGGAAACTCAACGCAGTCTTCGACGAGATCCCGGAACTGCTGGCCGACTTGCGTGCCGCAGGAGTGCGGCTCGCAGTCGCGACGTCGAAGGCCGAGCCGACGGCGAGAAAGGTGCTTGCGCACTTCGGGCTCGACGACCATTTCGAGGTCATCGCCGGCGCAAGCCCCGACGGTTTCCGGGCGAGCAAGGCAGACGTCGTCGCTCATGCCCTGGCCCAGCTCGATCCGCTGCCGGAGCAGATGTTGATGGTGGGTGACCGTTCGCACGACGTGGAAGGCGCTTCGCGCAACGGCATCGACACCGTGGTGGTCAAGTGGGGTTACGGCGGTGGCGATTTCGACGACCCCGCCGTCGAACAACCGAAGGCGTACGTGCCCACCGTCGCTGCACTGCGGGAGGTGCTCGGTGTCTGAAGCTCTGCACGTGACGTTTGTCTGCACCGGCAACATCTGCCGGTCGCCGATGGCCGAGAAGATGTTCGCTCACCAGATTCGCGAGCGAGGCCTGAACTTGCACGTCCGGGTCACGAGCGCCGGAACCGGCGACTGGCACGTCGGATGCGAGGTCGACGTGCGTGCGGGACGGGTCCTGCAGGCACATGGCTATCCGACCTCACACTGCGCGGCGCAGCTCTGCGACGACCACTTGAGCGCCGATCTGGTTGTGGCACTAAGTCGTAACCACCAGCGGATGCTCGCCCATCTCGGCGTGCCGAGCGACCGCGTCCGGCTGCTGCGCTCGTTCGACCCACGCTCCGGCGTGCATGCGCTCGACGTCGAGGACCCCTACTACGGCGCCCATGCGGATTTCGAGGAGACCTTCGACGTGATCGAGGCGTCGCTGCCGGGTCTGCACGACTGGGTCGACGAACAACTTGCTTTGCGAGGCGTAGCGAGCTGATGCGGCGGTGGACTTTCTTTGTGCGGCCGGGCTGGATTGCGCTCGCGCTCGTCGTCGCCGCTTTCGCATACCTGTGCTTCACGGTGCTCGCACCATGGCAGTTAGGCAAGAACACCCGGACCTCCCGGGAGAACGACCAGATCGCCGCCTCGCTGCACGCGGATCCCGTCCCGGTGACTTCGTTGCTGTCACAGTCTGATTCGGCTCAGTGGCGGCGGGTGACCGCCACGGGGCGCTACACCGGAGTTTCGGTGCTCGCGCGGCTGCGTGTGGTTGACGGGCAGCCGGCGTTCGAGGTGCTGACGCCGTTCGTCGTCGACGGCGGCCCGACGGTCCTCGTCGACCGAGGCTATGTGCGGCCGCTGGAGGGCTCACGCGTTCCACCGATCCCACCACCACCGTCGGAGCCGGTGACGATCACCGCGCGGCTGCGCGATTCGGAATCGCAGGCGGAGAAGGCGCCGATCGTGGGAAACGGCATGCCGCAGGTTTATTCGATCAACACCGAACAGGTCGGTCAGCTGACCGGCACTCAGTTGGCGAAGCCGTACGTGCAGCTTGTGGAGGACCAGCCCGGTGGTCTGGGTGTGCTGACCCTGCCTCACCTCGACGCGGGGCCGTACCTGTCGTACGGCATCCAGTGGATTGCGTTCGGAATTCTCGCGCCGATCGGTCTGGGCTACTTCGTGTTTGCGGAACTCAGGCAGCGCCGCCGCGAGAAGGAGCCCGAACGAGAACCGCAGGAACCGGTGACCGCCGAGGAGAAGCTCGCCGACCGCTACGGCCGCAGACGCTGAAGTTCTGTTCGAGTGGCCACTTAGGACAGGCGATTTCGCCAAGAGCGTGTGATGACCGGTCGTTCGGCGATGAGGACAGCCAGTACCGCGGCGGAAATCTGCACCAACCGTGAGAGCCGGACCGCGCGACGGAGATCGACGAGTTGAGGCGCGGGTCCATCGCCGAGGGCGGGGCGTATTTCGAGCCCGTGCGGATACCGCGTCGGTCCTCCCAACTGAACACCGAGCGCACCCGCGAATGCTGCCTCGACAACGCCGGCGTTGGGGCTGGGATGCCGCCGGGCGTCGCGTCGCCAGGCTCGCAGCGCACCCGCCGCCGAGCCCCCAGCCCACGAAGAGCACACCACGACAAGTGCCGCCGTCACCCGGGCGGGTACCAGGTTGGCAACGTCGTCCAATCGTGCTGCCGCCCAGCCGAATCGGGCATAGCGGGCTGAACGATAACCGATCATCGCGTCGAGTGTGTTGACCGCGCGGTAGACCAGTGCACCGGGGACACCGCCGACCGCAGCCCAGAACAATGGCGCGACGTGCGCGTCGGACGTGTTCTCGGCCAACGACTCCAACGCCGCGCGCGTCAGCCCGTCGCCGTCCAGCGCATCGGGATCTCGGCCGCAAAGGGACGGCAGGATGCGCCGGGCCGCGTCGACGTCGTCGACTGCCAATGCGTCCGCCATCCCCGAAACCGTCGAGAGCAACGACGTCCCGCCGAGCACCGCCCACGTCGCCGCAGCAAGTCCGAGTGAGCCCCCGCGACGCTCCACCGCGACACCCAGCACTGCGACGGCGCTCAGCAACGCGCTCACGTGGGCGACACCGGCCCATCGGGTATCGCGGTAAGTGACGCCCTCGAACGCTGAGGCGAGGCCCCCAAACCCGGCGACCGGGTGCCGGCGCTGCGGGTCCCCGAACGCCAGATCGGCCACCCAGCCGGCCAGCACGCCGACGCCTCGGGATGTGGGCGCAAACACCCTCACATCGTGGTCTACTGCAACTATGAAGCGTCCGCCGACTCGACTTACTGACCTGTTGAATCCGGCGGCAGTGCTGCTGCCTGCCGCCAACGTGATCATGCAGCTGTCATTGCCGGGCGTGGGATACGGCGTGCTGGAGAGCCGAGTCGACTCGGGCAACGTCTACAAGCACCCCTTCAAACGGGCCAGGACAACTGGCACGTACCTGGCCGTCGCCACTATCGGCACCGACCGGGACCGGGAATCGATCCGCAAAGCCGTCGACACCGCGCACAAACAGGTGCGCTCCACAGAGCAAAGTCCCGTGTCCTACAACGCATTTGACCCGAAGCTGCAGCTGTGGGTGGCCGCCTGCCTGTACCGCTACTACATCGACCAGCACGAGTTCCTGTACGGACCACTGGACGACGCCGCGGCCGACGCGGTCTACCAGGACGCCAAGCGCCTCGGCACCACGCTGCAGGTGCCCGAGCCTATGTGGCCGGCCGACCGGGTCGCCTTCGACGAGTACTGGAAGCGAACGCTGGACGAGTTGAGAATCGACCCGCCGGTGCAGCGACATCTCTACGGCGTCGCCAGCATGGTGTTTCTGCCGTGGCCGCTGCGGATGCTCGGCCCGTTCAGTCTGTTCGCGACGGCGGGATTTCTGTCGCCGGAATTTCGCGCACACATGCGGCTGCCGTGGTCGGACGACCAGCAGCGTCGATTCGAATGGCTGCTGACAGGCCTTCGGGTGGCCGACCGGGTGATCCCGCACCAGCTGTGGGTGCTGGGTTACCAGATGTACCTCCGGGACATGCGTGCCCGTGCCCGTCGCGGAAAGAGGATCGTCTGATGCCCGGTTTCCCCGGACTCGCCCATGTCGCGTTGACCGTCAAGGACGTCGAAGTCAGCGGGCCCTGGTACCGACAGCTGTTCGGTTCGGACCCCGTGCTCGACGAGCACACCCACGCCGGATTCCGCCACCTGGTGTGGATGCTCGACGGAGGCACGCTGATTGGCATCCACCAGCATGAGCGCGGGGTGCCTGACGAACGCTTCACCGAGTTCCGGGTGGGCCTGGACCACGTCGGCTTCGGCGTGGCGAGCCGAGCGGACCTGGAGAGCTGGATGGCTCGGCTCAACGAACTGGGGATCCAGCACGGCGGCATCGTCGACGCCGGCTACGGATCCGGCCTGAGCTTTCGCGACCCCGACGGAATCGCGCTCGAGTTCTTCGCGCCGCCCGCGCCCGCCTAGCGGACCAGCCCGACGCTGAACCCGTACAGGTCGAAGCTGTGCGGCAACGGCTTCGTCGAATCCAGCCGGGTGCCTGACACGTCGGGCGTCCCGGCGGCGAGCACGTGCGCCAGCACAGCCTGGCCGAGGAAGACGGACAACCCCGCGCCCGGGCACACCTGCGGGCCGTGGCTGAAGAAGTTGTACGACCAGTCCTGCCCGGCGTCCCCGCTCGTCCACTCGCCGGGCGAGAAGCGGTCGGCGTACGGGATGCGGTTGCGGTTTCGGTGGTTGAATACGTTATAGATCAGCACTTGGCCGCCTTCAGGCAGCACCGCACCGTTGGGGAACTCGACGTCGCGGATGGCGACGCGGCCGAAGAGCGGCGTCGTGGGCCACAGCCGCATCGCCTCGCACAGGCAGCCCGCCAGATAGTCGAGCGAGGCGACGCCGTCGGCGGTGCCGATGTCGGCCTTGGCCATTTCCGCGCGGACCTCCCGCTGCTGTTCCATGTGCGTGGCCAGCGCGGCCAACGCCCGGAACATGTTCGCGGCCAACGTGTCCCCCATCGCAAACAGCCAGTGCACCAGTTGACCGGCGGGCTTGGTGTCGCCCATCGTCGGGGCTTCTGCAACCAGAGAGGCCAACGAATTCGGGCTGGGGTCGTCGAGGTAGTCACTGATACGTGTGATGAAAGTGCCGTAGTCGGGGGCGGGCTTACCGGGCATCTTGTTACCCGCCGACATCAACTCGCCGAGCTGGCCTGTCAACGCGATGTCGTCAGCCGCCTTGTCGCCGAAGACAACTCGGCGCGTCATCTTCTGGAACGCCTCGTTGAACACAGGCCATGTCATCTTCTGCCCGGTGAGCTCTGCCGCGGTTTGAGCAGCCACGTCGGTGAACGGCTGCGCCAATCGATGCAAGGGTTCACCGGTGTCGAGCACTGCCTCGGCGAACTTTCGGCGCTGTTCCCACAACGGAAGCCGCGAAATCGTCAGCGCTTCGGGTTGAAACGCGCTCATCCCCTTGTGTTTTTGTTCGGGGTCGGACGCGAACGGGTCCGGTGAGCCGCCGAGCACGAACTTCAGGTCGTCGGGGTCGGTCAGCAACAGCGCCTCGTCGCGCGCAACCCGAACATAGAACGGACCCGGCCCATAGCTACGTACCATGGCGTCGACGAGGCGGTATCCGAAGTAGTCGGCTCCGACCGTGGCGGCCACGCGGGTGGGCAGTTCCCGTTTGTTGAACAACCCTGAAATCAGATTGGGCGCACCGATCTGCGCGGTGAACCGGATGCCTTCCAGGACGGACGCGTGCGGGAAATCGGGCACGGAGCGAGGCTCGTCCGAGCGACCATCAGACACGGAGCGAGGCTCGTCCGAGCGACCATCAGACACGGTTACCCCCAGGGCATGTAGGCGCGCACGGAGTCGGCGAGCTGGACGATCGGATGTTTCTTGCCGGTCACCGGCGCCCCCAGCCGCGGCCATGGCGCGAACACCCGCTCAGCATCGCCGAGCACGGCTTGAAGTTCCGGATAGTGGCGCAGCAGAACGTCTTTCATCGTCGTATTGTTGACCCAGTCGTAGCCGACCTGTGTATACACCTCGGGCCGGAAGTCGTTGGTGAAGAACCGGTCGCTCTTCAGGCGCCGTGATGCCATCAGGATGAAGATGCGGAACGCAGTGTCGGAGAAGCCGAACCCCTTCGGCGGTTTCTCGGCCTGCATGCCGATCTGCAGGTCGACGCTGTCGACGTCGCCGTTGTAGATCTCGTTGATCTCCTTGGCCCACTGCTTGTTCGGCGTGATCTCGTCGATGCTCTTGCGCCGCGGCATCCGCAGTGCCTCACGGAAGTCGTTGTACCGGGGCACGCCGCGCTCGCGGTCCCGCACGATGTCAAGCGTCGCCAGATCGGTGATCTGTCCGTCGACGCGAGTGAGCTCCCGCAACGCGTTCGGATAGTTGTGCAGGCACACGGCGCCGGCGCTGGCGATACCGAACGAATACCACATGTCACCCATTCCCATGCGGTCCATGAAGTCACGGGTGTAGCCGCCTTGTAGCTCAGTGAAATACCGATGCTCAAGGTGCTCACCGGATTCCAGCGAGAAGAAGTTCCAGTCGTCGGGGATCAGCGGGTGCATCCGGTAGACCGACACGAACTCTTCGGTCAACGAGAACGGCGCGGAGTGGTGGTCGGCGGACGACCCGAGGATGCCGGAGAGCACTTCGCTGTCGCCGACGCGACCGATCCGGTCCTTGAACGTCTCGCCGAGAGCGCCAAACCAGTTGGCGTTCATGCCGATCTGCAACGCCGGGTGGCGCAGCACGCACGTCGTCCACTCGACGGTGTGGATCTTCGCGATCAGCGCAGACACCACGAGCACCCCGAGCTCGAACAGGCGCTGGTCGTCGAGACTTGGGTACGCCTTCTTCAACGCGTCGCACACCGCGTTGTGCTCGCGGGCGAACAGCGTGTGCAGCAGCCCGACGCCGACCCACCAATTCTCCCGCATGCCAGTCAGATCGATGCCGGGGATGTCACTCTTCGGCAGCCGACCGTCGTCGCCGACCTTGACCTTGCCGTCCACGTGTGTGCGAACCTCGGACTGGCGATCCTTGCCGCTGCCATAGATCTGCGAACCGTCCCACCAGTGAGTTTCGACGTTGCCGAACACCGGTGCGGGACAACCCTCGACGATGTCGCCGCGGATCGGGATCGTGCACCGGATCCGCATCGGGTCTTCCGGGAAGTCGTCACCGTCGCGCAGCGGAATGTCGATGGTTTTGTCGGCGACGCCGTCGCCGTGGAAGAACCAGTTGTGGTTCTCGAACTGCAGCCACGCGGCGGCGAGCGCGTTGATGATGCCGGCCGGCTTGAACTCGTCGCGCGCCATCAGCCGGCGGCTGATCATCCGCGGGTCGGGGTCCAGCAGCCGCTTATGGTCCGGGACCGTCATCGCCAGCGGCACATTGCGCCCGAAGCCTGAGCCCTTCGAGCCCATCCAAGGGTCGGACAGGTCGTTGAAGGTTCCGTCGGAGGTGCGTGCCCGCTTCACCTCCTCGGTTGCCTCCCCGAGATCCTCCTTGGGCCGAATGCCGTCGCCCTCGAAGAGGTTTTTGTCGCGAAGATCGTCGCGGGCCTTTGCCAGATCCTTGAGTTGGAGGATCAACGACGGGTGCTCATACCACTGACGGCTCACTGGGAACTCCTCCGGAGGGCGAAATAACCGAGCTTGCTGTACTTGTCGTCCCCCGCGAACAAAATCTTCCCGAGGTAGACACCGCGAACGAGTTCGACGAGCTCGTCGCGAATGCTGCGGATGATCAGGCGCGGGTTCTTCTCGACGTCCGCGTAGTCGATCACCATGACCTGAAGGTCGGGGTCGTCTTTGCCGGCTTCGACGTAGGTTTTGAAATCGAAGGCAAGCTTGCCGGATTCGGCGTCTCGCATGGAGTACAGCGGCCAGAGCAATTTTGATACCAACCCGGTGCTGCGCGTGAGCCGGTTGTCGCCGGTTGCCGCGTCGGCGTCGAATCGCTTGCCTTGCCACGGCATCCACAGCGCTGTCACCGCACGTACTGCCATGTCGAGCGCTGGGTTCGTCGTCGTCATCACGAGGATGCCCTCGGTGGGCCCGTCCAGGTCGGTGGGCGGCGTGCCAAGCCGGAACAATTCGTTCAGTTCGCCATCGGCGCCGTCGGCGTCGTCCTTGGCTTTCTCGGACAAGTCCGTGATCCAGGCCCAGGCGGCTTCTGCCGCGCCGACGGGCTCCGTGCGCACCGACTCCCGCAACCACTGCAGCCGGCCCTCGACCCCGGTGGCCTCTGCGTCTCGTGTGTCTCGCTCGCTGGTCATCGTCATCTCCCGCCACCGGTCGTAACCGAATGCGACTGTGATGGTAGTGACGTAGGTCACGGAAGGTAAGCGTTTTGCTGAGGAAGGCTCGGTGGGCGCGGACGGTATCGAACCGCCGACCGCTGGTGTGTAAAACCAGAGCTCTACCACTGAGCTACGCGCCCCGTGCCGGGGAGGCTACCGGCTGACTGATCGCCCGACGAAATCTGTGCACGCTCACCCCTCGACGAGCGCGCGCGGAATCCGGCCGTTCACCGGCGTGTCGACCGGCAGACACGCACGCTCGCGGCAGATGCGGGGACTAGGCGAGGGCGGCCAGCGCGGACTTCCACTGGCTCTGGTCGCGCGCCTCGCCCGGACCGTTCATCTCCGCGAACCGGACGATGCCGGATCGGTCGACGACGAACGTGCCCCGGTTCGGAAAGCCGGCGTCCTCGTTGAACACCCCGTAGGCCTGAGCCACGGCGCCGTGCGGCCAGAAATCCGACAGCACCGGAAACGTGAACCCGCTCTCGGTCGCCCACACCTTGTGGGTGGGCGGCGGCCCTACTGAAATCGCCAGCGTCTGCGTGCCGTCGTTCTCGTAGTCGGGCAGATGGTCGCGGATCTCGTCGAGCTCGCCCTCGCACACGCCCGTGAACGCGAGCGGGAAGAACACCAGCAGCACGCTCTTGCGATCGCGAAAGTCGCTGAGCGACACCGGTTGCTGGTTCTGGTCGCGCAGTGTGAAATCCGGTGCAGACGAACCGACTTCGATCACTAGCGCCTGCCCGCCCGGGATTTGGGCTGCACCAACCGGCTTGCACTCCAGTCGCCAAGGTTCGCCGACGAGGTCTGCATCAGCCCGGCCGTCGGCGCCGACTCGGTGATCTCGGCGGGTATCACATGCCCGGGCTTGCCGGTCTTGGGGGTCAGCACCCAGATGACGCCGTCGTCGGCCAGCGGCGTGATCGCGTCCATCAGCCGGTCGACCAGGTCGCCGTCGCCGTTTCGCCACCACAGCAGCACGACGTCGATCACATCGTCCGCGTCCTCGTCGAGCAGTTCAGAGCCGCACGCCTCTTCGATGTCGGCGCGGATGTCGTCGTCGGTGTCCTCGTCCCACCCCAACTCCTGAACAACCTGATCTTTTTCGATGCCCAGTCTGCGGGCGTAGTTCGGGGCGTCACCCGCCGCGACCACCGTCGGCACCTCCCTTGTCTGTGAGCCGGCCGAGCCTATCGTCGCACGGTACGGTGCGACTTCGAAGCATCATCGGCCGGGTGGATCAGTGCGAGCCGCCGCACGTGTCCAGCGCGTTGTCGTTTGCCCGGTTGAATTTGTCGACCTCGGCGTTGAACTCCGGCTGCGCGTAGCGCTCCCCGATCGCTTTCGCGACGCCTCGCGCGGCCTCCACCCACGCCCGGAACGAGTCGGCCATCTGCGGCAACAGTTCGGTGCCCAGAGTGGTCGAGACGCTGTCGGCGGCATGGTTGAGCGTCTCCACCGCCGCCTGGGCTTTCCCTGCGACGTCGGTGTCGTTGCCGCTGGTGGCCGCGTTGACGTAGGCGTTGATCGCGGTCACGGCGTCCACACTCGTGGAGCTGAGCATGTTGCAGGCGTCGGCGACGGCCTCCGCGGTCAACGACTCCTGAAGCGTCGACTCCCGCTCGCGCGCCGACGCCGCGGACTGCGACGACGAATCGGCCGCCCAGCTCCGGTAGCTTCGCGCGTCGCCGGTGTCCGCCGTCGGGGTGCCGCCCGTGGAGATCGTGCAGCCGACCATCACCGCCGACGCCGCCAGGCCGCTCACCAGCGCGGTGGTCCGCCACCGCCTGACCGCGCCGATCCCCAGCACAGCCGCAGACGTTACCGCCCCCAGGCCATGCAGGTGAGGCACGATAGGTGGACGATGGAGCTAACCTGCCCCGCCGAATGAGGAGTAGTGCGTTGACTACCGAGTTCGCCCGCCGCGATCTGGCCCAAAACTCAATGAGCCCAACCGAATCTGATCGCGTCCGGGTGATTCGCGAAGGCGTGGCGTCCTATCTGCCGGATATCGATCCTGAAGAGACCTCCGAATGGCTGGAGTCGTTCGACAGTCTTCTGGAACGCTCCGGGCAGGCTCGGGCCCGGTACCTCATG
>DATBFF010000165.1:0-2135 GCA_036558625.1 Mycobacterium sp. | reverse complement strand
ACGCACGAAGCACGGCTCGCATCATCACGGTTCTCCTCTCGATCCGCACATGGGCGGCGGTTGACCCGAATGCGAAAGCCACTATACTCGTGCTCGACTCCGTTAATGACGCCACCACGCATGGTTTTGTTACGAGCGCTGAGGCGCGTTCTTGCCGCGGCGTTCATTTGTTTCTGGGCTTTCTGGCTCGGCGGGTTGTCGCACGCGCAGAACCCGCCGCCGGCCGCTGCACAGCCGACGCCGCCAACTGCCCCGCCGCAGGAAGGCAGAGGTCGGGGTCAGCAGATGAGCAGCCCGGCGTCGCAACGGCCGCCTGACACCAAGACGTCGCAGACGTATCCGCCCGAGCAGGTGAAGGCGGGCGAGCCGCTCTTCGCCGCGCAGTGCGGCTTCTGCCATGGCCGCGACGCGAGGGGAGGCCAGTCGGGCCCTGACCTCACGCGCTCGGCGCTCGTGGCGGAGGACGTGCGCGGGGACAAGATCGCGCAGGTCGTGCGCAGCGGCCGTCCCGACAAAGGCATGCCCCCCTTCAATCTCGCCGATGCCGATCTCGCCGCCATCGTCGCGTTCATCCACGACGCAACGAGCAAATCGGCATCGAATGAGGGCAGCCGTCGCACGGTCGAGGTCGCCGATCTGCAGACGGGCAACGCCGAAGCCGGGAAGCAGTATTTCAACGGCGCGGGCGGCTGCGCGAAGTGTCACTCACCGACGGGTGACTTCGCAGGACTCGCCACGCGGCTGCAAGGCCTGCAGTTGATGCAGCGGATGCTGTATCCGAGCGGCGGCCGCGGCCGATCCAGCGCGCCGGCGTCCGGACCGAAGGTGACCGTCACGCTTCCCTCTGGCGAAACCGTCACCGGCCGCCTCACGTTTCGCGACGAGTTCGCGATCGGTGTGGTCGATCAGTCGGGCTGGCGCCGATCGTGGCCGACCAGCCAGGTGAAGTTCACGGTTGACGACCCGCTCGAAGCGCATGCCGCGCAGCTGGCGAAGTACACCGACGCCGACATGCACGACGTGCTCGCGTACCTGCAGACGCTGCGGTAGTGGACCGTTCGAATGAGATGTAAGCGCTTGGAGCGGGTCCTGTCGCGAACAGCCCCACGTCGTGCTCGGCGCCAAGAAAGACGGTCACAGGGAGGCGCCTGCGGCGCGACGCGGGGCGCCCCGTTCGCGCCACCCGCCGCAGCGCTTTACATCGCACGCACACGGCCCCTAGTGGTCCGAGGTCATTGCTCACCATGAACTTTCGCTTCGTCATTCGATATACCCTGGCCATCGGCGCTTCGGTCGCTGCGTGCGCGGTCGTCGCCGCGCAGGGGCTCGACCCCGCGGCCCTCCTCAAGCCGCCGGCCGACAGCTGGCCCACCTATCACGGCGACTACTCGGGCCAGCGCCACAGCCGGCTGAAGCAGATCACGCCGGACAACGTTCATCAGCTCACACTCGCGTGGGCCTTTCAGACCAACCAGCCCGGGGGGATCAAGTCCAGCCCCATCCTCGTCAACGGCGTGATCTACGTGACGGCGCCCGACAACTTGTGGGCGATCGACGCGCGAACCGCGCGGCCGCTCTGGCATTACAACTACCGATCCAACGAGGGATTCCACATCGGCCATCGCGGCGCGGCCGTCTACAAGGACTCGGTTTACCTCACCACGCCGGATGCACACCTCGTCGCGCTGGACGCGCGCGATGGGAAAGTGAAATGGGACGTGCAGATCGCCGACGCGCGCCGCGGCTACTGGTCGACCAACGCGCCGCTCGTCGTCGGCAACCACCTGCTCGTCGGTGTCTCGGGAGATTTCGACAATCTGCCCGGCATGCTGACATCGATCGATCCGGAAACGGGCAAGACGCAGTGGATCTTCTACAGCACGCCGCCCCCGGGGACGCCCGACTCGATCAGCGGTGGCGCCACCGGCGGACAGATGTGGATCACCGGGACCTACGATCCGACGCTGAATCTCGTGTATGTCGGCACGGGCAACCCGACGCCCGTGCTCAACGGCGCGGCGCGGCCCGGCGACAATCCCTGGACGTGCAGCATCGTCGCCATCAATCCCGACACGGGCAAGCTGGCGTGGGGATTCCAGGCCTCGCCGCACGACACGCACGACTGGGATGCGGCG
>DATBFF010000164.1:0-1807 GCA_036558625.1 Mycobacterium sp. | reverse complement strand
ATACACGAGATTCAGCGTCGGATCGTAGGTCCCGGTGATCCACATCTGTCCGCCGGTGGCGCCACCGCTGATCGAGTCGGGCGTCCCCGGGGGCGGCGTGCTGTAGAAGATCCACTGTGTCTTGCCCGTTTCCGGATCGATCGATGTCAGCATGCCGGGCAGATTGTCGAAATCTCCAGACACACCGACGAGCAGGTGGTTGCCGACGACGAGCGGCGCGTTGGTCGACCAGTAGCCGCGGCGCGCGTCGGCGATCTGCACGTCCCATTTCACTTTCCCATCCCGCGCATCCAGCGCGACGAGGTGGGCATCCGGTGTGGTGAGGTAGACCAAGTCCTTGTAGACGGCCGCGCCGCGATGGCCGATGTGGAACCCCTCATTGGATGGATAGTTGTAGTGCCACAGCGGCCGTGCGGTTCGCGCGTCGATCGCCCACAAGTTGTCCGGCGCCGTCACGTAGATCACGCCGTTGACGAGGATGGGGCTGGCCTTGATCCCCCCGGGCTGGTTGGTCTGAAAGGCCCACGCGAGTGTGAGCTGATGAACGTTGTCCGGCGTGATCTGCTTCAGCCGGCTGTGGCGTTGGCCCGAGTAGTCGCCGTGATAGGTGGGCCAGCTGTCGGCCGGCGGCTTGAGGAGGGCCGCGGGGTCGAGCCCCTGCGCGGCGACGACCGCGCACGCGGCGACCGAAGCGCCGATGGCCAGGGTATATCGAAGGGCGAAGCGAGAATTCATGGTGAGCAGAGTCCTTGGACCGCTAGCGCAGCGTCTGCAGATACGCGATCACGTTGTGCATGTCGGCGTCGGTGTACTTCGCCAGCTGCGCGGCATGCGCTTCGAGCGGGTCGTCAACCGTGAACTTCACCTGGCTGGTCGGCCACGATCGGCGCCAGCCCGCCTGATCGACCATGCCAATCGCGAACTCGTCGCGAAACGTGAGCCGACCGGTGACGGTTTCGCCAGAGGGAAGCGTGACGGTGACCTTCGGTCCGGACGCCGGTGCGCTGGATCGGCCGCGGCCGCCGCTCGGATACAGCATCCGCTGCATCAACTGCAGGCCTTGCAGCCGCGCGGCGAGTCCGGCGAAGTCACCCGTCGGTGAGTGACACTTCGCGCAGCCGCCCGCGCCGTTGAAGTACTGCTTTCCGGCGTCGGCGTTGCCCGTCTGCAGATCGGCGACCTCGACCGTGCGACGGCTGCCCTCATTCGATGCCGATTTGCTCGTCGCGTCGTGGATGAACGCGACGATGGCGGCGAGATCGGCATCGGCGAGGTTGAAGGGGGGCATGCCTTTGTCGGGACGGCCGCTGCGCACGACCTGCGCGATCTTGTCCCCGCGCACGTCCTCCGCCACGAGCGCGGAGCGCGTGAGGTCCGGGCCCGACTGGCCTCCCCTTGCGTCACGGCCATGGCAGAAGCCGCACTGCGCGGCGAAGAGCGGCTCGCCCGCCTTCACCTGCTCGGGCGGATACGTCTGCGCCGTCTTGGTGTCAGGCGGCCGTTGCGACGCCGGGCTGCTCATCTGCTGACCCCGACCTCTGCCTTCCTGCAGCGGGGCAGCTGGCGGCGTCGGCTGTGCAGCGGCCGGCGGCGGGTTCTGCGCGTGCGACAACCCGCCGAGCCAGAAAGCCCAGAAACACATCAACGCCGTGGCAAGACCGCGCCGCAGCGCTCGTAACAAAACCATGCGTGGTGGCGTCATTAACGGAGTCGAGCACGAGTATAGTGGCTTTCGCATTCGGGTCAACCGCCGCCCATGTGCGGATCGAGAGGAGAACCGTGATGATGCGAGCCGTGCTTCGTGCGT
>DATBFF010000163.1:0-17141 GCA_036558625.1 Mycobacterium sp. | reverse complement strand
GTCCGCCGATCAGATAACGCAACAGAACCTTCTGGCATGCCGTACCGGCCAGCTGGACTGGAACCTGGGGATCGGTTGGTCCTGGTTCAGGATCGTCCGGCGGCGGCTGCGATGGCCGCCTCGACCTCGGCGAGCTGTTCGGTGGGGCTGAATTGGATGAGTTCGGTGCCCTCTTCGGCTTCTGGCGTGTGGCCGGGTGACATGTAGAAGGCATCGCCGGCTTGGAGGGTCTCCTGATGATCGGCGTAGCGGACGACGACCCGGCCGCTGAGCACGTAGCCCCAGTGCGGGCACGAGCAGTTGCCGCTGGGGAGGGAGGCCAGCATGGGGCCGAGGTCGTGGCTCTTGGTGATGGTGACGAAATTGACGGTGTACCCGTCGAGTTGGCTTGACCGGTCGATCGCGACCCCGTAGTCGGCCGTCTTTGCGGCCGTTGCGCTTGATGCCTTCGCCATGGTTGCTCCTTTGTTCAGGTCCTGCGATGACGCTATGACGCGGCTGCACCGGGGTCATGGGGTGAACCCCTCATGTTTGGGGCCTTTCCGCTGCCCGCGATACGTAGGGTTGTCGGGCGGGCGAACGATCCGGGACGGGTGCCCGGCTGGCGGAGCTGCTCGCCGCGCTGTCGCTGGGCATCGATCTGGGATTCGGCCAGCCGATGGAGCACGTCTTGCGCCAATGTGCGGCCTGCGCACCGGCCGCACCGCTCAGGTGATCATCGCCGGACACGTGTTCATGCAGAACCTGCGCCGCGGCCACTACGAACTAGCCACCGAAGCAGTCGGTTCGCCGCGGGTCGCGGCCGCGTTCGCGGAACTCGCCGAAGCGATCTAATCCAGCCGCCTCGGTTCCGATCGCACGTCCAACGACGAGTAACGCAACAGCGGCCGATGATTGAACGATCGGCAGCCGTGGGCCGCGACCTGAACCGTCGCCCTCCGGTGGAGCCATCCCGGTCAGTGCACTCGTTCGGCGTGTGACGTCGACGTGAAACTCATGAGCACCGTCCCGGAGGCGTCGATCACCTTGGTCGTGGCGCGCCCACTGTATGAGTCTCCATGTGGGTCAACGACGTCGTTCTCGGTCACCACCGTGGTACCGATGTAGGCGCCAGTGCCGTCGAAGCGGTACTTGATGAACGAAATCGCAAAGTGTCCGCTGCCTTCGCGGGTCCAGATCCCGACGCCCGCGGACGACGGCGCCTTGCTGGTGGCCTCGACGAGGCCCCCCGCCGTGGTGTAGGTGATGGTCGACTGGAACGCGGGTTGAGCTCCGTCCGGCTTAACCGTTACGGTCCACGTACCCGTAATGCTTCTCGAGTCGGTGTGTGGCTGGGCCGCTGCGGCAGCCGCCGAACATCCTCCCGCAACGAGTGCCGCGCCCGTCAACAACATGGCTGCGGCCAGATTCTTGGTTCGCATGTCTCTCCTCAGCATCGGATTGCGTTGGCGCGAAGACACCGCTGGTCGCCCCAGGTTGATCGCGGGCCGAGTCGATGTCGCCTGCTGAAACGATGCGTCCGGACGCGTGTCGTCGCCCCAGGGATCTCCCTAGTCTTGGACGTGCCAATCCTCGACTGGGCTGGCCGTCGGCGTTCAGAAAGGCCCGTCGGCGCGCGCTACGGCCCCGGCGTGAACTGCGGATGCCGGGCCAACTGCGCACGCGACGTGAGACCGAGCTTGCGGAATATCGAGCCCAGGTGGTACTCCACGGTCTTGACCGACAGGTATAGCTGGCTGGCGACCTCTCGGTTCGTGATGCCCTCCGCCACCGCCATGCCGACGCGAAGCTCCTGCGGCGTCAATCGTGTACTCGACTCCGAACGGTGTCCTATGGTCTCGCCCGTACTGCGCAGCTCGCCTCGAGCGCGCACGGCCCACGGTGCGGCTTGAAGTCGGTCGAACGCGTCGAGCGCTGGGTAGAGCTGATCGCGTGCATCCGCTCTGCGTCCGGCGCGCCGTAACCACTCTCCGAAGCGCAACCGCGTACACGCGGTCGCGAACGAGTCGAGGTCCCGCTCGTGGTGGGCAAGTGCTGACCGGTACTGCGTCTCGGCTTCGGCACCGAGAGTCAGCTGCGCGCGGCAGCGCGCTGCGATCGCTGACGCCAGTGGATCGGGTGACGTGGCGGCATAGCGCGACAGCCGTTCGACCGGCTGGCGCGCGCCGTCGGCGGTGCCGGCGAGCAGCGCCGCGTCAACGAGATCCGCTACCACGGTCAACGGCCCTCGCCGCACGCCGACCCCATCGAGCGGCTCGTTCGCTTCGGCGAGCAGTCGTCGGAGGGCGAGCCCAGGTCGCCCGCTGCGCATCTCGAGGATCGCGGTGACACGCACGGCCGGCGGTCGATCGCGCGTGATGCCGTGTTCCGCGGCCCACGTCAGCCTGCGGCTGGCCGCTGCTTCGGCGGCGTCATCCTCACCTCGTTGTACCTGGATCTCGGCCAGATACGCCAACGTCGCCGAGTGCCCGTCCTCGTCGCCCATCGCCCGGTGCAGGTCCGCGGCCTCGTTGAATAGGGCGGACGCCCGGGGCCAGTCACCGCGACGCGCCGCCGCTTCGGCGGAGTAGCTCGCTAGCATCGGCACGATCGACAGTCGACCCAGTCGACGGGCAGACACGCGGGCCGCGTTCGCGAGCGCCGCCGCTGATTCTGTCAGGCCGAGGAACCCGGCCGCGATGACGGCCTGGAGCACTGCGGCCGGTTCGGTTCGGAGTTCGTCGTCACGCTCGATCATCGCGAGCACGTTTGTGAAAAGCGGTACGGCGTCCGGCAACCTACCGGTGATCGCCAAAGCGACCGCGACGAGACTGTCGCGTTCGTAGGCCGCGTGCGGGTCGCGCGCAACATCGAGCGCGAGTGCGCGATGGGCAGCGTCTTGTACCAGATCTGCGGCGCGTGCGTCCACGCCGGCGAACATGGCCGTGTGAAGGGCGCGTACCGATGCGTGGACATCGTGCGGAGAAAGCAACGCTGCGGCTACGAGCGCGGTCTCGTGGTTGACGACTGGATCAATGTCGAGTCCGGCCCGCAACGCGAGAAGCTGACCGCGCGTCCGGGCGTCGACAGGCTGCCGGAGTGCCATCTCCACCAACGACACCGTCCGCTCGCGGTGCCCGGCATGTCGCATTGCGTCGGCGGCCTTGATCAATAGTTCGGTGCGCCCCGCGCCGTTTGGCGAGAGTCCGGACGCTGTCTCCCACAGGTCGGCGGCCGCCGAGTGGTCGCCGCGGCTGGCCGCCGACTCGGCAGCCGCACGGAGCTGGCGCACCGCACCTGAATCCACGCCGTGCGCGGCGTGCGCGAGGTGCCACGCCCGAACCTCCAGCGAGATCCGGTCCGAACTTGCAAGGGCGCGGTGCGCAGCGCGCCGGTCGGCCGCTGTGCAATCCGCAAGCACTGCGGTACGCATCAGCGGATGGACAAACGCGACCCGACCGCCGCTGACTTCAACGAGGCCGGACCGTTCCGCCGGTTCAAGATGCCCGATGTCGCCGCCGGACGCGACGAGCGCGTCGGCGACCGAGCCGAGCTGCTCATCGGAACAGGCCGTGATCACCAGCGCCCGCACCGTCGAGCGCGGCAGCGATCGCGCCCGAGTGGCGAAGGCGGTCAGCAGGCCGTCAGCGATCGGAAGCGGATCGGGCAGTGGAGTTCGCCCACGAAGGGCGGTGTCGTCAAGCGTTCGCGCAAGTTCGACGATGGCTAGCGGGTTCCCGCCCGTGGCCAGCGCCAGGCCCTCGGCCACGTCAATCGGTATCGGTCGCCCGGTGGTCGCCGCGACGAGGTCTTGGATCGAATCGGCGTCGAGTGGCGTTACGTCGAGGGTCGGCAACCCGTACCCGGCGACCAACGGTGTGTCGACGTCCCGCAGCGCGATCAGCGCACCGACTGGGTCATGGTTCAATCGTCGCAACGCAAACATGAGCGCTTGTACCGACGTGTCGTCTGCCCAGTGCACGTCGTCGACGAGAAGCAGCCGCGGCCGATCGCGTCCCGACTCAGTCAACAAACCGAGCATCGCTGCGCCGAGATGAGCTGGCTCGCAACCGGTCGCGTCGTCCTGCCCAAGCGCGGCGTGCAGTGCCCGCCGCTGCACCGCCGGTAGCGCCGGGATGTAGGCGGCCAACGGCCGAATGATCATCGAGACCAGCGCGAACGAGATGATATTTTCGCTCTCGACTGCCCGTGCATAATGCACATCGAGTCCATCCGCGTGTGAGTTGGCATGACTAAGCAGATGGGTCTTGCCGATCCCCGGTTCGCCGCGGATGACGAGAACCTTCGATGTACCGGCGCGGGCCGCCGATACCACTTCTCGGACTTGCCGCAGCTCGGCGTCCCGTCCCACCATCACAGCGACGATCGTACGGGCCCTGTCTTGTCCGTTCCGGCCGTGAAGACTCCAGCTGACTACGGCCGACTGTTACGCCGGCTCCGACGACGCGAGCACAACGCACCGACCGCGTTCACGCACGGATCCGCTCCATGGTCGGGTCCACCAGCGGCTCCGCTGCCACCACGGCCGAGACATGCTCGTCGAAGTAGCCGATGTTAACTTCGGTGCCGATGTTGCTCAGCTCCGCAGGCAACCAGGCGTACGCAATGCCTCGGCATATCGTGTATCCGTAGGCGGCGCTCGTCACGTAACCGACACATGCGTCCCCCGTGAACACCGGCTCCTTGCCGACGACAACCGCGGTGTCGTCGCTGAGCGTCAGGCAGGTCAGCTTGCGGGTGACGTTGCCTTTGCGTTTGATCAGCGCATCTCTGCCGATGAACTCGCCTTTGTCGAGCTTCACGGCGAAGCCGAGACCCGCCTCGTAGGGGTCGTGTTCGTGGGTCATGTCTACGCCGAAGCCGCGGTAACCCTTCTCTAGGCGCAAGCTGTTGAATGCGCCGCGTCCGGCGGCGATGATGCTGTGCTTCTGGCCGGCGGCCCACAGCACGTCCCAGAGCTTGGCACCGTAGTCGGCACTCGTGTACAGCTCCCAGCCGAGCTCGCCGACATACGATAGGCGCAACGCCGTGACCGGCACGGAGCCGATGAACGCTTGTTTGGCCCGGAAGTACTTGAAACCCTCGTTCGAGAAGTCTGTTTCGGTCAACGGTTGTACGACATTGCGGGCGTTCGGACCCCACAGTCCGACACAACACGTGCCGGATGTGATGTCGCGGATCCGGATGGCGCTGTCAGCCGGCAGGTGACGGTGGAGCCAGTCGAGGTCGAGACTGCCGTTGGCACCAACCTGGAATCGATCGGCCGCCAGCCGGGCGACCGTGATGTCACTGCGAATGCCGCCGTCGACATCGAGCAACAGGCAGTACGTCACCGAACCGATCGACTTGTCCACGTCGCCGGTCACCATGCTGTTCAGGAATGCCGCAGCGCCTGCACCGCTGACATCGATGCGCTTGAGCGCTGTCATGTCGTACATCGCAACGTTCTCGCGGGTCGCCTTCGCCTCTGCCGCAACGATGGGCGACCAGTAATGCGCGGCCCAGTCGTTCGGCGTCGGTACCTCGCGGCCAACGACGAGCCCGACGTTCGCCTCGTACCATTGCGGCCGTTCCCAGCCTGCTGCCTCGAGGAACTCACCGCCCAGCGCGGATTCCCTGTCGTAGAAGGGAGAAACGCGAATCGGACGCAGATTCTCCGGAGGCTGCAGCGGGTGAATGATGTCGTACACCTCGACGTAGTTCTGACAGTTGCGCGTGAGCACGTATTCGGGTGCGAGTTGGTGCTGTTCGAAGCGATTCACATCGCATTCGTGTAGGTCGAACGACGAGCAGTGACCGTCGACCAGCAGCTCGGCAACAGCTCGACCGACGCCGGCGGAGTGCGTTATCCACACAGCCTCCGCCACCCAGAAGCCATCGACATCGGGCGAGGATCCGATCAACGGCATGTTGTCTGTCGTAAACGAAAAGAGGCCGTTCATGCCGTCGGTAATCTCCGCGTCGCGGGTGGATGGCATCAGCGCCCTGGTCTCCATCCAGGCGTCGGTGAAGTCGTCCTCGGTGAACGGCAGGATCGACGGCATGCCGACCACTTCGGGACGCTCGAGTTCCGCTGGCCGAATCGGCATCGGGTGATGACCGTAGTAGCCGATTCCGAGGGTGTCGTACCGTTGGCGGTAGTAAAGGTCGCGGCCCTGATGGCGCAGGATTGGCAGGTGCGCCTCATCGGTGTATCCGGCTAGCCCCGATATGGTCGACGTCCACGCCAGCTGATGCGCGAGCGGAGTCAGAGGCAGGCTCATACCCACCTTGTTTGCAATCAATGGGCCCCATATGCCGGCGCAGCACACCACGATGTCCGCGGGGATGTCACCGTGATCGGTCACGACACCGGTTATCCGGCCAGCATCGACTCTGATGTCAAGAACTTCGTGCCGATCGAGGATGGTGGCGCCCCGCGCGGCCGCGCGGCGGCTCTGGGCGTCGACCGCGCGCACCGCCTTTGCGATGCCGTCGGTCGGTACGTATAGGCCACCGAGCACGATGTCCGGATCTAGCAACGGGTATCTGGCAACCGTCTCCGCCGAATCCAGCACACATGCCTCGACTCCCCAGGCCGTCAGCCAGCCGTGCCGCCGATGCAGGTCCTTCGCGCGCTCCTGCGTGGTCGCAACCTCGAGACCTCCGACCTGCAGGAAGCACGGTTCACCGCCGGCGTCGAGCGAGCAGAACTTCTCGACGGTGTAGCGGGCGAACTCGGTCATGGTTTTCGACCCGTTGGCCTGGAACACCAAGCCAGGGGCGTGCGATGTGGACCCACCAGGTGAAGGCATAGTTCCTTGTTCGATGAGCGTGACGTCCGCCCAGCCGCGCGATGTCAGCTCATCGACGAGCGCCGCGCCGACCACGCCGCCACCAATGACGACGACGCGAGGAGCCACCATGAGCAACCGCCTTCGTTCTGCGATATGCAACAGTTCCTCTATGACGCAACCAGCGTTCCCGCTCGGGACAAGCGGTGTCAAGCGTCGAAGGCCAGGAAGGCGCCGCCCCGGCCGGTGACGTGTTGCTATCGTGAACGGCGACCCCGGCTGGCTGACTCGGAGATTCCGCGACCGCGCGAATTGCGCTCGATGTCTCGCCATTCGCAACAGGGTTGAACGGCCGTATAGTCGTGCCATGCGCAGCGGTGTGCGGACTGGCGAGTCGTCCGCCGAATCGACTAGCGGCGTTCAGTCGGTCGACCGGGCCATCAGCGTGCTGGAAATCCTCGCGCGTCGAGGTGGTGCGGGAGTGAGCGAGGTGGCCGCGGACATCGGCGTACACAAGTCCACCGCATTTCGGTTGCTCAGCGCGCTCGAGGACCGAGGATTGGTCGAACAAACCACCGGTCGAGGCAAGTACCAACTCGGATTCGGCGTCCTCCGGCTCGCGAGCACTATCCCAGGTCGGCTTGATCTGGTGCGGCAGGCCCGTCCCGTCCTCGACGAACTGGCCGCCGAACTCGGCGAGACCGTGAACCTGGCCGTCGTCCGTTCGCACTACGCAGTGAACGTGGACCAGGCCACGGGTTCCGCGGCCGTTGCGGCGCAGAACTGGGTCGGTCAGCTGACTCCACTACACGCGACCTCGAGCGGCAAGGTGCTGCTTGCCCACCTGAGCGCGGAGACGCGTAAGCAGTTACTCGACGCAGCCGGCCTGCCGCGCTACACGAAGCGAACTCTGACGACCCGCAAAGCCCTCGATGCGGCGCTGAAGACCGTACTTTCCGACGGCTACGCGACGACGTTCGAGGAGTACGAAGATGGTCTGAACGCAATTGCCGCGCCGGTCCGCGATCAAACCGGAGCGGTCGCCGGCGCGGTCAGCGTTTCCGGTCCGGCATATCGGCTGGACGGGTCGCGGATCGCCAAGATCGCAGATCGTCTTCGATCAGGCGCGAGCCGGATCAGCGACCGAATGGGTAATCTCAGATAGGACGCGTCCCGCGTTGGCCGTCGATCCCCACTCGCGCGATAAGCCAGTCGTGGAAGCCGCCGATGTGGTGTTCGCTCGGCACCAGTACGCCGCCGTGGCGATACACGCGTGAGCTCATTGACGGCTGGCACCGTTCGCAGGCCTCGAAATCCTGTTGATTCACTCGGTGGAACAGTTCAACCGAGCGGCTGATGTCGGTGCCCGACTCGACTACGCCGGGCATATACAGCCAGTCGCACTCGACGATGGTGTGGTCCGCCGCGACCGGGTACATCCGATGGAGGATGACGTGGTCCGGCACGAGGTTGATGAACACTTGCGGCTTGATGGTGATGGCATAGTAGCGGCGGTCTTGATTCTCGCTGACGCTGGGAATCCGATCCACGCCCACGGAACCGTCGATAGTGAATCCCTGAATCTCGTCGCCGAATTTGGCGCCGTGTCCGACGAAGTATTGCGCCGCGTAACCGTCCGCGAACTCAGGCAGCACCTCGGTCAACTCCGGGTGGATCGTCGCACAGTGGTAGCACTCCATGAAGTTCTCGACGATCAGCTTCCAGTTGGCCCTGACGTCGTACACGATCCGTCGACCCACCTCAAGGTTCGCGATGTCGTAATGATCGATCGCGTCCAAGTCGCCGAGTCGCTCGATGACGGCGTGCATCACCGTTTCCTCGAACGAAACCGGCTCATCGGCCAGGCAAACCCAGATGTAGCCAAGCCATTGCCGGACCGAGATGCGTACCAAGCCTAATTCGACGCGATCGATGTCGGGCATCCTTGTCAGGTTCGGTGCCGCGATGAGCTTGCCGTCCAGATCATAGGTCCACGCGTGGTACGGACACTGAAACGCTCGCCCGATCACGCCGTTGTCCTCGGCGCAGAGTTTCGCGCCGCGGTGGCGGCAGACGTTGAAGAACGCGCTGATCGCACCGGATCGGTTGCGCGAGATCAGTACATTCTCGCGACCGACTTGAACCGTCCGGAACGACCCGGGTGTCGGCACGTCAGATGAGCGTGCCGCGCAGAACCACATCTCCTCGAAGATGCGCTGTTGTTCGAGGGCGAAGAAGTTGTCATCGGTGTAGCAGCTGCCAGGCAGTGTGGCAATGAGGCTATTGGGCAAGCTGATCGTTGACACGGGCTACTCCTGACGCGCTGAGACTGCTGCGGTTGCGAGCTGGCGGCGCCAGTGCATGAACGACTTGCCTCGGCCCATTGCCAACACGGCCACCGGATCGGCTCTCCGCCGGTAGACCGCAAGGAAGTCGCAGTCGGCCGTGGAACCTTCTTCCACCACGATCGAATCAGCACCAGCGATGTGTCCGGCGATCTGGATGGTGAGCCCGTACTGGTCGGACCAGAAGTACGGTGGGCGTCCGGATCTGAATTCGGTGCCGCCGGACAACAACGTCGCCGCGGCGATCGCGCCGCGCTCGCGGGCGGCCGTCCAGTGCTCGAAGCGTACGTGTCGGCCGAGAGCCGGCTCGTACCACGCCGCGCAGTCGCCGACCGCTACCACATTCGCTACCGGCGTCGCGCCGTAGGCATCGCAGATCACTCCCTCGGCGGCGGCCAGCCCGGACCCTCGGAGCCACTCGGTGTTTGGCCGAACCCCGATCCCCACCAGCACGACGTCGGCGTCAACAACCCGGCCGTCCGCGAGCGCGACACCCGTCACCCGGTCGCCGCCGATCAGCCCGACTACCCCCATGCCACAAGTTAGTTCCACGCCATGACGGGTGTGCAAGGACGCCACGACGCTGCCCATCTCGGCGCCGATCGGACCGGAAAGCGGGTGACTGGCTGCTTCGACGACGACGACCTCCAGACCGAGACCCCGTGCCGTAGATGCAACTTCGGCGCCGATGAAGCCGGCGCCAACCACCACCAGCCGTGCCCCCGGGCGTAGATCCTCCCGCAGCGAGCGGGAATCATCGACGGACCGCAGCACATGTGCTCCCGCCAGCCGCGGCGTGCCTGGCACACTGCGCGGCGACGCGCCGGTGGCTAGCACGACCCCGTCCGCGACCAGAGCGCTGCCGTCCGACAGGTCCAATCGCCGCCCGGACGGGTCGAGCGCGAGCGCCGTGACGCCGAACCGCCAATCGGCGTCCAGGTCTTCATCGGCTGCCTCGAGGGCGATCTCGGCGTCGGTCACCGTCCCCGCGAGATAGGTCTTCGACAATGGCGGCCGATCGTAGGGCCGGTGGCGTTCACCGCTGATGATGAACAGGCGGCCATCGAAGCCTTGATGGCGGAGCGCGCGCGCGGTCGAGAGTCCGGCCAACGAGCCGCCGACGACCGCGATTGTTTTCACGGGATGTCCAGCGGGACACCGGTAGAAGCAGGAGCCAATGGCGCCGCGGTCGACAACGCCACATGGATGATGCCGTCGACGACGCTCACGTCGTGGGTACGGATTGGACGCTTTGCCGGCGGCGCATCAACCGCGCCGGTACGCAGGTCGAATTTCGACGCGTGTAGCGGGCACTCGATCTCGCAACCCACGAGCCAGCCGTCGGCGAGCGAGGCGTCCTGATGTGTGCACGTGTCGTCCACCGCAAAGAGCTCGCCCGCATCGGTGTGAAAAACAGCGATCGGCGGTTCCACGTCGACCCGACGGACGTCCCCGGGCGGTAGGTCGGCGAGCGGGCATACGACGACCATGCGATCACCTCGACGTGCGCAAAACGAAACGCGCTGCGCTATGCGCAACAGAATCTTCCAGACCGCGACCGATTGTCAAGAATCGGTGGCGGCCCCATGATCACGAGATGTCGATGCACACATCGATCAGCCAGGACACCAGGTAATCAGCAAACGACGTGGGGACGAGGACGACGAAGTCCGACGCGGACGAGTCATGCACGACGATCACCACCCCGGTTCGCCCAAGCCAGGTCTGCACACATGAACCCATCGGCGTGACCTTCGGGTGTAGATCGATCGAGCAGCCGCGAGCGAGAACGTCACGCACATGTGTGCCGGTCAGTTCGAGCGCTACACGTTGTGCCGACACGTCGGTCACCGCGCCGTCGTACGAGCCGATGGCCTCGCGAAGCGCGTGGGCCAACGACTTCTCGCGTCCCTGTGGTGCCAGCACCAGCCACTCGTCTGGCCCCAACCACAGCACTTCGAGCTCGCCGACACGAGACGTCGTACAAGGAACGGTCGGAAGCGGGCCGCCAAGCACGTTCGCGACCAAGGTCGCCGCTGCGCTCATGGCGTCTAGCCGAACGTTCAGCTGGGTCAGGAATGGCAACTCCTGGGCGCCGATCGGCAGGCAGGCAAGTTCTGCGGCACGGCCGGCCAATGGGCTGCGGCGCCTGGCCATATCAACCATCGCGACGCGCACCGTCGCGGTCGTACAGCACCGGATCGGCAACGGTGACCGGCACCAATTCGGCGTCGTGCCACGCATACAGCGTCTCGCCGATCCGGTCCCGGCCGGCGCGAACCAGCGCGAGCGCAAACGTACGCCCCAGCGCTGCGCTGCGGTAGCTGGATGTCACGTGGCCGAGCATCGGCACCGGCGGCTTCGACACGTCGCTCGACGACAGAACCTGCGCACCCTCGACCAGCAGCTTCTGCGGGTCGATCGGCAGCACACCGACAAGATGTTTCCGGTCCGGCCGCTTGTTTTCGGCACGCTCATGCGACCGCTTGCCGATGAAGTCGACCTTCTTCTTCGACACGACCCACGTCATGCCCAGATCCTGCGGCGTGACCGTACCGTCGGTGTCCTGCCCGATGATCGGGTAACCTTTCTCGGCACGCAGCACGTGCATCGTCTCGGTCCCGTACGGGGTTATGCCGTACCGTTTTCCGGCCTCGATCAGTGCCTCCCAGAGCGCAATGCCGTCCCAGGCGCTGACGTTTATCTCGTATGCCAATTCACCAGAGAAGCTGATCCGGCACACCCGGGCGTCGATGCCCGCCACGGAAGCGTCTCGCCAGGTCATGAACGGGAAGGCTTCCTTGGATACGTCCAGACGAGGAGCAACTGCACCGAGGACAGCGCGCGATTGCGGACCGACCAGTGGCACCGTCACCCAGTGGTCGGTCACCGACGTCAGCTTCACTCTCAACTCGGCCCACTCGGTCTGGGCGAATTCCTCCATCCAATCTCGAACCTTGGCGGCGTTCCCTGTCGTTGTGGTGAGCAGGAACTCGGTTTCGGATATCCGGGCCACCGTGCCGTCATCGATGACCATCCCGTCCAAGCCACACATCACGGCGTACCGGATGAAGCCCGGCTTCAGGCTGCTGATGACGTTGGTGTACAGCCGGTCCAGGAACTCGGCCGCGTCGGCTCCCTGTACGTTGATCTTGCCGAGCGTCGAACCGTCCATCAATGCAACGCCCTCACGCGCCGCACGGCACTCCCTCAGCACGGCGCTTTCGAGGTCTTCCCCGTTCGTCGGGTAGAACCATGGACGCTTCCACTGGCCGACGTTCTCAAACACTGCGCCATGGGCGACGTGCCACGGATGGATCGCGGTCACCCGCACGGGGTCGAAGATCTCACCGCGATCCCGTCCGGCTAGTGCCGCAAACGACACCGATATGTACGGCGGCCGGAACGTCGTCGTACCCAGGCTCGCGATATCCACGCCCAGCGCGTCCGCAATGATCCCGGAGGCGATGACGCCGGACGTCTTGCCCTGGTCGTGTGCGGTACCAATCGTCGTGTATCGCTTAACGTGTTCCACCGACGTCAGGCCGGCGCCTAGTGCACGCAAGATGTCCGCAACGGTGGCATCGCGCTGAAGATCCACGAACTGGCGGCACGGCTCGCCATCTTCGCGCGGATCGGGCACCGCCCACAGCACCACGCTCGGAACCTCGTCCGGTGGGTGGTCGATCACCGGTAGCCGCACGTCCGGCATCGGCATACCCAGCGCGGCAAGGGCCTTAGCCGCTGCCGCTCGTCCATCGGAAAGGCAACCGTACGTTGTGGACGTGCCGAGTGCTGAGCCAGCGACCCGGACGGCGGCAAGGTCGCCCTCTGGCACGAACGCGCCCATCACCGTGTCGTATCGGAGCCGCCCACGGGCCTGGCTATATAAATGGACGGCAGGATTCCACCCGCCCGACACGAGCAGCAAGTCGCAGGAGATACCGGTACGTGGGCCAAGCGCACCGCCATTCATGGGTGCGACATGCGCTGCCGTCACTCGACCGTGGCCACTGGTTCCGGTGACCACGCTTCCGGCGCGGACCGCGATGGCACGTCGAGCACATTCGCGCGACCAGTACCTAGGAATCTCGCTCCGCGCATCCACCACCGACACGTCGGCCCCCGCGTCGGCGAGATCGGTCGCCGTCTCATAGGCGCTGTCATTTGTGGTGAACACGACGGCCTTGCGGCCGGCCAGCACACCATAGCGGTGGAGATAAGTACGCGCCGAGCCCGCCAGCATGATGCCGGGACGGTCATTGTCGGCAAACACCACGGGACGCTCATGCGCGCCGGTCGCGACAATGACCTGCTTTGCTCGGATCCGCCAGATCCGTTGACGGGCTTTGCCGATTCGATCGGCCGCGGGTAGGTGATCGGTGCGCCTCTCGAGCGCCAGCACGAACCCGTCATCGAAATAGCCGAGCGCGGTCGTGCGCTGTAGTACCCGGACGTCGTCGCACGACGTCAGGGCGGTCACGACAGATGACACCCAGTCGCCGAGTTCGTGTTGCATACCGAGCAGCGACCCGCCCGCTTCCGGCTGATCGTCGACGAGAACGACCCTGGCACCCGCACGTCCCGCGGCAAGCGCGGCGACCAGGCCGGACGGTCCCGCGCCGACCACGAGTACGTCGCAATGCAGGTGAACGGCGTCGTAGCGAGCGGGGTCCGGTGCGTCGGCGAGTTCACCCCGTCCAGCAAGGCCCCGGGCAACTAGACCCTCATAAAGCTCAACGGCGGTAGCCGCCAGCATCGGCTCCGGGAAGGGTGCCTCGATCTGCACCAATGCGTTGGATTCCTCGACCCCCGCGGCGGTGATGCCTCGAGGTCGACCGTAGTTGACGCTGGTGGCAACCACCCGCACCTCGTTGGCCAGCAGCGCTGACGCCAACGTGTCCCCGGCGTAGCCACGATATTCCTTGCCGTCAAAGGTGAACGCCAGCTCCACGGCGCGGTCGATTCGACCACGATCGGGCAGCCGGCTCACCGAGCGACCTCCGGCTTGGCTTCGCCGACCTTGTACACCGCGAGGAACTCATGGGTTGACGTATCGCGGACCGCGTTGAACCACCGCCGGCAACCGGCCGCATGCACCCAACGCTCCGCGAAAGCACCCTTTTGGTTTTCACGGAAGAACACGTAGTGCGCCCAGTCGGCGTCGGACGTCTCGGCCGGTCTTTCCGGATAGGCGACATGCGCCTGACCGCCGTAGTGAAACTCGGTCTCCTCGCGCGGGCCGCACCACGGGCAGCGGATGAGTTGCATGTCTGCTCCTAGTGAGCCACGGCTGCGGCACCGTGCTCGTCGATCAGTGCACCGGTAACGAACCGGGCGAGGGTGAACGGTGCGTTGTACGGGTGAGCAGCGTCGTGGGCGATGGTGTGCGCGAAACACCATCCGACGCCAGGCGTCGCCTTGAAACCGCCGGTTCCCCAGCCACAGTTGAGATACAGATTGTGCACCGGGGTCAGGCCGACGATCGGTGAGGCGTCCGGCGTGGTGTCGACGATTCCGGCCCAGGTCCGCAACAAGTGAGCTCGGGCAAACACTGGGAAGAGCTCCAATGCGGCCGACATCTGCCGTTCGATGATGTGGAAGGCGCCGCGCTGCCCATAGCCGTTGAACGAATCGATGCCCGCGCCCATCACCAGTTCGCCCTTGTGTGCCTGGGAAACGTAGACGTGGACGGCGTTGGACATCACTACGGTCGGGTGGATGGGTTCGAGCAGTTCGGACACCAGCGCCTGCAGCGGATGCGACTGAATCGGCAGCCGCAGCCCAACCATCGATGCGAGAACCGAGGAATGCCCCGCCGCCGCAAGAGCTACCCTGCCGGCGGCGATCCGGCCCTTGGTTGACTGCAGGCCGACTACCTTGCCGTTGACTACGTCGATGCCGGTGACTTCACAGTCTTGGATCAGGTCGACGCCGTACTCGTTGGCGCGCCTAGCAAACCCCCAGGCGACGTAGTCGTGTTTGGCGATGCCGGCGCGCGGCTGGTACGTCGCACCCAGCACCGGATAGCGGACCGCTGGCGAGACGTTGACGATCGGGCAGATCTCCGTTACCTGCTGCGGATCGAGCCACTCGGCGTCGATGCCGTTGAGGCGGTTGGCGTTCACCCGCCGCATCGAGTCCCGGACATCCTGCAGCGAGTGCGCGAGGTTGAGCACACCGCGCTGACTGAACAGGATCGGATACCCGAGGTCCTCCTCGAGGCCCTCCCACAGCTTCAGCGAGTGCTCATAAATGCCTGAACTCTCGTCCCAAAGATAGTTGGACCTGATGATCGTGGTGTTGCGTGCCATGTTTCCGCCGGCCAGCCAGCCCTTTTCCAGTACAGCGACGTTGGTTATCCCGTGGTTCTTGGCGAGGTAATACGCGGTGGCAAGGCCGTGGCCACCTCCGCCGACGATCACGACGTCGTACGACGGTTTGGGGTCAGGATTTCGCCACAGGAAGGCCGGATGGTCGGGCAGACCTGCACCGCGCGCGCCGGCGCTCACGACGCGAGCCCGTAAACCAGGAACTCAATGGCGACGCCGGCAGAGGTCCGATCGCGCAGAGTCACCGCGACGCCGTCGTTGAACGACGGCAGTTCGACGTCGCGATACGAGATCGCGTACCGCAGTTTCCACCGCATCGCCACCGTGATCACCTCAGTCTCGAAGCGAAACCGCAAACGCTGACCAGAACACCAGTGCCGCACACCAGGGCGCCGACCCGCGACTAGGAGTCGAGTTCCTCGAACAAGGTCAGCTGAACGTCGGCCGGCGCGTGAAGACGCGAGTTGAGCGATCGCCACGGGGTGAGCGTCGGCGGTGCGAGCACAGTTGCACCGGCGGCCTCCAGTGCGCGCGTCCGGCGGGCCGTGTCGTCGACCTCGAAGGCGAGCCGAATGTGTGGACTGACGCGCCGTCCCACCTCGACGTCGTCGATCAATCGCGTCTGGGCCGGGTTTGCGAGTTCGAGCGTCGCCCGTCCGGCATCGAGGATGACTACGTGTGCGCCCCCGTCGCTTGCGATGGATTCGAGTTCTGCAAGACCTAGCACGTCGCGATAGAAGGCGACAGCTGCTTCGAAGTCGGCAGCTTCCACGACCACCCTGAGTTGGCGCACTTGAACGGGTGTGTCCGACGCAGCCTCATCAGCCGATCGATGTGTCATGGGTGCGATGGTACGGGCTGGCGTTGGTGTAGATCGGCGCGTGTACCTCAGCGCGTGTGGCGAACGCGCGATCGCGATGCACGGCACGATCATCCAGGTCTTCTCGTCGCGATCACCCGATGAACGTGTGACCCGATGATCGCGCACGGGTAGGTACCCTCGTGCGATCGTTGCACTCCATTCGCCAAGTAGCGTCACGGCGGGTCGGGACAAGCGATTTACTCGTACCGGCCGGTCGTACAGAATTCGCGCAAGGGTTAGCGCCCGTCAGCTCGAACGTCAGGAGGCCAAATGGCGGTCATCGTGGTTCTGCGGATACCTGGGAATCCCGCCGATCTAGAGCACTACGCCGCGGGACCCGGCGGTGCGGTTATGCAGCAGATCGCTTCGGCAGGAAAGGCGGCTGGTGCGGTCCGGCACACGTTCGCCGGGGGCGAGGGTGAAGTCCTCGTCATCGACGAGTGGCCGGACGAAGCCGCGTTCCAGAACTTCTTCGCAAGCCAGCCCGAAATTGCTGATGTCATGAGGGATGGCGGTGCCCAGGGTCCGCCTATGACAACGTTCTACCGCAAGCTCAACACACCCGACCAGTTCTAGTCTGAGGGACGGCAGCCCGACGAATGTCGGCGGACTGCCGCGGTCGGTGATGACGGGACTGCACCCGGTTTACTTGACAACCGGGTTTGGGTGGTCAGGCCGCGTATGCGGCGTGGTTGATTGTCTCAAACTCGATCGGGGTGAGCCGGCCGAGACGCTGCTGGCGTCGGCGGCGGTGGTAGGTGCGTTCTATCCAGACGACGATTGCCAGGCGTAGTTCCTGGCGGGTGGCCCAGCGGCGGCGGTTGAGCAC
>DATBFF010000162.1:0-7771 GCA_036558625.1 Mycobacterium sp. | reverse complement strand
CGACGAGAATGCCAACCGGCCGGGAACACGCGGCGCGATCGGCACGTTCATCACGACCGACACGACCCTGCAGGACGGGAGTTTTCCACCCGGGACGACCAGCGACTGGCGCTTGAACCGTTCCGAAGCCGTATTGCGCCTGCCGGCCGGTGTCCGCATCATTCACGCAGAGCTGATCTGGGGCGGCACGTTTGCGGGACGAGACCCGTCCGACAACGTCAGCACGTTCATCAACGATCCGATCCTGTTCACGACACCAGCGGGGACGACCGAGGTGTCGCCGGATCTCGGCACGGCAACCGAAGACGGCCGCCTCGAAGGCAACGGCGAGTGCGACGACAGTTGTTTCTACGTGAGGACTGCCGACGTAACCGCGCTCGTCAGTTCCACGGGCGGCTTGTTTGCCGTCGGCCGCGTGCCCGCGACCCAGGGCACGAACGACAACAACAATCCCGTCGCCGGCTGGACGCTGGCCGTGTTCTACGAGGATTTCCGCCAGCCGATTCGCAACCTCACGCTCTTCCTCGGCCTGGAGCGGTCGGGTGGAGCGGTTGCGCAGGTCGCGGGATTCTGCACACCGCCGATCGGGACGTTGTCGGGCCGGCTGGCGGTCAGTGCCATCGAAGGCGACGCACGCCTGACCGGCGACAAGCTGCTCTTCGGCCCGACGTCCTCCCTGACCAACTCCAACCGCGTGTCCGGGCAACGCAATCCCCTCGACAATTTCTTCTCCGGCCAGATCACCGACGACAGAGGCGACCTCGACACATCGGGCACCTTTGGCAACAGGAACCACTCGCCGGGGGATCCTGACGATGGCGCCCGCCAGGGCTGGGACATCACCAACGTCGATGCGTCGGCGCAGTTGCGGAATAACCAGACGAGCGCGTTCGCGCAGGGAACCACCGACGGCGACAACTACCGGATCATGGCGCTGGGTCTTCAGATCGACGTCGGCGCTCCGCGGTTCTTCACCGACAATCCGAAGACGTCCGACAGGCCCGTCGCCCAGGTCGGCGACATCGTCACCTACACGATCGACGTCGACAACTCCGACGGGACGGCCGACGCGAACAACGTCGTCTTCTTCGATCCTCCGCCGCCCGGGATGTCGTTTGTGGCGGGAAGCTTCACGGTCGACGGCGTGGCGCGTCCGGCCGCCGACCCCATCGCCGGTGTGGCGCTCGGCACGATCGCCGTCGGCGCCAGCGTGACGATCACGCTGCAGATGCGGGTCGACTCGGTTGCGGTAGGTCCGGGAGCGAGCGTCCGATCGAACCAGGCGCATTGGACCTTCGACTTCGTCAGTTGCGCAGGTCAGCCGTCGCAGTCCGGTGCCGCGGAGACCAACGTCGCCACGACAGTGGTGCCGGTCGCGGATCTCTCGATCGCCAAGACCTTCACGACGTCGCCAGCCGTGGCCGGCGGGCCGGTGACCTATCAGCTCACCGTTCGCAACGCCGGCCCTAGCCTGTCAGTCGCGACCGTGACCGACGGCGCCAGTGTCCCCGCGCTGACCACCGTCACCTGGACCTGCACGCCGGAGAGTGCCGCATCGATCTGCGGCGCCGCCTCCGGCACCGGGCCGGTCGCGTCAACAGCGACGCTGCCGTCCGGCGGCGGCGTGGTGTATACCGTCACCGGCACGCTTCCGTCGAACACGCCGCCGGGGACGCTGAGCAACACGGCGTCCGTGTCCCCTCCGCCTTCAGTGCCCGATCTCAATCTGGCCAACAACACGGCAAACGCGACAGTGCCAATCGGCGCGCGGGCCGACATCAGCGTGACCAAGACAGGACCGGCCTCGGCCCAGCGCGGCACCGACGTCACCTATACGATCACCGTGCACAACAACGGGCCGTCGGACGCGACCGATGTGCTGGTGACGGATCCAACCCCCGCGGGGCTGACCCTCGTCAGCTTTACCGGTCCTTGCAGCGTCGCGCCCGGATGCGCACTTGCCGCTGGTGCCAGCCAGACCCTGACCGCGGTGTTCTCGATTCCGCCCGGCTATACCGGCGCCGACCCCATCCCGAACGTCACGACGGTCACGAGCGCGACAACCGATGCGAATCCGCTCAACAACAGCAATCGCGTGACGACGTCGCTCGACGCCCCGGTGGCGGACCTGGCGATTGCCAAGACCGACAACGCGACGTCGATCACGGCAGGTCAGACCACGACCTACATCATCACCGTGTCCAACCTTGGGCCGGCCACGGCGCCGTCCGCCCGCGTGACCGACATCTTCGATCCGGCCGTGTTCAGCAGCGTCGCGTGGCAGTGCGCAGCCTCCGGTGCTTCGGCGTGCACCGTGTCAGGCGCTCAGAGCGGCAACATCGACACGCTGGTGACGCTGGTGCCCGGAGCGGGGAACGACGTGGTCATCACCGCCACGGCGACCGTTCTGCCCGAAGCGACGGGCCGGGTCGAGAACACCGCGAGGGTCGCGACGACGGCGGGTGAAGGCGATCCGGACGGATCGAACAACAGCGGCACCGACGTGGATGACGTTACCCCGCTCGTCGACGTTTCGATCGTCAAGACCGGCCCTGCGACGATCGTGGCCGGCACGACGGCGACCTACACCGTCGTCGTCTCCAACAGCGGTCCCTCGACCGCCTTGCTGATCCCGGCGTCGGATCGCGTATTCGATGCAGCAGGTATCGCTCGTCCCGAACTCATTTCAGGATTCACGGCGCCCGCTGATGTGCCCTGCACGATTCGCCCTTACCTCGTTCCTGTGACGCTCCTCGAAATACAGCTGCGCGTCTGTGATATTCCCGAACTCGCGCCTACGGCGACGGCGACCTTCACCGTGGACCTGACGGTGCCACCGGACTTCCCCGCCGGCAGTCTTCGGAACGTAGCCTTCATCGATACTGCGGCGTATCGGCAGCAGGACGTCGATACCGACGATCACATGTCGGAAGTGCCGATCGTGGTCACCAGTGAAACGGATCTGTCGGTGAGCAAGACGGGGCCGGCGAGCGTGGTCGCGGGATCGATTGCCAGCTATTTCGTGCGGGTCGTCAACAACGGTCCGTCCACGGCCACCAACATCCTGGTCGAGGACCCGATACCGGCAGGATTGGCCCTCGTCGCAGCGGAGGGCCCCTGCGCGGCCGGTTTCCCCTGCACCATCGCCACGCTGGCGCCCGGAGATGTCAACGGCGTCACGACCCGGATCGACCTGCTGATTCCCCCGGGGTATTCCGGTCCGCCGACATTCATGAACACGGCGACGGTGAGCACCACCGCTTCCACAGATTCCAACCCATCGAACAACTCATCGAGTGTCTCGACGCTCGTGGCCTCGTCACAAGCCGATCTCAAGATTGAGAAGACCGGTCCGACCTCGGTCGCTCCCGGTGGCACGATGAGCTGGGCGATTCGCGTGACGAACCTCGGGCCGGGCACGGCGATCGACGTCGTGACATCCGACGCGATCCCCGGCGGTGGCACGTTCCTCTCGGGGACGACTCCCGGAGCGCCAACGATTTGTAACGTCCCGCCGGCCGGGACGTCGAACCTGCTCACCTGTCGAACGCCGGCTCTGTTGCCCGGGGAGTTCCTCGATTTTACGGTAACCGCACAGGCCTCGTCAGACCTGGTCGTGGGTGCCTTGCTGAGGAACGAAGCCCTGGTGACGGCCAGCACACCCGATCTCAATCCGAACAACGACTTTGCCGAGGTGTTGACGCGAGTCGCCGCCGCCACAGAGGCCGACCTCCGCGTGGAGAAGACGGACACCCCCGATCCCGTCATCGCAGGCGACAACGTCACCTACACGGTGGTGGTGACCAACTTTGGTCCGGCGCCGGCCACCGCCGTGAACCTTGTCGATACTCTGCCCGCCGGGTTGACGCTGGTGTCGGCTACTTCGACATTGGGCACATGCACTGGCGTCACGTGCGGCATCGGGACCCTCGCGCCTTCGGCTGCTGCGACGGTCACGATCGTTGCGGCGACGACGACCACGGGGCGTTTCACGAACCTGGCAACCGTGTCAGCTGCCGAGCCCGATCCGGTTCCGGCCAACAACACCGCAACGCAGGACACGACCGTTGCGCTCGCCGACGACGCCGATCTGGCGATCGAGAAGATCGGCCCGGCTGTGCTGCAACCGGGGGACACGAGCGTCTATCAGATTCGGGTCACCAATCGCGGGCCAGCGACGGCGCATGGCATCGTCGTTGAGGATGTCCTGCCTGCCGGCGTGACGTTCGTGGCCAACAGCGGGTTCTGTATCACAGCATTCCCCTGTTCGATTGAGCTGCTGCCAGCAGGCGAAACGCTGACGATTTCTACGACGTTCACCGTCGATCCGGGAGTGGCAGTACCCAGCACGCTCACGAACACGGCGAGTGTGACCTCGCTGGAGACGCCTGATCCGGACCTCACGAACAACAGCACGAGTACTTCGCCGCTCGTGACAACGATCTACCCATCCGGCAGCGCCGACCTGGCGATCCGCAAGACCGACTCACCTGACCCGGTCGTCGCCGGCACGCAGTACTCGTACGTGCTTATTGTGGGCAATCGCGGGCCGTCCGTCGCACCCGACGTCACGGTCGTGGATCCCCTGCCGGTGGGCGTGACCGCGCTATCGGTGGCGACCACCGTGGGCGCGTGCAGCGGCACGACCACCATCACATGCGCGCTCGGCTCCCTCGCTCAAGGCGATGCAGCCGAGATTGAAATCGTGGCGAGCGCCCCGGCCGAACTGCCGACACCCAACCCGATGAGCAATACCGCGGTCGTCACCAGTGACGGCACTCCCGATCCGAATCCTGACAACAACTCGGCTACCGAACCGACGACCGTCGTCGCGCGCGCAGATGTTCAGATCCAGCTCGCCGGTCCGTCGAGCGTCGTGCCAGGCACCGGTGCACTGTACCGCATCACGGTCCTCAACCTGGGTCCATCCACTGCGACGGGTGTCACGGTCGTGGATCCGGTTCCACCCGGGCTGTCGGTCTCGGGTGTGGGCGGCGCCTGCGCGGCGTTTCCATGTGTGCTTGGCTCAATCGCCGCCGGCGACGCGAGGACGGTGTTGGTGACGTTTGCGGTGCCGCCGGAATATGCCGCGCCCAATCCGATTCTCAGCACCGCCACGGTGGCCAGCACATCCGGCGATCCCAACCTGGCGAACAACGTGGCCACGGCCACGACCGCAGTCGGATCTGCGTCGGCCGATGTCGCCATCACCAAGACTGGCCCGGCCACGGTGCTGAAAGGCGGGACCGTGACCTACACCATTGCGGTGACGAACGCGGGGCCCTCGACCGCCACAGGCGTGTCGATCGATGATCCGCCGCCGGCCGGGCTGAGCCTTGCCGGCGTTGCCGGCGCATGCGCGGGTCTGCCCTGCGCGGTGGGCAGCCTCTCGCCGGGGGAGAGTCGGACGCTGACGGCGACGTTCACGGTGCCGAGCAACTACAACGCGACAGCAGTCGTCAACACCGCGACCGTCAGCGCGATGTCGGCCGACCCTGTGCCTGGCAACAACGTCGCGTCGGCTACCACGCAGGTACGCCCGCGCACGCACTGCGACTTCAATGGCGACGGCATCGACGAGATCGTCACCGGCGCCGGCCCGGGCGGCGGACCGCACGTCCACGTCTGGAGCGTGGCGGGCGGCCAGCTAACCGACCTCGCGAGCTTCTACGCCTACGATCCGAATTTCACGGGGGGTGTATTCGTGGCGTGTGGCGACGTGGACGGGGACGGGCATGCCGACGTCGTGACCGGACCGGGGATCGGCAGCGTCCCGCAGGTGCGCGCGTTCAGCGTGTGGACCGGCGCACCTGTCGAGCTCACAAGCTTTTACGCCTACGACTCGCGGTTCACCGGCGGAGTGAGAGTGGCCTCCGCCGACATCGACGGCGACGGCATCGATGACATCGTCACCGGGGCCGGGCCGAGCGGCGGCCCGCACGTCCGGGCGTTCCGCCTGGGCCCAGACGGGTTGCCGATCGAGCTGGCGAGTTTCTACGCCTACGATCCCGGATTCATCGGCGGCGTGTTCGTCGCCGCTGGTGACGTAAGCGGGAGTGGCCACGCCTCAATCATCACGGGCACCTATCGGGAGGGCGGCCCGCTGCGCGTGTTCGACGTCGGCCCCGCCGGAGGGATCACCGAGCGGACCTCCTTCTTCCCGTACTTCGATCGGTTCCTGGGGCCGGTCCACGTCGGCATGGGCGACGTGGATGGCGACGGAGTGGCAGAAATCCTGACGGCGGCGGGGCCGTACGGCGGTCCCCACGTCGAGGCGTTCAGTCTCGCGAGCGGCGCGGTGACGCGCCTCGCATCCTTCTACGCGTACGACTCGCTGTTCTGTGATTTCGGTGTGCTCGTTCCGAATCCCGACGTCTGCGACGGCGTCTACGTCGCGAGCGCCGACGTCGACGGCGACGGCCGGGTTGAGATCGTGACCGGCACCAACCGCGGCGCCGGGCCGCTCAAGGTATTCAAAGTCGATCCCGGCGTCAGCGAGCTGATGAACTTCTTCCCCTACTTCGACCGGTTCATCGGGCCGGTTCATGTCGCGGGTCTCACGCCGGACCAGCCAGCGATGGGGCGTTCCCGTCCGGCCGCGCAGGACGGCGTCTTCATGGCTCGGAACTTCGCGGATCTCCCTGAGGCGCGGCGGTGGCCGCCACCCCAGATCCAGCCGATCAACCGAGGCGAAACGTGAGGCCAGTACAGATTGCCGTCGTCGAGGACCACGAAGGGCTGCGTCGCGCACTCGCCCAACTGCTGCAGGCGAGCGGCCACGAGGTGACGTCGTTTGCGTCCGCCGAGGAACTCCTTGAGTCGAAGGAATGCCTCCGTGCCGGCTGCTTGATCGTCGACGTACGCCTGCCGGGCCTGTCGGGCTTCGCACTGCGCCAGCGCCTGGCTCTCGAAGGCTCGACGTTGCCGGTGATTTACGTCACCGCCCACGACGATCCGGCGGCGCGGGCGCAGGCGGCCCGTGAGGATGCCGCCTTCCTGCTGAAACCGGTCAACAGAGAAGCGCTCTTGGCCGCCATCGCGCGCGCGGTCGGCCGGTCGTGAGGGCCCCTCACCAAAGGGCAGCCCTCGCCCTCACCAACGTCCGATTGCGACCGGAGAATCGCAGACTCACGATCGTCACCATGTGAAGAACAGGCCCCAGCCTTTTCGTCGTACGCAAGGAGACACTCATGTCTGAATCGAAGACGCCACGCTTTCCACGCCACATTGACCGGAATCATCTGCCCGAGCCGGAGTGGGAATTCCCCAACGCGAAGATCGAAACCTACGCCGTGGATTCGAAGGCAGACTTTCCACCGATCAAGGAGGCACCGAAGGGCGCACCCAACATTCTGCTGGTGCTGCTCGACGATGTCGGGTTCGGATGGCCGAGCGTCAACGGCGGCCTGGTCCGCATGCCGACCGCCGAGCGGTTGGCCAAGAGGGGGCTGTTCTACAACCAGTTCCACACCACCGCCCTCTGCTCCCCCACTCGTGCGGCGTTGCTGACCGGACGGAATCACCATTCAGTGGCCAGCGGCACCATCCAGGAACTGGCGACGGGCTACCCCGGTTACTGCGGCATCATCCCGAAAGGCTGCGCGACGTTCGCCGAACTGCTGAAGCAGGCGGGCTACACCTGCTCGTGGTTCGGCAAGAACCACAACGTGCCGGATAACCAGACAAGTGCGGCGGGCCCGTTCGACAACTGGCCCACCAATCAGGGCTTCGACTACTTCTATGGTTTCATCTCCGGCGAGACGGACCAGTT
>DATBFF010000161.1:0-49970 GCA_036558625.1 Mycobacterium sp. | reverse complement strand
AATCGCAACCGGGGGTCGGCGGGTTGCGGGCCCATTTCCGTTTTTAGCAATGCCCTCGGGGGTACGGTGCGTTCATGGATTCCCGACATCCGGGGCGGCATACGCCGAGTCTGCGGTCCCGGGCGATGTGGTTCTTACGTGCACGTCCCGTCGATTACATGCTGGCGATGAGCGAGTTGTACGCCACGTTGCCGCTGGTCGGCCGGCATTTGGAGCCGCTCGGGGCGATCACCGCGATGGGGGCGTGGGGGTATCGGCACGCGCCGGATTTCGTGTCCAGCGCCATCCGCAACCGCGTCCCGGCTGCAGCCGAGCAGCGGCGCCTCGACCGGGAGATGACCAACGAGGTGGCGGCCGCCGCGCTGCGCGAGTTCGTCGCACCCGAACGCTGCAAGGTCGACTGGCCGGCGCCGGACCGATTCGCTCCGGTCCTGCGCGGGGCGGCACAGCGGCGCCGCTACCTGCACCGCAGCACCGTCCGGTACGGCGACTCACCTGGTCAGGTGCTCGACGTGTGGCGGCGACGTGACCTGACCGGCCCCGCGCCGGTGCTGGTGTTCGTGCCAGGCGGCGCGTGGGTGGTCGGCACCCGCTTGCTGCAGGGCTACAGCCTGATGAGCCACCTCGCCGAGCAGGGCTGGGTGTGCCTGTCTATCGACTACCGGGTGTCTCCGCACAATCGCTGGCCCATGCACGTTCGCGACGTGAAGGCGGCAGTCGCCTGGGCGCGCGCGAACGTCGACCGGTTCGGCGGCGACCGTGAGTTCGTGGCGATCGCGGGCTGTTCGGCCGGCGGTCACCTCGCGGCGCTGACCGGGTTGACGCCAGAGGACCCGGACTTCCACGGCGACCTGCCCGGTGACGCCGACACGTCCGTCGACGCCGTCGTCGGCATCTACGGCCGCTATGACTGGGAGGACCGGTCTACCTCGGAGCGTGACCGTTTCGTCGAGTTCCTGGAGCGGGTCGTGGTCAAAAAGCGCATCGGCCGGCACCCCGAGGTGTTCCGCAACGCCTCGCCGATCGCGCGCGTGCGTGCCGACGCGCCACCATTTTTGGTCGTGCACGGCAGCGGCGACACCGTCATCCCGGTCGAGCAGGCGCGAGCATTCGCGGAACGGCTGCGGTCGACCTCGCGGTCGACGGTCGGCTACCTCGAGTTGCCGGGGGCGCACCACGGCTTCGACATGACCGACGGCTGCCGCACGCAGTCGGTCGCGACCGTAATCGGCTTGTTCCTCAACGAGATTCACCGAGGGCACATGCTCGGCAGGGCAGCGGAAGTCATCTAGCGCTGAAGAGGTGGGCGTGAAACGGCTCAACGGCTGGGACGCCATGCTGCTCTACAGCGAGACGCCCAACGTGCACGCGCATACGCTGAAGATCGGCGTCATCGACGCCACCGACTTCGATGGCGAGTTCACGTTCGAGGTTTTCCGGCGCACATTGCGCCGCCGGCTGCACCTGTTGGAGCCGCTGCGCTACACGCTCGTCGAGATCCCGCTGAAGCTGCACCACCCGATGTGGCTCGAGCGCTCCGACATCGACCTGAACTATCACCTCCGCCGGGTGCGGGTGCGACACCCCGGCGGCCGCCGGGAACTCAACGAGGTGATCGGCGACATCGCCGGCACGCCGTTGGACCGCGGCCGCCCGCTGTGGGAGATGTACTTCGTGGAAGGCATGGCCGACAACAGGTTTGCGGTGATCGGCAAGGTGCATCACGCGCTCGCCGACGGCGTGGCGTCGGCGAACCTGATGGCCAAGGCGATGGATCTGAAGGGTCCGATCCAAGACGAGCGTGACCTCTATGCCACCAACGCCGCACCGCCGGCCGGTGAGTTGCTGAAGGCGGCCTGGCGCGACCATGCGCGGCAGTTCCGCAAGCTCCCGCGGCTGACGAAAGAAACCGCGGCGGGCGTCCGCCGCGTCCGGTCGAAAAGCAAGGAACGCGGACACCACCCGGAATTCGCGAAGGCGTTCGCACCGCCGCCGACGTTCGTCAACCACGTCGTCACGCCCGGCCGCCGGTTCGGCACAGCGACGCTGGCGCTGTCCGACGTCAAGCAGACCAGCAAGCAGCTTTCCATCACGATCAACGATCTGGTGCTCGCGACGGCGGCCGGCGCGATGCGAGAGTTGTTGTTGCGCTACGACGGCCGTGCGGATGCACCCCTGATCGCATCGGTGCCCGCCAGCCTGGACACGTCGCCGGACCGGCTGACCGGAAACGAGTTCTTCGGGCTGAACGTGTCGCTGCCGGTGCACGTCGACGACCCCCTGGGGCGGGTGCGGCTGACGTCGCTGGCCACCGGGATCGCCAAGGAGGACTTCCATCTGCTCGGGCCGAAGGTGGTCAGCCAGTGGGCGGCGTACCTGCCGCCGAGCGTGGCGCCTGCGGCGTTCCGGTGGCTGTCCAACCGCGAGGCACAGAGCCGACTGCTGAACGTGCCGATCTCCAACGTTCCCGGTCCGCGGGAACGGGGCCGCCTCGGGGGCGCGACGATCAGCGAAATCTACTCTGTCGGGCCGCTCGTCGCGGGCGCGGGCATGAACATCACCGTGTGGAGCTACGTCGACCAACTCAACATCTCGGTGCTCACTGACGACATCACCCTCGACGACCCGCACGAGGCCACTGACGCGATGGTGCACGCGTTCAGCGAAATCCGTTCAGCGGCAGGATTTCCCGAGGATCTCACCGAGGTGCGCACGGCAATGGCTCAAGCCACCGCGGCGATCTGACCTACTCGGCTTGCACCGTCTGCCCGCGGACGAAGAGTCAGCGCGTCGCGGCGTATACCCACGACAGGAACCGCGACACGGCAGCCGCGGCCTTGTGCGTGCGCGGCGAGCCGTACATGTCGAATCCGTGCTGCGTGTGCGGCAATTCCGCGTAGAGCACCGGCGCCTTTGCGACCTCGGATAACTCACGGACGAAGTCGCGCGCCTCCTGCACCGGGATCACCGAGTCGTTCTGGCCGTGCAGCACGAAAAAAGGCGGCGCATCCGAATGCACCCGTGCGATCGACGACGCGTCGACGAAGGTCTGCCGGTAGGTCTTGTACTCCTTTTTCACCACGAGTTTTGCCAGGAACTCGATGAATTCCGGGCGGCCCTCTCCCGTGGTCGTGTACCAGTCGTAGCGGCCGTAGAGCGGAACGGCGGCCACCACCGACGTGTCCGCCTCCTCGAAGCCCGGCTGGAACGCCGGGTCGTTGGGCGTCAACGCGGCCAGCGAAGCCAGGTGTCCGCCGGCCGAGCCGCCGGTGATCGCGACGAAATCCGGGTCGCCACCGAACTCGGCGATGTTTTCCTTGACCCACGCCAACGCGCGCTTGACATCGACGATGTGGTCCGGCCAGGTGTGCCAGGGCGCGACGCGGTAGGCCAGCGACACGCACACCCATCCCTGCTCGGCCAGGTGGCTCATCAACGGGTAGCCCTGCGGACGGCGCAGGCCGAAAATCCATGCTCCACCCGGAACCTGAACCAGCACAGGAGCTTTCCCGTCGCGGGGCAGATCACGTTTGCGCCAGACGTCAGCGAGGTTCGCCCGGCCGTGCGGCCCGTAGCGCACGGTGGCGTTGCGCTCGACGTAGCGCCGCCGGATCATCGTCGTGCGCAGTGCGCCGCTGGGCCGCCCCGTGCGGGACGGAGTAGCGGGCAGCGTCGCGATCACGTCGGCGTAATCGTCGCCGAGCCCGTCGCGCAGCGCCGCCTCGAGCACCGGGCCCGGCGTGGTCACACCACGCCGCCAAATCACGCCCAGCACCACCCAAGCCGCCGCGATCAGCGTCAGCGCAAGCTTGCCCCTCGGTCCCGCGAAGTCGCCGCGGCGCCCGCGCCGGACCGCGTCGAGCACCGACGCCGTCAGATACAGCGACGGCACCTCCGACGGGATCCAGCCGTAACTGAACGCCAGAATGCTCCGGTAGCCCTTGCGGCCGAGCGGCCGTAACCCGTTGAGCGCGTTCAGCAATTCGACCGACGCACGCACCAATGGACGAGGGCGCCGCCAGAGCCGCCTATCCACCGAGGCGGGCCTTCAACTCGTTGCGCAAAATCTTGCCCGTGGTGCTGCGGGGCAGCTCGTCCATGACGACGATCTCGCGGGGCACCTTGTAGTTCGCCAGGTTCTCGCGCACATGTGCCTTGAGCGTGTCGGGTGTCGCCGACGCGTCCGCAGCCAGCACCACGAACGCCGCCAGGCGCTGCCCGTACTGCTCGTCGTCCACGCCGAGCACAGTGGCCTCGGCGACACCGGGATGGGCCGCCAGCGTCTTCTCCACCTCGATCGGGTACACGTTCTCGCCGCCGGAGACGATCATCTCGTCGTCGCGGCCGACCACGAACAGCCGTCCGTCGGCGTCGAGATATCCCATGTCGCCCGATGCCATGAAACCGTCGTGGAAGTCCTTGGTCGCGCCGGACGTGTAGCCCTCGAACAGGGTGCCGCTGCGGACGAAAATCTGGCCCGTCTCGCCGGTTGGCACCTCGCTGTGGTCGGAGCCAAGGATGCGAATCTCGGTGCCGGGAGCTGGTTTTCCCGCCGTATCCGGGGCCGCGCGCAAATCCTCGGGCGTGGCGCTGGCGATCAACCCGGCCTCGGTCGCGTTGTAGTTGTTGACGATCACGTCGCCGAACTGGTCCATGAATGCGATGACGACGTCGGGGCGCATCCGTGAGCCCGACGCCGCAGCGAACCGCAGTGACCGGCCGCTGTAGCGGCGGCGGACGTCGTCGGGCAGGTCCATGATGCGGTCGAACATCACCGGCACGACGCACAGCCCCGCTGCGCGATGCCGATCGACCAGCTCGAGGGTGGCCTCGGGGTCGAACTTGCGCCGAGTGACGATCGTGCACGCCATCGACGCTGCGAAGATCAGTTGCGAGAAGCCCCAGGCGTGAAACATCGGCGCGACGATCACGACGGTCTCCTCGGTGCGCCACGGCGTGCGGTCGAGGATCGATTTCAGCGCCATCACATCGCCGCCGGTGAGTTTGGCGCCCTTGGGTGTTCCGGTGGTACCGGACGTGAGCAGCACGGTGCGGCTCTTTGCGGTGGCGCGTTTGGGCTCCTGGCCAGCGTGCTCGTCAATCAGCTTCTCGACGGTCAACGCGTACCGTGCCGGGTTGTCTGTCCACGCGACGATGCGGACGGCGTCGGCACGGTCGGCTAGTGCCCGGTTGACGGTGTCGGTGAACTCCTCGTCGTAGACGACCGCGTCGGCGCCCTCGCGAGCAACGACTTCGGCCAGTGCCGGTCCCGCGAACGAGGTGTTCAGTAGCAGCACGTCGGTACCGATGCGGTTCGCGGCGACAAGTGCGTCGACGAAGCCGCGGTGGTTGCGGCACATGATTCCCAGCACCTTCGGCTGCCCGCCCGGTAACGCTTGAAGCGCCGCACCGAGGGCGTCGGCGCGTTTATCGAGCTGGCGCCAGGTCAGGGTGCCGACCTCGTCGATGAAACCCGGGCGGTCACCACAGCGCTGGGCGGCAGATGCGAAACCCGATGTGGCAGACATGTTTTCGCGTCGCATTGCCGCAGCGATCCGCAGGTACTTGTCGGGCCGCATGGGCGCGATCAAGCCGGAGCGGCGCATGGTGTCCAGTAGGCCGACGGTGTTGGTGAGTCGGTCGAGCGCAGACATGGCTAACCGAGGATCGGGAGTCTGCGCTCCCGGCCCAGCCGGTCCAGCGCGCGTTGCATCACTTCGCGCACATGAGCGTCGACGAGGTCGATGTCGGGGTTGGCGCCGAACTCGGCCGTGACGTCGATCGGTTCGAGCACCTGGGTGACGATCTTGGTCGGCAGCGGAAAGTTGGGCGGCAGAATGCCGAACAGGCTGACCCCGAACGGGAATCCGATCGAGACCGGCATGATCTTCGTGCGGGCGGCGCGGGCGATTGGACCGAGCCGCTTCGCCAGCCCCGTTCCGCGGGCGAGGAAAAGCTGGCTTTCCTGCCCGCCGATCGACACCGTGGGCACGATCGGCACACCGGCTTCGATCGCCGTGCGTACATAGCCTTTGCGGCCGTCGAAGTCGATGACGTTCTCCCACACCGTCGGCCGCATGGCGTCGTAGTCACCGCCGGGGAAGACCACCACGAGGTGGCCGGAACGCAGTGCCTCGGCGGCATTTTCGCGGTTCGCGCGGATGAAACCCGTGCGCAGCAGCACATTTGCGACCGGGCCGATGAACAGCATGTCGTGGCTGAGCGTATGGATGGGCCGGTCGTAGCCGAACTTCTCGTAGAACTCGACCGCGAGGATCGGGACGTCGGCAGCGAACTGGCCGCCGGAGTGGTTGGAGACCAGCAGCGCCCCGCCGGCTGGCGGGATGTTGTCCAGGCCCCGCACCTCGGTGCGGAAATACCGCCGGATGATCGGCCGCAGGATACCGACGACCCGCTCGGTGAATTCGGGATCCCACTTCTCGATCTCGACACGATCGATGTCGTCGTCGCTCATGTCCGAATGCTACCGAGGTGGCATTGACACTGCGGACGCGAGGAGCGATAAAACTGCGCGGACGCGAGGAGCGATAGAACTTCCCGTCAGGTAGTTTCACTTACTCGTGAGCCAAGAATCAGACGACGCCCCCGCCGTCCTCGTCGAGCAGCGGGACCGCATCCTCCTCATCACCATCAACCGGCCGCAGGCCAAGAACGCAGTCAACGCTGCAGTCAGCCAGGGTCTTGCCGACGCCATGGACCGGCTCGACGACGACGCCGGCCTGTCCGTCGGGATCCTCACCGGAGCAGGAGGTTCGTTTTCCGCCGGCATGGACCTCAAGGCGTTCGCGCGCGGCGAGAACGTCGTGGTCGAAGGCCGGGGGATGGGCTTCACCGAGCGGCCCCCGGTCAAGCCGCTGATCGCGGCCGTCGAGGGCTACGGGCTGGCGGGTGGCATGGAGTTGGCACTGGCTTGCGATCTGATCGTCGCGTCGAAGGACGGAGCATTCGGGATTCCGGAGGTGAAGCGCGGGCTGGTCGCCGGCGGTGGTGGATTGCTGCGGCTTCCGCAGCGGATCCCGTACGCGGTCGCAATGGAGCTCGCGCTCACCGGCGACCACCTGCCCGCCGTGCGCGCGCACGAATTGGGCCTGGTCAACGTCCTCGCCGAGCCCGGCGAGGTGCTCGATGCGGCGATCGCGCTGGCCGAGAAGATCACCGCCAACGGGCCGCTGGCAGTGGCTGCGACGAAGAAGATCGTGGTTCAGGCCCGGGACTGGAGCTCTGCGGAGATGTGGCGCAAGCAGATGGAGATCTTCCTGCCGGTGTTCGCGTCAAACGACGCCAAGGAGGGCGCGATCGCGTTCGCCGAGAAGCGCGCTCCCCGCTGGACGGGGAGCTGAGCTAGTCGGGGTCGCCCACACCGCGTTCGCACGGCCCGTGCGGCTCGGGCGCCTGCTGGCCGAAGCTGAACGCGTCGACGAACGCTTGCAGGCGCGGGTCGGTGGCGTCGTCGAGCTGCAGCTGCTTGCCCCACGCGGACGCGACGACCGGGGACGGTAGGCCGACGTAGGCGCTGATCAACAGGTGCGGCTGCGTGGCGAGCGACCGCAACGTCGTCACCGCAGCGGCCGGCAGGTCGGGGGCGTACGTGATCCAGACGACGCCGTGCTCCAGCGAATGGACGGCGTTCTCATTGGTCACCGGGTGGCTGTAGAAGCCACAGTTCTGCCATACCGGGTTGTGCGGGCCGCCGACGGGCGGGTTCTGCGGGTAGTCCACCGTGCCCTGGACGTGGTGGCGGTCGGGAATGGGGAATGTCTGGACGCCCGGCGGCTCCACGGTGGCCTTGTCGTTGGGGGCTGCCGCGGCCACCCCGCCGCCCAGCGCCACCGCGATGAGCACGGCCGCGGTCGGCACGATTCGTGATGGTCTCATCGCCCGACATTATTCATAATTCTGCGCGTGGACGTTTCCGACGACCCGATCGCGGCGACGCGCGCCCTGTTGAACACCGGCGCCACGCTGCGTCACGGATATCTGGACGTGCTGGGTGAATCGGTGAGTTCGCCGGTACCCACGTTCGCCCAGCGCGCGATGAACAGCCGCTTTGTCGCGACCGTCTACGAGCGCGCATGGCGGCCCACATCGTTCTACGTCGCCAGCGGCGTGACCACACGCGCCGAACAGCAGCGGGCAATCCGCGACCTCAAGCTGAGCGCAACCACGAAGTTGCTCGACATCGCCTGTGGCCCAGGGAATTTCACCCAACGCCTGGCGCGGCCTATCTCGGATGGTATTGCCGTGGGGCTTGATATCTCCGAGCCGATGCTGCGACGGGCCGTGCACGACAACGGCGGCGCGCGCACCTGCTATGTCCGCGCCGATGCGCGCGAACTGCCGTTCGACGACGAAACCTTCGACGCCGTCTGCTGTTTCGGCGCGCTTTACCTGATGCCCGAGCCGTTGCGCGTCGCCGCGGAGATGGTGCGGGTGCTGGCACCGGCGGGGCGCGTCGCGATTCTCACCAGCTGCACCAGCAGCGTGGCGCCGGTGCGGATGGCGTTGGCGCCGGCCGCCGCAGTGGTGGGCCTGCGCATGTTCGACAGGCACACGTTCGTCGAGTTGTTCGCCTCTGCCGGTCTGCACGACATCCGACAGGAAATCCAGCGCGCTCTGCAATACGTCACCGCAGCGAAACCAGCGGAAATCACCCGCTGACTATTGACGTGGGCGATAGTTGCCGTATGTGTGACGTCGACTGTTGCGTGATCGGTGCGGGTTTTGCGGGGCTGGCGGCGGCGTTGCGGCTCAAGCAGGGCGGCCGCTCTGTCGCGGTGCTCGAGGCGCGCGGCAGGGTCGGTGGGCGTACGTTCACCGAGCTTCGCGACGACGGGTCGTGGATCGACCGCGGTGGCGCGTGGATCGGCCCGACCCAAGACCGCATCTATGCGCTGATGAGCGAATTCGGAGTGGACAGCTACAAGCAGTACGCCGACGGCCAGGCGATGATGGTCGTCGACGGCAAGCAGCACCGCTACACGGGCACCGTTCCGCTGACGATGAATCCGTGGGTCGTCACGAACCTCGGTGCGGCGTTCTACGAGTTGGGCCGGATGTGCAAGTCGATACCCGTCGACGCGCCGTGGCGCGCGAAGAAGGCCGAAAAATGGGATCAGATCACGCTGGCCAAGTGGCTGAGCCGCAACACGGCATCCCGGCCGGCGCGCGACCTGCTGGAGACCGCGATCGCCGGGTGCTACACGAGCGCGGCCTCGGAAGTGTCGATGTTGTTCGTCGCCTATCAGATGGCATCCGGCGGTGGGCCCAACTTCGTCCTCGGCATCAAGGGCGCGTCTCAGGACGCCCGTCCGGTCGGTGGCATGGGCGCGATCTATGCGCCGATGGCCGCCGAGATCGGCGACGGACTGCACCTCGATCAGCCTGTGCGCCGGATCGCGCAGGACGAGCATGGGGTGACCGTGCACGCCGACGACATGACGGTGCGCGCCGATCGGGCGATCGTCGCGGTTCCGTTGGCGATCGCCGGCCAGATCGTCTACGACCCGATGCTGCCGGCCGACCGATCGTTTTTGCACCAGCGGATGCCCAGCGGCGCGATATTCAAGATCAACGTCGTCTACGACGAGCCGTTCTGGCGGGCTGACGGACTGTCGGGTCAGTCGGCGGCACCGGGCTCGCCGGCGACCGTGACCATTGACGCGTCGACCGACAAGGACCGGCCGGGGGTGCTGTGCGTGATCGTCGAGGGGCCGATCGCCCGCGACATCGGCAGGCTCGACGCCAGCGCGCGCCGGGCGGCGGTTCTCGGCGAGCTGAGGGCGCGGTTCGGCGACAAGGCCGGCACGCCGGTCGACTACATCGAACAGAACTGGAGCGCCGAGCGTTATTCCGGCGGCGGGATGCTCAGTCACGCGCCGACGGGCGTGCTGACCCAGTTCGGCTATGCATTGCGCGAACCCTGCGGGCGCATCCACTGGGCGGGCACGGAGAGCTCTGCGGTGATGTGTGGCTGGGTGGACGGCGCGGTCCGTTCGGGTGAGCGCGCGGCCTCCGAGGTGATGACCACCCAGCCCGCGGCGATGGCCTGACCTGCCCCGCGAAACCCCGGGTTCGCGCACTTGCTCTCGCCCTTTGCGGGCGAAGCCGGGGTTTTGCACTAGGACGACTTAGTATCGGTGCCCGTGACCAACGGCGACGATCGCGAGCCGGAGCTCGATCGCTGGTACAACCAGCCCGGCTTTGCGATCTGGGCCGGTATCGCCGGCTTCGTGGCGGTGATCATCATCATCTACGCCGTCGTGCAGACCTCTCAAGACTCAACTGCCCCTTCCGGACCTTTATTCACCACAGAACCGTTAGCCCCAACTTCATCGTCTAGCTACACCACCAGCCCGACGCCGTCGAGCTCGGAGACGACGACCACCGAGACGACCACGACGACCGCAACCACCGAAGACACGACCACGACCACCACCACGACGACCACGACGACGACGACGACCACGACGACGACGCCGGCCACGACGACACCAACGGCCGGCGGTGGCATATAGGTGTTAAGAAAGCATTAGAACTCGCCACCATTTCCTCCGATTTGGTTTTTTCGGTCGTTTCGCGCTCGATATTCGTTAAGCTTCGTGAAGGTTGAGATGGCAGCCGGTATGAAAACGCTTCTGGCGCATAAATTGACGAGTTGATTAATTTCTCGTTGGCGCCCGGGAGTTTTCGACAAGATCAAAGACAGCCTCGAATAAGGGTCAAGTCAATGACAGCCGTACGAAACCGAACAGCCGCCGAGCCACTTAATCGTGGGACATCGGTAACCGATTGCGGTGCCGCGCTTTTGACGGTCCAGGTCTATAGCTGGCTGACCGTCATGACCATCAGTGGCGAGATCGATGCAGGCAACGCCACCCGGTTGACCCGCCATGTCGTACCGTCCGTACCTGATGGCGGAGCGCTGATCGTCGACATGGTCGAAACCGACTTCATCGGCGTGGACGGTCTGCGGACGCTGTTCGCACTGAACCTCGAATGTGTCCGGACCGACACCCGCTGGGCATTGATCGGCAGTCACGCCGTGCACCGGCTGCTGAGGATCGGCGACCGGGAAAGTCTCGTCCCCGCAGTGAGATCGGCGACCGAGGCGTTGCATCGTGTCCGGCGCGCCAGTCGTCGGCGCGGCGCGTTGCGGCTGGTGACCTGAGTCAGATCGCTTCGTAGCTGGCCCGAAACTGCGCGTCGGGCACCGGCCATTGTTCGCCCTGCGCACCGCGCACCACCCAGTCACCGGGATTGGCGATCACGTCGCCCTCGAGGGTGGCAACCACTTCTCGCCGCGCCGCGCGCCGCGCCCATACCGTGCCAGACCGCCGGTACCGGTCCTTGGCTACCTTCTCGTGCGTTGACTCGAAAACACCTGCGGCCACTGATCTTTCGGAACCGGCGTCATCTGTGACGGCCCAGTCGCCCGGTTGCGCGGACATGACTTCTCCGCTTTTCGTCCGCCAGGTCCAGGCATCCTCGCGCTTCTCGGCGGTCACTTCGCCGAGGCGCCGGTAACACTGCCAGCGGGCGTCAGACGACATCTTGCAGAATTCCCTCGGCCTCGCGTTGCGCGGCCTTCGGCACTGATCGGTAGCCGAGGCTGCGCAGGCTCATCAGGGTGCTGACCAGACTTTCGCGCGAATTGTCGACGCAATCCGGCCGCTTGCCCTTGAGCTGATCCCAGGGCAGCAGCGAATCGTGACGACTTCTGTCGTCGTCGCGTTCTTCGCTGTAGCGCCAGCCGCCCTCGCGGTAATACCGGCACCAGTCGTCGTGTTCGATCTGGATCATGCGGTCGATGGTCTCTTTGTGGAAGCCCAGGACCTCGAGCTTCTTCAGCGGGCTCATCTGCTCGAAATCCTCGGGCAGCGGCTCTGCGGAGTCGGCTTCCAGGCTGTTCCAGGTGTGATTGGCGATCGTCTCGACCATCCACAGCGTGTTGTGTACCTGCCGCCGGTTGGATTGCCGGAAGAAGGGGTCGAGTTCCGCCCACGGCTTCGCATTGCGCTTGGTCCGGTCCTTTTTCGCACTGAAATTCTCGTGGATCAGCTCAGCGGCGCGTTCCCAAACATCCTGCGGCGCATGTTTGTCGAGTTCCATGTTGATCGGGAAGTTGTACAGCTGCCCGACGATGGCCAAGTCGACGAGCGACGTCGACACCGAGGATGCGACATACACAGTCAGCTTGGGCAACCGGGACGCGAGGCGGGTCGCTGTCGACTCCATCGTCGTATCGCCCAGTACCACAACATGACTCGCCGGGTCGTCATGCACATAGGCCGCAATGGCATCCACGGTGGGCTCACGCTCCACCGCCTCGACCGCAAGGCCGACGGGGTCGTCGGGCGCCATCCTGTCCTGTCTCATGTGGTGATCGTCGACGAAGCTCTGGGCCCCCTCGGCGAAAATGACCACCTTGACCGGAGGTGCGACATTCGGCTTCTGGTATAGCGATTGATCCCGCCGCAGCTGGGCGAGTTCGGAGGCCATTGCGTAGGTCAGCGGACAAAGGCCGCACAGGACGACCGTCGACGGAAGGGTCGTTCCGCCGCCCGCCCGCTTCGTCGTCATGTGCCGCACCAGCTTGGCGGCGGTGACCTCGTAGCGGCCCACCGCGTCGGCGACCCATCGGCGGTTGATGTTGGCCAAAAAGCTTCGGCGCCATACCTCGGCCTGCCATGGGTCGTCGATCCGCACGATGAGTGGAAGCCGGACCCGCTCATCGCCCAGCCTCTCGAGTTCACCGTCGATGACCTTGAAGCGGTGCAGGTTCTGCACGGGGTCTTGGGAGAGCAGGTACAGCCGATTGAGTCGTGACCACAGGCGCATCCGCTTCATCGTCTCTGGTTCGTCGAGATTGACCACGCGGACTTTGGCACCTAGCCCTCGGACCGCCGCGGCAGCGGATGTGTTGGCGTCCTTGGTGATTGCAACCAGCGTTTCACCGCCGCCGAGCGTGCCCGAGATCGCGCGGATCATCGACACGGTGTCGTTGTCGACGCCGACCACTACCGTCAGCGCCCGCGCCCGCCAGATCGCAAACCGGTCCACCTGCGAGCGAAACAGCGTCAAGGCCGCGGCCAGCCCTGCGGTCAGCGTGGTCGCTATCGCCAGTATCCGGGCGATCTCCAGCGCGATCGGAACCTGCTGGCACACCGCGGCGCTATCGGCGCCGAAGCGATCCTCCACGTTGCCGGCGAACAACGCCAGCGTCCAGCCAAGTGGCGCGAAAAACGGTGTCTCGGCGTCCATGTCGGGTTGCGAGCCGTTCGCCGCCACGACGCCGTAGCAGCGTGCGTATGCGCTCATTCCCAGCACCACGGCCGATGCGGCCATCACCGCGAGGAAGAACAGCGGGGCCCCGCTGAATCGCTGTCCGGCCAGCCGCCCTACCAGTAGGCGGCCTGCCGGGAAGGCGAGGACCACGACGATCGTCAGGTAGTTGCCCGGTCGGCCGAACCATTCGACGGCGGGCGGCAAGCCGGTGGCGAAGCCCGGAAAAAGCGCTCGCACACACACGTAACCGATCGACAGCACGTAACACAGGTCGAGCAGTCGTTGCAGACGAAGCAGCGGGCTCGCCTGGCGCTGGCTTTGCACCAGGCGCGCAATGCCGTCCCGTAGCACGCGCGACAGCGTGCGATTCTCCGGAACCGAAGTACCGGGTTGGGTCGCGGCCATGCGTGAATCCTCACACCACGTGCACGACTGTGTGGCTGCTTTGGCGCCAAGTGCGCCAAGCCCGTCAGCGACCGGTCGGTCGGGACTACGCTCAGCGCGATGGGCCACTACAAGAGCAACGTGCGTGATCTCGAGTTCAACCTGTTCGAGGTGCTCACGATCGAGAAGGCGCTCGCCGGTGGCGAGTTCGGCGACCTGGACGGCGAGTCGGTGCGGCAGATGCTTGCCGAGGCGGCCCGGCTGGCGGAGGGGCCGGTGGCCGCCTCGTTGGCCGAGGCCGACCGCCACCCGCCGACGTTCGACGTCGACGAGCACGTCGTCTCGATTCCCGCGCCGTTCAAGGAGTCACTGCGGGCGTGGCAGCAGGGTGAATGGTTTCGCGTGGGGCTCGACGAGGCCGTCGGCGGAGTGCCCGCGCCCGCCGCGGTCGCGTGGGCGATCAACGAGTTGGTGCTGGGCGCCAACCCCGCCGTGTTCTTGTACCTGGCCGGCCCGGTGTTCGCCAACATCCTGTACCACATCGGCAACGAGCAGCAGCGGCACTGGGCGCAGCTTGCGGTCGAACGCAACTGGGGGGCGACGATGGTGCTCACCGAGCCCGACGCCGGCTCCGACGTCGGCGCCGGGCGCACCAAGGCGGTCGAGCAGCCCGACGGCACCTGGCACATCGAAGGCGTCAAGCGATTCATCACCAACGGCGACACCGACGACCTGTTCGAGAACATCCTTCACGTCGTACTCGCCCGGCCCGAGGGAGCGGGCCCCGGCACCAAAGGTCTCAGCCTGTTTCTGGTGCCGAAGTATCTGCCCGACCCCGACACCGGGGAGCCGGGCGAGCGCAACGGTGTGTTCGTCACCGGACTCGAGCACAAGATGGGTTTGAAAGCCTCGGCCACAACGGAATTGACGTTCGGCGGGCACGGCGTGCCCGCGACGGGCTGGCTGGTGGGGGACGTCCACCGAGGAATCGCGCAGATGTTTGAGCTCATTGAGTACGCGCGAATGATGGTGGGCACCAAGGCGATTTCCACGTTGTCCACGGGATACCTCAACGCACTCGACTATGCCAAGACTCGCGTCCAAGGCGCCGATCTGACGCAGATGACCGACAAGACCGCGCCGCGCGTGACCATCATCCATCATCCCGACGTGCGCCGTTCGCTGATGACACAGAAGGCCTATGCCGAAGGGATGCGGGCGCTGTACCTCTACACGGCAGCGCACCACGATCCGGCTGTAGCGCAGATCGTTTCGGGGGCCGACGCCGGGCTTGCGGTCCGCGTCAACGACCTCTTACTGCCCATCGTCAAGGGCGTCGGTTCGGAGCGCGCGTACCAGTGCCTGACCGAGTCGTTGCAGACATTCGGCGGTTCAGGATATCTGCAGGACTATCCGATCGAGCAGTACATCCGGGATGCCAAGATCGACAGCCTCTATGAGGGCACCACCGCTATCCAGGCGCAGGATTTCTTCTTTCGCAAGATCGCCCGGGACCAGGGCGTCGCACTGTCGCACGTGGTCGGCCAGGTCGAGAAGTTCATCAACGCCGACGGGGCGCGCGCCGAACTCGCCGAAAGCCGCGCGGCGCTTTCCACCGCGGTGAGCGACCTTCAGGCCATGGTCGCCGCGATGACCGGCTATCTGATCGAATCGCAGAACGACGCCAAAGAGCTCTATCGCGTCGGCTTGGAGTCGGTGGCGTTCTTGCTGTCCGTCGGGGATCTGTTGATCGGCTGGATGCTGCTGCACCAGGCGGAGATCGCCCTGGAGGCCCTCGACGGCGACCCGGGCGAGGCCGATCGCGAGTTCTATGCCGGCAAGGTGGCGGCGGCCAAGTTCTTCGCGCGCAACATTCTCCCGCGGCTCTCGGCCGAACGCAGGATCGTCGAGGCGGTCGACCTGTCCGTCATGGAAGTGCGCGAAGAGTCGTTCTGACGATGTCCTGGCAGATGCGTGCGGCCGCGCCGTACCTGAGGACCACCCGAAAGCGCCGCTACGCCACCCCGGCGCGTGCCGCGCGGGTTCTCGCCGCACCGAAGAGCGCGTCGGATCCGCCGAAGGCGCTGACGCGGCGGTGTCACGCGACGCGCCGCGTCGTGGAAGGGTTCGGTGTCTACGCTGTGCGGCCCCGCGGCGCCACCGTCCTGTCCACGGCAACGGTCATCTACCTTCACGGTGGTGCGTTCGTCGGCGAAATCCAAAAGCAGCACTGGACGCTGATCGCCGATGTCGCAACAACCGTCGGCGTCGAGGTGTGCGTGCCGATCTACGGGCTCGCGCCGCAGTACCACGCCGACGATGCGATTCGGTTGATGCACAAGGTGTTCGGTGAGTGCTCTGCTTCCGGCCAAACATATCTGATGGGGGATTCAGCAGGTGGGGCCGTGGCGTTGTCCGCGACGATGTCGTGGCAGGAAGCCGGGGGGCAACCTCCGCTCGGCCTCACACTGATCGCACCGTGTATCGACCTTGCGTTGCGGAACCCGGCGATCCCGGCGATCGAGGTTCGTGACCCGTGGCTGACTCGAACCGGGATTCTCATCTGCACCCGCGCCTGGGCGGGCGGTCTCTCGATGGACGACCCACGGGTCAGTCCGCTGTTCGGCGACGTGTCGCAGCTTCCGCCGGTCGACCTGTACGTCGGCGATCGCGACATCACCGTTGCCGACTGCCGCCTGTTGCGCGACAAGATGCCGCCCGAGAAAATCACCTATCACGAACAGCCTGGCGCGGTACACGTGTATCCGCTGCTGCCGTTGCCCGAGGGCCGCGCGGCCCGCAGAGATATGGTGGCGCACGTCAGAACCGTGATCGCTAAGGGAGCACGCCAATGAAGGTGATTTCGTCCATCGACGAGGCCGAAGGCCTGGTCGGCCAGGAGCTCGGTGTCGGTGAGTGGCAGGAGATCGACCAGAAGCGCATCAACGAGTTCGCCGACGCCACCGAGGATCATCAGTGGATCCACATCGACGTCGAGCGCGCCCGCAGCGAAAGCCCCTACGGCACAACGATTGCACATGGATTCCTGACGCTGTCGATGATCCCGAAGCTGTCCAAGGACAACATGCGCGTCGAGAACGCGAAGATGGCGATCAACTACGGGTTGAACAAGGTCCGTTTCCTGGCGGCCGTCCCGTCCGGCGGGCGAATCCGGGCCCGCTCCGAGTTGGCCGACGCCACCAAGGTCGGCGACGACACGGTCAACCTCACGGTCAAGCACACGATCGAACTCGACGGCTCCGAGAAGCCGGCCGCGGTCGCCGAGACGATCGTGCGGGTGCTGTTCTAACCGCTTGGTGGCTCGCACCGGATTTTTCGTTTAGCCCCCTGCGGGCTGGGTACTTCGTCCTCGGAAGGAGCCCTATGAAGATGCGATACCTCGTGTGGGCAGCAGTGGGCGTTGCCGCGGTCGCGATTGCTTATCAGGGATATCCGGACCTCAAGCGCTACATCAAAATCGAACGGATGTAAGCGTCCGTGGGCAGCCGCGGCGAAACGGTCGAAATAGTTCTCGAGGACACCGGCATTCGCAAGGCGCTGCGGGCTCTCGAGTGGGTGCAGTTCAACATCCCGCGCGCCACCACCGCCCTCGGCGTGGTGCTGCTCGCCGGCTTGGCTGGCGTCCAGTTCTATTTGGTGCTCGGCGATCTCGGCTATCCGCTGTGGCTGACCGTCTACCACTGTGTGCTGATCGCCGGGTGGGCCGCCGCGGCGATCCTGATGATGACCGGTCGCAGTGTCACTGCCGCGCAGCTGGGTTGGTTCGTCGGCGACGTCGTCGCAGCCGTGTACCTCGTCATCTATTTGATCAGCCGCATCGTCGGCCTTCCAGGCGCTCCATATCTGCGTGGCTGGTGGGACTTTGCCGCCGGCACGCTCGGGATGCTATTCGCGTTGGGATTCCTCGGCGGGCACGCCTCGATCCTGGCGGGCGTGATGATTGCGCGTCCGCAGCGCCGAGGATGGCGAGACTGACATGACGACGTTGGACTACCCGGCGTGGCTGCGTATCGAGCACTGGATCAACGTGCTGTTCTTGACTCTGTTGCTTCGCAGCGGAATTGAGATTCTTGCCAGCTATCCCAAGCTGTTCTGGCGCGACGACAGCAAGCCCGGCACCGAGTGGGCGAGGTTCACCCGGAAGAAGATGCCCACCGACAAGCTCTACGACACCCTCGACGAAGAAGAAAGCTACTCGTCGCTGATCGCGCTGCCCGGCCACAAGAAGCTCGGCATGGGCCGACATTGGCATTTCATCAGCGTGATCGGCTGGATCCTCACCGGGGCGGCCTACTGGGCACTACTGTTCGCCACTGGCCAATGGCAACGCTACGTGCCGACATCGTGGTCGATATTCGTGGACGCCTGGGACGACATCGTCACCTACATGAGCTTCAATTTGCCGCCACTGATGCCGGGCGAGCCGCTCGACGCGATCCAGAAGCTGACGTATTTCGCTGTGGTCTTTCTGCTCGCACCGTTCATGATCCTTACGGGCGCAGCTCAATCACCGGCGGTCGAGGCTCGGTTCCCCTGGTATGTCCGGATGTGGGGCGGACGGCAGGCGGCGCGCAGCCTGCATTTCATCGGGCTGCTGGCGTTCATCGTGTTCATCGCGATTCACCTGATGATGGTGGGCCTGTGGAGCTGGGGTCAGCTCACCGCGCTGATGATCTTCGGCGAAGTCCGCAACATCTACTGGGCCACGGCCGCGTCGCTGGGCATCGTCGCGGCCATCGTGGCTATCCACGTCGCCGCCACCACATGGAGCCTGAAGAGCCCGCGTTCGGTACAGAAGGTGCTGGGCGCAGTCGTGCGGCGGGCGCGCCTCGGACTGCTGCGACCGCTGCGATCCAAGCAGGACTACCCACCACACATGCTCTCGACCGAACACCGGGTCAACGGAAAGCCACCCGACTCGCCGGAGTACATCACGATGGCGGTGCACAACTTCGTCGACTGGAAGCTGCCTGTTGGTGGCCTGGTCGAAAACCCGATGACTCTCGATCTCTCAGCGCTGAAGGCGTTGGGTGACAAGCAAACTCAGCGCACCCTGCACAATTGTATCCAAGGATGGACCAGCATCGGGCAGTGGACGGGTCTGCCCCTGCGTGACCTGGTTGCCGCGGTCAAGCCGCTTCCGCAGGCGAAGTTCATTTGCTTTTTGACCATGCAGGACACCGGACGCGACGATCCGAGTGCGCAGGGCAAGGGACAGTTCTACGAAGTCATCGATCTCAGCTTGGCCGACCACCCGCAGACCCTGCTGGCTTACGAGATGAACGGCGTCCCGCTGCCCATCAAGCACGGCGCTCCGCTGCGGTTACGGGTGGAAAACCAAGTCGGCTTCAAGATGGCCAAGTGGATAAACCACATCGAATTCATCTCCGACTACTCGCGCATCGGTGAAGGAATGGGCGGCTGGCGTGAGGACAACATCTTCTACGACAAAGACGTCGAGATCTGATGACCGCAAGCGAGATCGAGGTCCGGCCGGAGATCACCGCTCTTTCCGCAGAGCAGCGCGCTCGGGTGTACGCGCAGCTCGACCGGCGTCACGCGACGTGTGCGTGCTGTGGACACCGCGACTTCAGCGTTGGCGATGCCCTCTACCTGGGATTCCTTTTCGTCAACGAGGAGCCGGGAACCTACATGGTGGCCCTGACGTGCACCAACGACGACTGCCGTGACCCGCGCACCGGGATCAGACTGCAACGCTCCGAGTTCTTCGACGAGTAAAGCCTCATCCGCTCAGCGGTACCCCCGGGCGGGCCAGCCCGAGGCGGTCCATCACCGGCAGCAGCTCGCGGAGGCCGGCACGCAACGCGTCGTACCGTTGTTGCTCCTGCACGGAAAGCGCACCTTCACCGCTGTAATTTGCCAACCGCTCGAGGCGGCCGAAAAGCAGTGCCCCCCAACGGATACTGAATGAATACACTCGGTCGGCATCATGCGCCTTCTGCGGGTCCTGCGCGAGTTCGCGCAACGCGTCGACTTCTGCGAGCACCATGGCGATATCCGCGTCCGCGCCGACTATCCGCGGCGGTGTCGCGCCGTCAGACATGCGGCTTCGCCACCCGGATGACGTACGGGGCGCCGTCGGGGGTCAGAAACACATGGTGACGTCCCGCGGCGATCCCAGACAGCGGCGCGGAACCCGCAGGGCTAGAACGCAATTCACCCCGATAGTCGAACGTCGCGATGATCGGGATCTGCTGGTGCGGATACCCTCCGAACGCGTTCGTCTTCAACACCACCAGTTTCGTGTCCGTCGCCGCGTAGATGCGTGTGTCGTCAACGGCGATCCGGCGGATCGGTCCGCCCACCGACGCCTCGCCGACCACCTCCAGCCCCTCGCTACTGCCGCGCTTGGTGTCGACCGCGACGAGGCGGTCGGTGCCTTTCTCGGCCAGGTACGCGCGGGTGACCTTCGTCGGGTCGCTGACCGCGTCCGCCACCGCGATATTGATCTCGCCGCGTTTTTCTGCGGGCATTCCGTGGCCTTTGTAGTACGCAACGCCGTTGGGTCCCACGACGTGAAACTCGATGGCGCGTCCCCGTCGAGAGCCTTCGATCGTGGACTCCACGGTGGCGACGACGGGCTGGGAGCCGACGACGTCGTTGCGGTGCAAATCCACGGCCGTCACGGTCGACCGGTCCGCAGACAACGCGAGCAGATACTCGCCCCCGGTGTCTTGCGACAGGTACGACGGGTGATCGCCGGCCGGAAAATCCCCGATCTGCGCCAGCCCGTCGATCCGCAGTGCCGCTACGCGCCCGAGCGCGGGCTGCGGAACGAGCGCGACGCCGCTGTCGCCTGGGCTGACCTGGATATTGCGGCCGACCCCGGCCAGTGGCTGCGAGAACGACATGTGTGCGTTGGCGCCCGAGGGCCCGTCGACGTCGATGCTGGCGACCCGGTTGTCGTCGGTGAGACCCAGCAACGTGTCCGTGTCGAAGGAGTACACCGGCTCGTGAATGGCTGCAGCGATGTTGAGGACAGCGACCGGATCGTCTGCTTCGAGCTTCGCTCCGGGCGCTGAACATGCCGAGAGCGCCAGCACCGCGCCGACGACGATCGCGCTCCGCAGCCGGCGCACGCTAGGAGTCTCGTGAGGTGAGATGCCCTTTTACCGCGCCGATGTCGTCGCGGATGCTGCGCACGGTGTTCTCCGGGAGCACCGGTCGGGCTCGGTCGACTTCGACCTTGAGAGCCAGGGCGGCCATCAGGGCGGCCAACACGAGTGCCGCGCCGACGATCAGAGTGGAGAGCCACGCCGCGAGGACAAGGTTGAGCGCGATCACGACCGTCGCGACAAGAACCATCGCGCCGAGCAGGAGGCTGACGGCCGCGATGCCACCGAGGCCGGCCGCCAACCCGGTCCGCTTGGCCTTTACCCGCATCTCGGCCAACGCCAGCTGCACCTCGTCTTTGACGAGGCGGGTGATTTGTTCGGTCGCGTCGCCGAGAAGCTCGGACGTGGAGCGGTCCGTCGGCGGACTCACATGCACTTCCTCGGGCATCCGGGTGCCTCCTTGCGGTGTTGATACCCGGTTACCCAGCAGACGGCCGCGCCATACCGCGCACGCGTGCGCGACACTTCGTTTCGCGGGTGGCTATGGAGCGTCGTAGCTACTCGAGGGTGTAGCCCATCGGTAGCAGCACACTTTTGAGCTGGCAGAAGTGTTCGACGCCTTCTGGCCCGTTTTCTCGACCGATGCCGGAGTTCTTGTACCCACCGAACGGTGAACCGGGATCGAAGGCGTACCAGTTGATTCCGTACGTGCCGGTACGGATCTTCTGCGAGATCTCGATGCCTTTCGGCACGTCGCTGGTCCAGACACTGCCGGCCAGGCCGTACACGGAGTCGTTGGCAATGCGGATCGCGTCGTCTTCGGTGTCGTAGGGGATGATCGACAGCACCGGGCCGAAGATCTCCTCCTGCGCGATCGTCATCTTGTTGTCGACGTCGGCGAACACCGTCGGTTGCACGAAGTACCCGCTCTCGAAACCGTCGGGCCGTCCGCCGCCGCAGACCAGCCGGGCGCCCTCTTCCTTGCCTTTGGCGATGTACCCCTCGACGCGCTCGCGCTGCTTCTCCGAGATCAACGGGCCGATCTGGGTGGCCGCGTCCGAGGGCAGTCCCACCGGCAGAGCCTGCACGAAAGTGCTTACCGCGTCGACGATTTCGTCGTAGCGGGACCGTGGCGCAAGTATGCGGGTTTGGTTGACGCAGCCCTGCCCCGAGTTCATCACGCCGGAGAACACCATCATCGGCACCGCCGCGGCCAAGTCGACGTCTTCGAGGACGATCGCCGCAGACTTACCGCCCAGTTCCAGCGTGCAGGGCTTGAGCATGTCGGCGGCCCGTTCGCCGACCTCTTTGCCGACGGCCGAGCTGCCGGTGAACGTCAGCATGTCCAGGTCCGGGTTCGCGGTCAGCGCCCGCCCTGTCTCGACGTCGCCGGGCACCACGGACAGCACGCCTTCGGGAAGTCCGGCCTCGGCGAACACCTCGGCGAGCGCGTTGGCGGAAAGCGGTGTCTCGGCAGCGGGTTTGAGCACCACCGTGCAGCCCGCCAGCAGCGCGGGACCGAGCTTGTTGACGGCCAAGAACAGCGGCACGTTCCACGCGATGATCGCGCCCACCACGCCCACCGGCTCGCGCGACACGATCGACTGGCCGTAGGACCCGTTACGAATTTCCTTCCACGCCACCTTGTCCGCCGCACCGGCGAAGAAACTCAGCGCGCCCATCGACCCTGCCCAGTGCATGGTTTCGATGATCGTCGGCGGCTGGCCGGTCTCGGCGGCCAACAGGTAGGTGAAGTAGTCCTTGCGGTCCTCGAGCAACTTGACCGCGGCCTCGATCACCGCGGCGCGCTGCGCCGGCGGGGTGGACGGCCACGGACCGTCGTCGAAGGCCTTGCGGGCCGCGGCCACTGCCGCGTCCACGTCGGCGGCCGCCGCCACCGGCACCCGGCCGACGTACTCACCGGTGGCCGGGGAGTGCACCTCGATGAGCTGGTCCGTTGACGGGTCGGCCCAGCGTCCGCCGATGAACAACTTGTCCCATTCGGTCTTGTGCTCGGTCATGTCTCTCCTGTCAGAATTTCACTAAGCACTTCAAAAGCTCTGGCGCGCAACGGTGTTCGCATCGTGTCGACGGCGTGCGAGAGCGCCGCGTACGCGATAAAGAAGTCGAGGTTCCCCGGGTGGTAACCGGTGATGTCGGCGTATGCGGCGGCGACGTCGGCCGACTGCAGGAAATCGGGCAGACCGGGTCGTCCGGCGGCGCGTGCGAGGTCGTCGGCGACGCGGTGGTGAAACACCAGCGCGCCGAGGTCCATTTCGCGCGGCCCGAGCGTGGCGCGTTGCCATCGCACCAGGGACACGGTGCCGAAGTCGCGGTAGATCCCGTTGTCGATGCGCGCGTCGCCCCAACACAACACTGGTGCGGACTCCGACGGCCAATGCTCGCGCACCCAGCCGAAGGCCCGTTCGATCACCGGCGCCCGCAGCCCGCGCGAGCTTTGGGTTTCGTAGTGCTCGGCGATCTGCCGCAGATGCGCGGCAAGGGCCGACTCGCCGGGACGGCGACGGTCGAGAAAAGCGAAGTCGGCCGGCGTCGCGGCGTGCACCCGGGCCAGCTGTTCGAGCGTCGCGCGCTGCATGCGTTCACGTTCGTCTGCCGTGGCGTCGGTGATCCACGAGCCGAACGTGTAGGGGGTTTGGTACTTCGACGTGGTCAGGCCGTCGAGGTGCGTCATCACGAAAAACGGCGTGCCGAGCGGCGCGGGGTCGTCTTCGCACCACAGCACGGCCGGCACCGCCGGCCGCATGAGCTGGGCACCCAGCCGCCGCAGCGTCAGGTATTGGCACCGCGTCTCGGTCGGGCCGCCGGATGCCAGCCGCACGACGAGCCGGTGCGGTTGGCCGCCCCAGCCGGCGTCGACCAGCAGCGTGTGCTCGGCCGACTGCGCGGCCGCGGCCACCGCTGCGCCCTGCTCGTGAACTTCCAGCCACCGCTCGAAGACCTCGCGCAGCTGCAGACCTGCGCTGAGTGTGCCCGGTATCGACATCGTGGGGCCCACATTACCCAGCCGCGGACAAAACGAGAACCTGTTTCAGTCTGCGGATCGTCAGGGGGCGAGAACCAGCACCAGGTTGCTCACCGCGAACTCCCGCAATCCGGGCACTGACGTCATCCACCAAGCCCATCGCGGGTGGTAGCGGGGAAAAGCGGCGACGAGGGCGCCGGTCGCCCGGGCCCACCGCAGCCCGTCGGCCACCGAAACCGCGAACAGCGACGACCCGTAGTTGTTCTTCGGCGCATGCCCGTGCCTGCGGGTGTACCAACGCGCGGCGCGGGCGCCACCCAGGTAGTGCGCCAGGCCGGTCTCGTGGCCGCCGAACGGGCCGAGCCACACGGTGTACGACAGCACCACCAGCCCGCCGGGCTTGGTCACCCGCAGCATCTCGTCGCCGAACCGCCACGGTGCGGGCACGTGCTCGGCGACGTTGGAGGACACGCAGATGTCGATGCTGGCGTCGGCGAACGGCAGTGCCATCCCGGATGCGCGGACGACGGTGCCGGTCGTGGCGAGGGCGTCGGGTGCGGCGTGCATTTCGGCCGGGTCCGGCTCGACGCCGAGATAGTCGACACCCAGATCGGCGAATGCGGACGCGAAATAGCCGGGGCCGCCGCCGACGTCGACGAGCAGCCGACCGGCGAGACCGCCGCCGCGGGTGCCGCGCCACAGGTCGTCGACGAGGACCGCGGTGTCGGCCGCCAACGCGCCGTAGAAGCGGTGCGGTTGGCGTTGCTCGTAGCGGAACTCCGAGAGGAGCCGCACCGACCTCCGCAGCGTCGCACGCTCGGCGAAGACGTCGGTGGCCTGCATGCGGCGATGAGCCTCTCGGGCGATGAGCAGTCGAAGGCGTCAGGTTACGCTGACTGCGATGTCATGCGGTCCGGTCAGCTCGGTGCTGATGCTGTGCTGGCGCGACGTCGGGCACCCGCAGGGCGGCGGCAGCGAGACATACCTGCAGCGGATCGGCGCGCAGCTGGCCACCGACGGGGTCGCGGTGACGTTGCGGACCGCCCGCTACGACGGTTCCGTCCGTGACGAGGTAATCGACGGTGTCCGGATCAGCCGTGCCGGCGGCCGCTATTCGGTGTACCTGTGGGCGCTGCTGGCGATGATCGGTGCCCGGCTGGGCGTCGGCCCGCTGCGTGGCGGGCGGCCCGACGTGGTCGTCGACACCCAGAACGGCTGGCCGTTCTTCGCCCGGCTGGTGTTCGGCAGGCGGGCGGTGGTGCTGGTGCACCATTGTCATCGCGAGCAATGGCCGTTGGCTGGGCCGCTGTTCGCCCGGTTCGGCTGGTTCTGCGAGTCGAGGGTCTCGCCGCGGGTGCACCGGCGCAATCAGTACGTGACGGTGTCGCTGCCGTCGGCGCGTGACCTGACTGCCCTCGGCGTCGCGACTGATCGAATTGCGGTGGTACGCAACGGGCTTGACCAAATGCCGCGGGAAACCGCGCCGCGCTCGGACACTCCCCGGGTGGCGGTGCTTTCCCGGTTGGTCCCGCACAAGCACATCGAGGACGCCCTGGACGCGGTCGCCGTGCTGCGCGACAGGGTGCCCGAGCTGCACCTGGACATCGTCGGTGACGGCTGGTGGCGGGAAAGGCTGGTTGCGCATGCGGGCAGCCTCGGCATCACCGATTCGGTGACGTTTCACGGCCACGTCGCCGACGCCACGAAAAACCTTGTGCTGCAGACGTCTTGGGTGCATGTCCTGCCGTCGTGCAAAGAGGGGTGGGGCCTCGCGGTCACCGAGGCCGCCCAGCACGGTGTCCCCACGATCGGGTATCGCGCCTCGGGCGGGCTCACCGACTCGATCATCGACGGAGTCACCGGTGTACTCGTGGACGATCGCGACGAGCTGGTGGACCGGCTCGAGCAACTGCTCACCGATCCACTGTTGCGCGACGAGCTGGGCCGCAAGGCTCAGGCGCGTAGCACCGAGTTCTCGTGGCGGCAGAGCGCCGACAGCATGCGGGTGGTGCTCGAGTCGGTGATGGCGGGCCGGCTCGTCAGCGGCGTCGTCTGAAGACATTTCGCCGAAATCGCGTGACGAGCGTGCCGACGGCGCCGGCGGCCAGCACCGTCAGCCACACCAGATGCATGCACACCAGCAGTGCGCGGTGCCCCGACGACGCGCCCGCCGCGGTGCCACCGACTCGATACAACGTGATGTCGCCGTCTTGATAGTCGACGGGTAGCGCACCCAAAGTTCTTGCCGCCAAACCCATTTCGCCCGCGGTGCCGGATTCCACCACCACCCAGCCGACACCGGCCCGAGCCAGCACCTTTGGCTCGACACCGTCGAGCAGCAGCTGCTGGATGCCGCGCGCGCGGTCGCCCTCGCCAGCCACGGTGTGACCGGAGATCGTCAAGTCGCCGGTCGCCCACACGTGGGCACGCAGCCATCTGGGCAGCGGGTCGAGCACCGGCGCGTCGCCGGACCACGAGAAGCGGCGCATCGCGTCGGCGGGCAACACCGCGACCGGCCGCGGGTCGGCGTTGATCCGCGCCGACACGGACGTCCATCCGGGCGGGTAGTGCACGGCCTTCATCGCACCGCCGACCCCCCAGGCCAGTCCCGGGAGCACCGCGACCAGCGCCACGCAGCACACCGCCGCCATCGCGCCCGGATGGAAGCGCCGCAGGGTCAGCACCGCCCCCGCCGCCGCCACCGCGTAGCCGGGCATGGCCAGCGCAACCCACTTCTGCCCGTCCCGAACCACTCCGAGCCCCGGAAATTCGCGCACTACCGCCTCGACCGCCGAAATACCCGGCCCGGTCGCCATCGCCGTCGGCACCAACACCGCCACCGCCGCCAGGACCAACAGCGCCACCGCAGCGGGCCGCCGTCGCACAGAGGGCAGTCCCACGATGACTATCCCGAGCAGCACCACCGCACCGACGACTGTGAGCACCGCCCCGCGCAAGGGCGGCGCGGATTGCGCGTTCCAGATTCCGCCCAGCGCCGCCAGGCTGCCCAGCGTGCCCAAGCCGGGTTCGGCGCGCGCCGAAAACGCGGCAATGCCGGCCGGTCCCGACGTCACCGTGCCCGCGACAACCGACGCAGACAGCCACGGCAACGCCACCAGCACGGCAGTACCGAGGCTGACGGCAGCGCAGACCCGCCGTGACCATCCGCCGCCGGGCACCGCCGCGCACACCAGCGCGACGGTCGCCGAAAGCATCGCCCCCGTTGGCGTCAGCCCCGCCGCCGCGATCCAGAACACCAGCGGCCAGGCCGAGGTACTTCGATCTTTCCGCATCCGCAGCACCGCCGCCGCCACCCACGGCAGGCAGCCGTACCCGACTAGCAGGCTCCAGTGGCCCTGCAAAAGCCGTTCTGCCACAAAGGGATTCCAGATCGCGACGGTCACCGCGACGATCTGGCCGCCCAGCGCAGCGTCGGGCACGACCAAGGCGGCCAACCGCGCCGCACCCCAGCCGGCGAGCCACAGCCCGAGGATCAGCAGAACCTTGACCACCACGCCGCCGTCGACGAGCCGAGTCGCCAGCGCAACCGCAAAGTCCTGCGGCAGCGCGCGGGGCGCCGACTCCGACAACCCCAGTGCGTCGTCGGATAGATACGACCGTGGCGTCGATACCGCGTCGCGCAGCAGCAAGTAGCCCGGCGCCAGCAACGGCGCGGTGATCACGAGCGCCAGTGCGAGCGCGTACACCGGCGCACATGCGCGCCGCGCCAGTGACACGGCCGCTGCTATGGAGGCGGCGGCCCCGGGCTCGGCGGCTCGGGCGGAGGTCGTCGCTGGGTCGGCAGCTTCTCGGTTTCGGCTTCGGCGCCCGGCACCGGTTGCGGGGAAATCTCATGGCCGGCTGTGTCGAGACCCGGGTCGATCAGCGCGGTCTCGGTGCGCTGAGTGAACCAGGCCAGCACCGCTCCGCCGACGACCGCGACGATGCCCAACGCGCCGAACGTGATCGGCAGGATGCGGGTCCACAGAGCAATTCGGTCGCCCTCGTTGCGCGCGGCGTTGACCTGCTGCTCGACCGTGGCCTCGTTGGACGTCACCGTGTAGTCGACCAACGTTACGTCGGGCTTGAGCGGGTTCTTTTCCTTGCAGTCGGGGTCGCCGCAACGCACGTAGTAGTGCATCGCGCGTTCCTTGGCCTTCACGATGACACCGGTGGTCGGGTCCACCCACATGTCGCGCTGAGCGGCGTAATAGCGCTTCATCGTGACTTCGTCGTCAGGAGGACCGGGCAGGCCCCACAGTGCGGCGCGCGCGGTCACCTTGGCGTCCTCGTCGCGGTCGTACAGTGACGGATACTCGACGGGCTCCACCAGCTTGCCGCTGTTGTCCAGACCGACGTTCTGGACGAAGTGATATGTCGTCAGCCCGTTGACATCCTCTTCGCTGTCGTAGTTTGCGTCGAACGCCTTCTGCGCGACAGGGTCGAAGTAGGGATAGGTCTTTTTCTCGACGTCGAACGGGAAGCGGTAGTCGAGGCCTTCGTGGCGCAGCGGGATGTTCGTCGGCCCCTTGGTGTCGTCCATCGTGCGTGGCTTCTGCACCCAGCCTGCGGGGTTGCTGTCGGTGGACACCGCCATCGCGGTCGAGCGGTCCAGTGTGACGGTGTCGACGATCGCAAGCAGCAGGCCTTTGTCCTGCTGCTTGTCCGTTCGCCGCGTGGTCGTACCGACCTGCAGGGTGACGACATCGGCGTTGGACGGGGTCTCGGAGCCTGACTCGGTGCTGTACTGCTGTTGGGAAACGACCGGGACCTTGTTGTTGGCGACGAAGTGGTCCGTCGACAGGGATGCGGGGTCCAGCGCTGTCGCGGTACCGTCGCTGACCAGTGTCGTGTCGATGTCGAGCGGAATCTTGGTGATCCGGCCGGCGGTGTAGGTGGACAGCACGATCGCCGCCATGATCAGGGCCGCACCCAGACCCACGATGGCGCACGCCGTCATCCGAAGCGCCTGTATCCGGTTCAACCCCGCCTCCCTTCCAGTCGTCCGCCACTGAGAAGTCGCTTGCTCCTCGCGTCCGCCACCTGAGCCGACTGACCAGCGGAGGCAAACCCGTTCGACCCTAACAGCAGAATCTAAAGCCGCCGTGCTTGCTGGCGCAGTCACGTCAGGCACGGCGGCGCGCGCGGTGACTACCCGATTTCCCGCAACATCGCTCAGCCGTGGACACTGATCGTCGTGACCGCAAGCGTCGGCGGAACCCGCAACTTCCTGCCCGCCGTCGAAGGCATGCGGGCATGCGCGGCGGTCGGGGTCGTGATCACCCACGTGGCATTTCAGACCGGCCACTCCACCGGGGTGATGGGCCGGGTGTTCTGTCGCTTCGACCTGGCGGTCGCGGTGTTCTTCGCGCTGTCGGGATTTCTGTTGTGGCGCGGCCACGCGGCGGCGGCACGCGGTCTACGGCATACGCCGCCGACCGGGCACTATTTCCGGTCCCGGTTCGTCCGGATCATGCCCGCATACCTGGTCGCCGTGGTGGTGATTCTGATGTTGTTGCCCGACGCCGAATCGGCGGGGGCGACGGTGTGGCTGGCGAACCTGACGCTGACCCAGATCTACGTGCCGCTGACGCTCACCGCGGGTCTCACGCAGATGTGGAGCCTGTCGGTGGAGGTCAGCTTTTACGTGGCGCTGCCGCTGCTGGCGCTGTTGGCACGGCGGCTCCCGGTGCGGGCGCGGGTGCCGATGATCGCCGCGGTCGGCGCGGCCAGCTGGGCGTGGGGCCTGATCCCGCTGCACACACCCGCGGGCGTCAACATGTTGAACTGGCCGCCCGCGTTCTTCTCCTGGTTCGCCGCCGGAATGCTGCTCGCGGAGTGGACGGTCAGCCCGTTCGGCGCCGTCCACCGGCTGGCGCAACGGCGGTTGCTGATGGCCGTCGTCGCGGTCGTCGCGTTCGCAGTGGCCGCGTCGCCGGTCGCGGGGCCGGAGGGGCTGACGCCGGGCACGGTCGGCCAGTTCGTGGTCAAGACGGTGATGGGTGCGGTGGTGGCCGCAGCGCTGATCGCACCGCTGGTGCTCGACGCTCCGGACACGCCGCACCGGATCCTCGGCAGCCGGCCCATGGTCATGCTGGGCCGCTGGTCCTATGGGTTGTTCATCTGGCATCTGGCGGCCTTGACGATGGTGTTCCCGGTCATCGGGGAGTTCGCGTTCAACGGCCACATGCCGGTGGTGTTGGTGGTGACCGTGGTCTTCGGGTTCGCGATCGCGGCCGTGAGCTACGCGCTCGTCGAGTCACCGTGCCGAGTTGCATTGCGGCGCTGGGAGTTCCGCGAGGAAGCCCCGGTTCCACCGCTGGACAGTTCGGTCACCGATCGGGCGACTGCAATCGCGCGATGACCTCGGCGCGTACCGCCGAGCGCCGTGCCTTGCCGGCGTCGTCACGCAGTGGGGTGTCGACGAACTCGACCGTGCGGGGCACCTTGTAGGCGGCGATCCGCTCGCCCAGAAAGACGCGCACTGCCGCTTCGTCGAGGTCGCTTGCCTGCACGAGCGCATGCGGAACCTGGCCGAGGTCATCGTCGGGTATGCCAACCACCAAGCATGACAACACATCTGGGTGAGCGCACAGCGCGCCTTCGATCTCGGCCGGGTACACGTTGCGACCGCCAACTGTGAACATGTCGACACGCCGGTCGGACAGGTATAGGTAGCCGTCGGCGTCGAAGTAGCCCAAGTCGCCCAGCGAGTCCCAGCCGTCGCGGCTCTTGGCCGCGGTGCCGATGTAGCGGTAAGTGGCCGGACTGCCGGGCGACGGGCGCATGTAGACCTCACCCTCGACGCCCGGCGCGCACTCGTCACCGTTGTCGTCGAGTACCTTCATCTCGCCGGCGAGAACCCGCCCGACCGATCCGCGATGCGTCAGCCACTCGCCGCCGGACAGCGCGGCCAAGGCCTGAAGTTCGGTGCCGCCGTACAGTTCCCACAGCACGTCGGATCCGAGCAACTCGATCCAGGCCTCTTTGACGGTGGGGGCGCAGGGCGCCCCGACGTGCCAGAACCGCCGGATCGACGACAGGTCGTAGGTGTCGGGGTTCGCAGCCTGGTGAGCCCGGTAGACCGGCAGCAAGCGATGCATGATCGTCGGCACGGTGGCCAGGAAGTTGACCCGGTGCTCGGTGACCAGACGCAGGAACTCGGCGGGATCGAACCGCGACATGATCACGAGGTGGCCCATCAGTAGCCCCACGACTGCCGACGTTATCCCGGTGTTGTGCGACATCGGTACCGACACCAAAGTGGTGTCGCCCGGTTGCACGCCCAGTGCCATGCCGAAAGTGGCTGCGTCGTAACGACTGTCGCCGCCGGCTTCGATCAGCTTCGGCCGGCCGGTGCTGCCACCGGATGCCATCGACTTCCACGTCGGTGACACCGCTTCGGGCAACTCGGCGTCGGGCACCTCAAGGCCGGGCGTGAAGTCTGCGGCAACACCGGGTATCTCACCGCTGGGGTCATCCCGTCCGACCAGCAACGCCCGGGGACGCAACGCCAACAACCCTTCGAGTTCGGTGACGGGCAGTCGTGGTGACAGCGGTTGCGGCACCGCGCCCAGCTTCCAGCACGCGACTGCGGCCTGCATCCACTCGATGGAGTTGGGCAACACGATCGTGACGTAATCGCCGACGCCGACGCCTAATTCCTGATACGCCCGCGCCAGCCGGTTCGTCGATGCATCCAGCTCGCGGCGGGTAAGGGTGCGGCCGTCGCAGGTGATGGCGGGCTCGTCCGGAGCGCGCCGAGCGAACTCGGAAATCTGGACGCCGAGCGGTGCAACCATGGCGCCGATGCTACGCAGTGCGGCCTCAGTCGTGTGAGGTGACTCACAGTAGGATGGCGTCATGTCACACACGCAATTCGGCTCGCTGCGCCAAGGCGGGCTCAACTGGAACAGTCTGCCGCTGAAGCTGTTTGCCGGGGGCAACGCGAAGTTCTGGAATCCGGCCGACATCGACTTCTCCCGCGACCGCGAGGACTGGGAGTCACTGACCGACATCGAACGCAACTACGCCACCCGGTTGTGCGCGCAGTTCATCGCGGGTGAGGAAGCGGTGACCAAGGACATCCAGCCGTTCATGAGCGCGATGCGCGCCGAAGGCCGGCTGGGCGACGAAATGTATCTGACGCAGTTCGCTTTCGAGGAAGCCAAGCACACCCAGGTGTTCAGGTTGTGGCTCGACGCCGTCGGCGTCACCGAGGATCTGCACGGCTACTTCGACGACCTGCCGGCGTACCGGCAGATGTTCTACGACGAGCTGCCGAACTCGCTCGCGGCCCTCTACGCCGACCCGTCGCCGGCAGCTCAGGTGCGCGCGTCGGTGGTGTACAACCACGTCGTCGAGGGCATGTTGGCGCTGACCGGTTACTTCGCGTGGCACAAGATCTGTGTGGACCGCGGCATCCTTCCCGGCATGCAGGCGCTGGTCCGCCACATCGGCGACGACGAGCGGCGGCACATGGCATGGGGCACGTTCACGTGCCGACGCCACGTTGCGGCCGACGACGCAAACTGGGAGGTGTTCGAAACCCGGATGAACGAGCTGATCCCGCTGGCCCTGCAGCTCACCGAGGACGGCTTTGCCCTTTACGGTGACGACATCCCGTTCGGGCTGCAGCTCGACGAGTTCATGCAGTACTCCAGCGACAAGGGCATGCGGCGGTTCGGGACGATCAGCAGCGCCCGCGGTCGGCCACTGGAAGAGATCGACGTCGACTACTCGCCGCTGCAGCTGGAGGACACGTTCGCCGACGAGGACGAGCGCAGCCTGGCTGCCCAGGCGTGACGGCCTATTCGACCTTCTTGCCGCCGCCCGAGTCGCCCGCGTCGGCCGAGCCGATCCAGACCGTCTTGACGTTGCAGAACTCGCGGATTCCCTGCGCGGAAAGCTCGCGTCCGTAGCCGGAGCGCTTGACGCCGCCGAACGGCAGCTCGGGGTACGACACCGTCATGCCGTTGATGAACACCCCGCCCGCGTCCAGCTCGTCGATGAAGCGCTGCTGCTCGGATTCGTCGCGCGTCCAGGCGTTGGAGCCCAGCCCGAACGTGGTGGCGTTGGCGATGTCGATGGCCTCGTCGATGTCGGCGGCGCGGTACACCGAGGCGACGGGACCGAACACCTCCTCGGTGAAGAGCGCCATCTTCCTGGTGATGTCGGTGACGACGGTCGGCGGATAGAACCAGCCGGGACGGTCGAGTCGCTTTCCGCCGCACCGGATCACCGCACCGTCAGCGACGGCCTGATCGACGAGCTTCTCGACGTCGGTGCGGCCTTCCTCGGTGGCCAGCGGCCCGACGTCGGTGTCGGGGTCGGTCGGGTCGCCGACCTTCAGTGCAGCCATCTTCTCCACGAATTTCTCGACGAACTCGTCGTAGATGTCGGCGTGCGCGATGAACCGCTTCGCCGCGATGCACGACTGGCCGTTGTTCTGCACCCGTGCGGTGACCGCGGTGGCGACGGCTTCGTCGAGATCCGCCGACGGCATCACGACGAACGGGTCGCTGCCGCCGAGCTCGAGTACGGTGTGCTTGACCTCGTCGCCGGCGATCGCCGCGACGGAACGGCCCGCTGGTTCGCTGCCGGTGAGCGTGGCAGCGGCCACCCGCGGATCGCGCAAGATCGCCTCGACCGCACTCGAGGAGACGAGCAGCGTCTGAAAGCAGCCCTCTTCGAACCCGCCCCGGGTGATCACGTCGGCGAGATACAGCGCGGTTTGCGGCACGTTCGACGCGTGCTTGAGGATGCCGACGTTGCCGGCCATCAGCGCGGGTGCGGCGAACCGGACGGCCTGCCACAGCGGGAAGTTCCACGGCATCACCGCGAGCACCACTCCGAGCGGCTGGTACCGCGCGAACGCCTTGGATGCCTTCACAGCGTCGGCGTCCGCCGGCTCGTCGGCGAGCATGGCCTCGGCGTGCTGCGCGTAGTAGCGAAAACCCGTTGCGCACTTGGTGACTTCGGCTTTCGCCGACGCCAGCGTCTTTCCCATTTCGAGCGTCATCATTGCGGCCGTCTCGTCGGCCTCCGCGTCGAGCAGGTCCGCGGTCGCGTTCGCCCACTTCGCGCGCTGCGCGAAGCTGGTCCGACGGTGGCGTTCGAACGCATCGCGCGCGCGGCTCAGCGCGGCGTCGACGTCGTCGTCGGTCGCGGTCGTGAATGTCTTGACCGTCTCTCCGGTCGTGGGGTTGATCGTGGCGATGGGCATGTGTCCAGCGTGCCACTATCGTGGCGACGATGAGTACTGCCGCCCAGCTGATGGTCAAGTGCCTGGAAAACGAAGGTGTCTCCGTGGTCTTCGGACTGCCCGGAGAGGAGAACATCCGGTTCGTGCAGGCGCTGGCCGCCTCCGACATCCGCTACGTGTTGACCCGCCACGAGCAGGGCGCCGCGTTCATGGCCGAGATGTACGGCCGGGTCACCGGACGGGCCGCGATCGTGTCGGCCACTCTGGGGCCAGGCGCGATCAACATGCAGCTCGGTGTGGCCGACGCGACGACGAACAGTACCCCGTTGGTGGCGATCTCCGCGCAGGTCGGCCAGGACCGCGAATACAAGGAATCGCACCAGTACGTGGACCTGGTGTCGATGTATGCGCCGATCACCCGCTGGGCCGACAGCGTCCCGACTGCGCACGCGATCCCGGAGATGTTCCGCAAGGCCTTCAAGACAGCCGAAACCGAACGGCCGGCGGCGGTGTATCTGGCCATTCCCGAACACATCGACGTCGATGACACCGAATACGACCTGAAGCCGTTGCCGCGCAACGTCGTTCGTGCCGAGGCTCCCGCCGAGGGCCAGGTGCGCCGGGCGGTGGAGATCCTGCGCAACGCGAAGCATCCGGTGATCCTGGCCGGGCATGGCGCCGCACGTGGCAATGCGACCACCGAACTGGTGCGGTTCGCCGAAGAACTCGACGTGCCGGTTGCCAACACATTCCACGGCAAGGGCGTGATGCCAGACGACCATCCCAACAGCACCGGGACGATCGGGTTCATGCGCCACGACTACGTCAACTTCGGATTCGACAACGCCGACGTGGTGATTGCGGTCGGCTACGAATTGCAGGAGTTCGACCCCGAAAAGATCAATCCGGACGCCGACAAGCAGATCATCCATATCCACCGCTTCCCCGCTGAGGTCGACGTGCACTATCCGGTGGCGGTGGGCATCATCGGTGATATCAGCGCGTCGCTGCACGCCCTCACCGACGCGCTGGCCGGACACAGCTTCGGCAGAGAGCAGAGTGCACCGGGATGCGATCTTCTGGCCGAGGAATTCGCTCGCGGACAACAGGATTCACGATTTCCGCTCGCGCCGCAGCGCGTCGTCGCTGATACCCGTGCCGCGCTCGGGCGCAGCGATGTTGTGCTCGTGGATACCGGGGCGACGAAGATGTGGATGGCACGGCTGTATCCGACCTACGAGTGCAATACGTGCCTGATCAGTAATGGGTTGTCCACCATGGGATTTGCGCTGCCCGGCGCGCTTGGCGTGAAGATCGCCCGCCCGGATTCCAAGGTGCTGGCCGTGGTGGGCGATGGCGCGTTCCTGATGAACTCCCAGGAAATCGAAACCGCGGTGCGCGAGCGCATCCCGCTGGTCGTGTTGATCTGGGAGGACGGCGGCTACGGGTTGATCGAATGGAAGATGGACCTCGAACTGGGCGAGCACCACTACGTCAGGTTCAACAACCCCGACATCGTGTCCTACGCGAAAAGTTTCGGCGCCAAGGGATATCGCGTCGAGAGCACCGACCAGCTGTTGCCGACGCTGAAGGCGGCGCTCGACGACGACGGCGTTTCGCTGATCGCCTGCCCCGTGGATTACTCGGAGAACCTGCGCTTGACCGAGCGGCTCGGCCACCTCGAGGAGACGCTGTAGGACCTTAGCGACATCAGCGATGCAAGAACCGGTACATCGCAATGATGAGTCCGAGCACGACTATTAGATAGACGACCCTGGTAGCGACATAGGCGAACGTGAGATCGCCCATGTCGAGTGCGTAGAGCGCGCACGAAAGCATCGACCTCAGCATATCGCCGCTCAGGTTCCAGCGGGAGCGCCGCTGATGCCGGCTGCAACAACGAGATTGACGTTGTGCAGGTGGTTACTCGCACTTCCTCCGCATAACGTCGATCTCGGCGACGGTAACCGAGGCCGCCAGTGCACCTATGGCGATCAGCGCCAGCAGCTGAACGCCCCACGAGTGCCCGACGTATCCGCTGACCGAGCGCCACGGGTGACGCGACAGCGCGGCGCCGGCCAGGATGAAACCCGTTGCGGTGGTACCCAAAGTGATCGCGTCCGACAGCCGGGGTTTCTCGCGCAATGCGTACCGCAGCGCGAGCAACCCGCCGAACACCGCGACCCCGGCGATCCCGGAGATCAGAAATCCGGTGCCCAGCACCGCGATTGCGGCCACAGTCGAGCTCGGGCGCCACGGTCGGGCCGGCTCGTCGTCGACATCTCTGCGGGGGCGGACCAGCGCCAGCAACACCAACAGTGGCAGCAATGCCAGGCCCCAGCCCAGGCCGGCCCGGTAGTAGGCGTTGGCCGGGAACGTCAGCGTGATCGCGCCCGACGTTCCCGCCGGCACCACCCAGCCCTGCTGCCAGCCGTTGACGACGACCGGTGTCAGCTTGGTGCCGTTCGATGCATGCGCCACCCAGCCCGGGTTGGCGCTCTCGGGCACGACGAGCACACGCGCGGCCGGCGCCGGATCGGTGTGGACTTCGCGACGGTCCGGCCCCCAGGCGTCGACGCGCGCGACGCCGCTGGGTGCTGTCGTCGGTGGCGGTGCGCGCGGGGTGACGAGCTGGGCCCCGTCGACGACGAAGCCTTCGCCGGGACTGATCAGCAGCTCCTGCTGCCCCGCGGGCAGCGCGATCTGTTCGCGCTCACACGGCTGGGCGGCGATCGGGTCGCCCGACAGCAGCGCCTGCACTGTGGTGTGGATCGAGGTCTGAACGAAACGCCCGGCGATGGCCAGGGTCGGGCCCCGGCCGCAGTCGAGGTCGACGGCGCGGGACCGGTTGACCGACGGTGTGGCGGCCGCGATCGGTGCGCCGTCGGGACCCAGCGCGGTCAGCTCGGCGATGCCGGGCGGCTTCAGCTGATCGAAACCCAGTGCGGTGCGGTCGATTACGTCGTCCCAGTCGAGCACGCTGATGTTGACGGTGTCGGTGACGTGCGGAGTGAGCGGGATCGTCCGGCTGCCGCCGTCCCTATCGGAACCTGCCGACATGTCGTGCACCTGCGGACCGGTGCCGAGGTCGACCGCCACGAGCGTGGGATGTGCGGGTATTGACGACGAGCTGGGCGTCAGCCGCACTGCGGCCACCTCGGCGGGGCGCGGCAGCTTCAGTGTGAGGTTGGGCGGAGTGCGGTCGTGCACGACGTTCTGCGGTGCGATCCACGAGGTGCGCGGGTCGCCGTCGGCCGCCGCGAACGCCGAGCCGGCCACGTCGATCACGTCCGCATCGCCACTCGCGCGTGCGGCGCCGGGTTGTGCGACGAGGTCGGCGAGCTTCGGGCCTTGCCGCGCACGCACCCAGACCACTGGCGTGACCGTCACCGCCTCGGGCACAGTCAGCGTGCGGCTGAGGTTGACCGGCTCCTCGGGTGCCAGCGCCATCGTCGCGGCGCAGCGCACCCGGTCCGGGCTTTCGGCGCAGCCCTCCCGGCCGAGCATTCCCGCGCCGAGATCCCACTTCGCCACTGCCGAACCCGGCGGCGGCCCCGGGACGTCGACCGTATGGCGCAGGTTGACGGGATGCGCGAAACCGCTTGCGTCGTATTGGGTTATCGCGATGTCGGTGATTCCGAACTGCACACCGCTCGAGCCGTCGTCGGTGCCGACGGCCTTGATACGCACCCACGGTGTTTCCCCGTACGGCAGCGCCGCCGAGAACGGCTTCCCCGGTTCGTCGTAGCGCACCGTCGTGGTGCCGTTGGCCGTGGAGATCTCCACTTTGCGCACCTGCGCACCGACGGCCGTCGCGCTGGGCGTCACCGTGATCGTCGCATTCGTGATCGGGTTGTCGAAGTCGACCTGAAGCCACTGGCCGACTGCGGGTTGCAGCGCGTTGGACACCCAGCTGGTCGCCGGGTCACCGTCGATCGCGGCGGCCGGCCCCGTCGCGGGCGAGACGTTGGGCAGCGCGGTCGAATCGGCCGACGAGCTCGACACCGTCAGCCGCCCTCCGACCCACGAGCCGTAGACCAGAGGCGCGTCGGCGGGATAGTCGGGTATCCGGTTGAACGTGTGCCGCTGGTCTCCTCGCGCCAGAACCGCAGAGGAGTGGTCATCGACGCGGCCGTAGTCGGTTTCGCGGGCCATCGGAGTGTCGGTGACGGTGACCACCGGCGTGGGCAGGCCGGCACGGCGCGCGTCGTCGGTGAGCAGTGCGGGCCCCAGCGGGGGCTGGTGTTGCAGGCGTCGGCGGTCATCGAGCCGCAGCAGCGCCTCCGGGCCGCCGTCGATACGGGGCATCGCGTCAACGTCGGCAAAATATGGCGCGCCCGGATTGCTCGAGGCGTCCACCCGGTAGATCTCGATCGCCGGGTACTGCGGCCGCAGATCGCTGTCGGCGACGAATCCGGATACCGTCCCCGCACCGACCGGGTCACCGAACTGCGTCACCTTTGTCAATCTCGGCGAACCGTCCACCGCGCGGTGCACCAGGATCGGGCGGGCCGACCGCGACGTGTCCGGATCGAGGTCATCGCGGACGACGAGATACGAAATACCTTGCCGTGCAAGCGTATCCGCGAGACCGTCGGATGGCCGTCCGGCCGCCAGCAGTCGCTGCACTGAGTCCAGCGCGCGGATCGTCGCCGCCGGGGTCAGCGGCACGGAGTCACGCACGCCCCAGGGGCTGTCGCCGAGTACTTGCAGCGGCTCGTCGTGGCTGGTGCCCCAGACCTGGGTGGCGAACGGCGATCCGGGCACCACCAGCACTCTGCCGGGGGTCGGGCCCCTGGCGTTGTGCTCGTCGAGCCAGTCGGCGGCGTCGTGCCAGTACTGCGGGATCGCGGTGAAGGAGCCCGGCGGGGTGAGCCGGCCGGTCCATGCGAGCGACGTGCTCACAACCAGCGCGACGAGCACGACGACCGCGACGGCGACGCGCTTGTCGTGCTCGGGGTGAGCCAGCGCGTGCACCCAGACTTTTCGGGGCACGCTTCCCGGCAGGGGCACCCGGCCGAGCAGATGAGCAAGTCCCAGCACCAGCGGCAGCCGGATCACCGGCTCGAGCTTGTGCACATTGCGCAGCGGCGCGCCGCCGGCGTCGAGGAAGGCCTGCACCTGGTGCGCGACCGGCGAGCCGAGGCCGCCGGAGTAGCCGACGGCCAACAGCACCAGGCCGACGAGCAGCATCGTCACCAGCCGGCCGCGCGCAGGCATAGTCGCCAGGGCCAGCCCGGCCAGCCCGCCCGCGGCGACCAGTGTGGTGGCCAAGATCGCCACCGAGCTGGTAACCAGAGACGTGCCGGCGGTCGCGGCCGGCGCGACGAACGGTGTCCAGCTGTCGGTGCCGCGCAGCACTTCGGTCAGCGACGTCCACTGCGTGGTGACGCCGGAGGACTCGATGTAGTCGAGGAACGGCGGGCTGACCCGGCCGAGCAGAACCAGCGCGACCAGCCACCACGCCGTCGCCAGCGCGAGGCCGGCGAGCCACCAGCCTGTGAACCGCCACCACCGTGGGTTCGGCCGGTGGCAGGCCCACCAGATGACGGCCGCCAGGCAGCCGGTCAGCGTCGCAACCGCGTTGACCGCGCCCATCAACGCCACCGCGACAGCGGACCGGGCAGCGAGCACGCGGATCGAACCCTGACCAAATGTCGCCGGCGCTGCGGCTGCGGGCCCGCGCAGCGCGAGGACAACCGGCAGCAATGCCCAGGGCGCCAACATCATCGGCAGCGTCTCCGATGAGATCGACCCCAGCGTCGTCAGCACACGCGGGGACAACGCGAAGGTGAGCGCGGCGATCACCCGCGAGCTGGTGGTGCCGATGCCCAGTGCTTCAGCGACGCGCAGCAGACCCCAAAAGCCGACTGTCAGCAGCAACGCCCACCACAGCCGCTGGGTCACCCAGCCGGGCAGCCCGAGGACGTCGCCGAGGAGGAAGTAGGCTCCGTGCGGAAAGAGGTAGCCATAGGCCTGGTTCTGGGTTTGGCCGAACGGCAGCTCGCTGCTCCACAAGTTCGTCGCGCGGGCCAAGAACCGCAGTGGGTTGGCGGTGAGATCGAGCTTGGTGTCCGGTGAGACGAGGCCGGGCGATTGCAGGAAACACAGAATCAGCGCGGCGGACGACACGGCCCATAGCCAGCGCCGGGAAAGCGGCGCGGTGACGCTAGCTTCGGTCGCCGTACTCGACCCGGTTGAGGATGTTCGAGCCGTCATTGGCCGGCAGCTGCGGTTTGGTGTCCTGCTGCACCATCAGCGTCACGCCGAAGATCGCCGCCGCGCCCAGCAGCAGCCCCACGAGAACGGAGTTGGTCAGGGGAATGATCAGTTGGCTTCGCGCCGGAACTCGGATGGCGTACAAATAGGCGGCGGCTGTGCCGATGACGATGAGCACGATGAAGATCACGACGGCCCACCACGGTGTACTCACTGTCGTCAAGGTAGCAGACGGAGCACTCGGTAATATCCCGGCGATGCCGTCGCGACGATATCCACCCATGCTGCAGATCGCCCTGACGTTCGCAGCGATCGCGGCGTTGGTGTTCGTCGGCGTCTTCTGGTTTGTCCACCGCGGATCTGGCACGGCGGCAGCACCGAAGACCAGCACGACTCCGCCCGCCAGCCCGGCCGCGCCCGTGCCGCCGGTATGTGACGACGACGTGGCGCAGATGAAGACGTCCGAAAAGCTGGCGCAGCTGCTGATGGTCGGCGTGAAGAACGGCGACGACGCGCGCAAGGTCGTCGCCGACTACCACGTCGGCGGCATCTTTGTTGGCAGCTGGACCGACCTGTCGATGCTGCAGGACGGAACGCTGAACGACATCAATGCGGGTCTGCCGCTGCCCCTTGCCGTCAGCGTCGACGAAGAAGGCGGCCGGGTGGACCGGTTGAAGAGGTTGATCGGCCCGTCACCGTCCGCGCGCCAGTTGGCCGCCACCAAATCGCCGGACGAGGTCTATCAGCTGGCGCTGCAGCGTGGTCGGGAGATGAAGTCCTACGGCATCACCATCGACTTCGCGCCTGTGGTCGACGTGAGCGACGAGCCCGACGACGAAGTGATCGGCGACCGGTCATTCGGCAATGACCCACAACAGGTCACCACGTACGCGGGTGCGTTTGCGCGGGGCCTGCGCGACGCGGGAATCCTGCCGGTGCTCAAGCACTTTCCCGGTCACGGTCACGGGTCGGGCGACACCCATTTGGGCTCGGTGACGACGCCGCCGCTGGACGCGTTGAAGCAAGACGACCTGATCCCGTACCGCACGCTGGTGACCGAGCGTCCCGTCGCGGTGATGGTGGGACACCTGCTGGTGCCGGGGCTGCCGGGGGATCTGCCCACCAGCCTGAATCCCGCTGCCTATGCGCTGCTGCGCAGCGGCGAGTACGGGGGCCCGCCGTTCGACGGGCTGGTGTTCACCGACGACCTGTCGAGCATGCACGCCATCAGCGACGAATGGACAGTGCCCGAGGCGGTTGTGAAGTCGCTGCAAGCGGGCGCCGACGTCGCGTTGTGGGTCAGCACCGACGAGGTGCCCGCGGTGCTGAAGCGCCTGCAGAAGGCGGTCGACGCGAACGAGCTGAGCATGGCCGACATCGACAAGAAGCTGCACCGGATCGCCGCTACCAAGGGCCGAAGCCCGCGATGCCATCCCGGCTGAGGTGTCGTTGCCTACGCTGGTGTCAGCTATGACCAACGGTAAGAAGCGGCTACCGCGTGCGATCCGAGAGCAGCAGATGCTCGACGCCGCCGTGCAGGTGTTCTCGCGCAACGGCTACCACGAGTCGTCGATGGATGCCATCGCGGCCGAGGCGGAGATCTCCAAGCCGATGCTGTACCTCTACTACGGCTCTAAAGAAGAGCTGTTCGGCGCCTGCCTCAGCCGCGAGCTGAGTCGGTTCATCGAGGCGGTGCGTGCCGACATCGACCTGAAGCAGAGCCCAAAAGACTTGCTGCGCAACGCCGTTAGATCGTTCCTGAGCTACATCGACGCCAACCGGGCATCGTGGATAGTGCTGTATTCTCAGGCCACCAGTTCCCAGGCGTTCGCGCACACGGTCCGCGAGGGACGCGACCGTATCGTCGACTTGGTGGGGCGGCTGCTGCGCTCGGGCACCCGACATCCCGAGCCGGACACCGACTTCGACATGATGGCGATCGCACTCGTGGGCGCCGGCGAGGCGGTGGCCGCCCGGGTCAGCACCGGCGACGCCGACGTCGACGAAGCCGCCGAGCTGATGATCAACCTGTTCTGGCGCGGTCTGCGCGGGCGTGGAGCCGACGAGGACGCCGCGGCGAGCTAGAGCCCTTTGACCGACCCCGTCAGGTGCGGTTTGCCCTTCGAATCGCGCAGTGCGACGTCCCAGCCGCCGGCCACCGGCTCGACATAGAGGCTCGCCTTCGCCGGGAGCACCACCGGCTTGCCGAAGCGCGCCGAATAGTGCACCGCGTCGGGCAGCTGGCCCTCAATGGTCCGCAGAGCCGCTGCGGCGGTGAACATCCCGTGCGCAATCACGGTCGGGAAGCCGAACAGCTTCGCCGCGATCGGATTCGTGTGAATCGGATTGTGGTCGCCGCCGGCCGACGCGTAGCGGCGGATCTGCCCGGCACTGATAGTCAGGATCCCGTTGGGCGGCGGCAGTTTCGGCTGCTTCTGCGGCGGCGGCTTCGGCTCGTCGGACAGGCTGGTTCGCTGCTGGTGCAAAAACGTCGTCACCTGATGCCAGGCCAGATCAGAGCCGACACTCACATCGGTGAGCACGTCGACCAGCAGGCCACGGCGGTGCTCGCGCAGATTCTCCGCGTGCACCTTGACGTCCACGGTGTCGGTGACCGAGATCGGCCGGTGCTGGGTGATGTGGTTTTCCGTATGCACGGAACCCATTGCGGCAAACGGGAAGTCGAACCCCGTCACCAGAGACATCACCACCGGAAAAGTCAGTGCGAACGGGTACGTCAACGGGACGTCGTCGCCGTAGCGCAATCCGGTGACCGCGGTGTACTCCGCGACGCTGGACCGGTCTATCTCCAGGCCCTCGACCTTGAGCACGCGGTCGGGCAAGTCGTCACTGCGTGAGACGAACGGGAGCGCGCCGGCAGCGGCACGCAGCAGATTGCGTAGCGCGCTGGGCGGTTCGGTGGTCTCGACGTTACTCATGTCACGCTCCCAGCATCGCCTGGCCGCAGACCCGAATCACGTTGCCGGTGACCGCATTCGACGCCGGACTGGCAAAGTATGCGATGGTCTCGGCGACGTCGACTGGCAGCCCGCCCTGGTAGAGGGAATTGAGCCGCCGGCCCACTTCGCGGGTCGCGAACGGGATCGCTTCCGTCATCTTGGTTTCGATGAAGCCCGGCGCGACCGCGTTGATTGTGATGCCCTTGTCGTAGAGCACCGGCGCCAGGGCCTGCGTGATGCCGATCATGCCGGCCTTGGTGGTCGCGTAGTTTGTCTGGCCGCGGTTGCCTGCTATCCCGGCCATCGACGACAGGCCGACCACGCGGCCGCCCTCGCCGATCACTCCGTTGTCCACCAGCCCTCGTGCAAGCTGCAGCGGCGCAAGAAGATTCACAGCCAGCACCGAGTTCCAGCGAGCGTCGTCCATGTTGGCGAGCAGCTTGTCGCGGGTAATGCCGGCATTGTTCACCAGAACGTCGGCGCGCCCGTCGTGGTACTCACGCAAGTGCTCGGCGATCTCGTCGACGGCGTCGTCGGCGGTGACGTCCAATGTCAACGTGGTGCCGCCGACTTTCGTCGCGACTTCCCCGAGCGCGTCGTGAGCGCTTTCGACATCTACCGCCACAACGTGGGCCCCGTCCCGGGCGAACACCTCGGCGATCGTCGCGCCGATCCCGCGCGCCGCGCCGGTGACGATCGCGACCTTGCCGTCCAGGGGCTTGTCCCAGTCGGCGGGGGGCGTGGAATCGGCCGCACCGATGTAGAACACCTGCCCGTCGACGTATGCGGACTTGCCCGACAGGATGAATCGCATTGTCGATTCGAGGCCCGTCGCGGCCGGCTTCGCATCTGGCGCCAGATACACGAGCTGCACCGTCGAGCCGTTGCGCATCTCCTTGGCCAGCGACCGGGTGAAGCCCTCGAGCGCGCGCTGGGCAATGTGCTCGTCGACCCCGCCAGTGGCATCCGGTGTGGTGCCGACCACGACGACGCGGGCCGAGTGCCCCAGGTTGCGCAGCAGCGGGGTGAAGAACTCGTGCAGCGCCGTGAGTCCGGACGGATCTGTGGTGCCAGTCGCGTCGAAGACGATGCCGCCGAACGAGTCGGCCCAGCGGCCGCCGATGTTGTTGCGCACCAGCTCGTAGTCCTCGGCAAGCGCGCTGCGCAGCGGCTCGACGACGCGCCCTTCACCGCCGACCAGCAGGGGCCCGGCGAGCGGAGGTTCGCCTTCGCGGTAGCGGCGCAGCGGCTCGGGTTGTGGGATGCCCAGCTGTTTGGCCAGGAACGACCCAGGCGTCGAATTGACGACTTGGGTGAGCAGATCGGGGGCCACGGAACGTGCCTTTCCATAGTCGACGGGTTGAGACGAACTTACTCCGCAGTAAGGTGGGTAATACCTATGGGGTACTGATTCCCCGAGCGATAGTGGAGGCAAACGTGGCGACCAAAAATGCCAGCCGTCGAGTGGCGGTCCTGGGCGGAAATCGGATTCCTTTCGCGCGATCTGACGGCGCGTATGCCGAGGCGTCGAACCAAGACATGTTCACCGCCGCGCTGGGCGGACTCGTCGACCGGTTCAACCTCGAGGGCGAGCGCCTGGGCGCGGTGATCGGCGGTGCGGTGCTCAAGCACAGCCGTGACTTCAACCTGATGCGCGAGTGCGTGCTGGGCAGCGCGCTGTCGTCGTATACGCCTGCGTTCGACATGCAGCAGGCGTGCGGCACCGGCCTGCAGGCGACGATCGCCGCGGCCGACGGTATCGCCGCCGGGCGCTACGAGGTCGCAGCCGCGGGCGGGGTGGACACCACGTCGGATGCGCCGATCGCGTTCGGTGACAATTTGCGACGGACGCTGCTTGGGCTGCGCCGCGCGAAGTCGAATGTGCAGCGCCTCAAGCTGGTCGGGAAACTGCCCGCTTCCGTGGGTGTAGAGATCCCGGTCAACAGCGAGCCGCGCACCGGGTTGTCGATGGGCGAGCACCAGGCCATCACCGCCAAGAAGATGGGCATCAAGCGGGTCGATCAGGACGAGCTTGCCGCGGCCAGCCACCGCAACATGAGCGCGGCCTACGACCGCGGCTTCTTCGACGATCTGGTGACTCCGTTTTTAGGGCTGTATCGCGACAACAACCTGCGGGCCGACTCGTCGGCGGAGAAGCTGGCGAAGCTGAAGCCGGTGTTCGGGGTGAAGGCCGGCGACGCGACGATGACGGCGGGCAACTCGACACCGCTGACGGACGGAGCGTCGGTGGCCCTGCTGTCCAGCGAGGAGTGGGCCAAACAACACGGGCTGGAGCCGCTGGCCTACCTTGTCGGCGCCGAGACCGCGGCGGTCGACTACGTCAACGGGCCCGACGGCCTGCTGATGGCGCCGACGTACGCCATCCCGCGACTGCTCGCCCGCCACGGGCTGAGCTTTGCCGATTTCGACTTCTACGAGTTTCACGAGGCGTTCGCGTCGGTCGTGCTTTGCCACCTGCAGGCGCTGGAATCGGAGGAGTACTGCAAGGAGCACCTGGGACTGGACGCTGCGCTCGGGTCGATCGACCGCTCGAAGCTCAACGTCAACGGTTCGTCGATCGCGGCGGGGCATCCGTTCGCCGCGACGGGCGGTCGCATTGTCGCGCAGTTGGCCAAGCAGCTGGCGGAGAAGAAGAAGGAGACCGGCGAATCGGTGCGCGGGCTGATCTCGATCTGCGCGGCCGGTGGCCAAGGCGTCTCCGCAATCCTCGAAGCGTGAGCGGCCTCACCCGCCTGATTGTCCTGACCCGAAATTGCGGTCGCGCCGTGTAACGCGACCCCCGATTGCGCCGATAAGCGGATAGCCCCGTGTTGCCGTCTGACCCCCCGACCCGACGACAACACGGGGTACCCATACCTACATGTGCATCGATAGACGTGAACCGCCGCTGGCAAGAGGGGGGCCAGCGGCGGTTCGTCACACCTTTTTCTGCCCAGCGCTCGTAGCCCGGGGGGCCGAGCTGCGACCGACGGCCGGGCTCAGGCGGGCCATCCCTCGCAGGATCCACGGTGTCCGCCTGGCCATCACTGCCACGGCGCGGTCCGATCGGTGCATCGCGGTCCGGGGTCCGGGCGTGGGCGTCGACGCGAGTTGCGCCTCGGGCGATCCCGCGCGTGGGCCGCGGCGATCGACCGCGAGAAGTTCCCAACGGCCAGGCACACCGCGCAGTTTGACCCTGCCGCGGTCCTCGAAGCCGGTACCCGAGCCGACGACCAAATCACGCACGGTCCGGGATACGAGGATGTCCCCGGCACTGGCCTGGCCGAGTATGCGAGCCGCGATGTGGACGGCGATTCCGCCGATGTCGGCATCCAGCAGTTCGCACTCGCCGGTGTGAATGGCAGCCCGGATCTCGATGTCCAGCGTTTCGGCCTCATCGCGCACTGCTTCTGCGCAACGGATAGCCTGCGTCGGCCCGTCGAACGTGGCCAGATGCCCGTCGCCGGTGCTCTTGACCACCGTGCCGCGGAAACGTTCCGCAAGCTCGACAGTCATCTCGCCGAAGCGGTGCAATACCGCCATCCAGCCCTCGTCGCCCACCGCGACAGCCCGTTCTGTCGAAGCGACGATGTCGGTGAACAGCACGGTGCGCAGGGCGCGGTGGGCCTGCGACGGCGCGGCATGGCTGCCGGTGAGGAACTCTTCGATCCCGGTCAGGATCTTGTCGGGCTCGGTGAGGAAGGGTGCGTGGTCCACACCCTCGACCTCCAGGTACTGCGCACCCGTGATGTGGTCGGCGAGATACCGGCCGCCCTGCACCGGAACGGCGGGGTCCTCGCGGGCATGGATGACCAGGGTGGGCGCGGTGATTGTCGGCAGGATCGGCCGCACGTCGATCAGAAACGCCGCCTCGAATGACGCCCGCGCCATGCCCGGGCTCGCGCTCATGCGCTCACACATCGCGAGCAGGCTTATCGACCGCACCGACGGGGAGCTGACGCTGGCCGCCGCACCGCTGCCCCACCCGGAGCGCACGGCGCGGCCGGCTTTCTGGAAGCGGGCGAGCGCTTCAATCGAGGGCGTGTACTCGTCGCCTAACTCGTCAAGGAAGCACGCGTGCAGCTCGGCCGGTTCGCGATCCATGTCGTCCCACCCCGCGAAGCCCCAGTAGGGAACGGTGCCGGCCAGGATCAGCGCTCGCGTCCGCTCAGGTCGTGTGGCCGCGAACATCATGGCGACCGGCCCGCCGTCACTCAGACCGGCGATGACCGCCTCCCCGAAGCCGACCGCATCCATCACAGCCTCGATCTCGGCCGCTCGATCCTCCAGAGTGCGAACTTTCGGCACCGGGTCAGAGAGCCCGACCCCGGCCTTGTCGAACAGGGCCACACGACAGAACGTGGCGAGCTGCTCGATGAACGCCTTGAATTGGGGCAGTGTCCAGGCCAGCTCGATGTGGCTGACGAAAGGCCCGACGACCACCAGCTCGACTGGCCCGTCGCCGATCACCTGATACGCCAGACTCAGATCGCCGCACATTGCGTACGACGTTTCTGCCACGGCACTGAGCGTACTGCTGGCGTACTGCTGACAGGCGAATTCGGTCTGCCTCTAGCCGCACGCGCTGCCGAGGCGTACGATTTCGAGCACGACGGGTTCGGGAAGTGACTGATCCGAATAGCCGGTATCCGAGGTGAGAGCCGGCAGCGCAGGATAAGCGTGACGCCCTCGAGTGTCCTCCCGAACCCGCCTTTTATTGCCAACACGAAAGCCCCCGTCCACCAAGCGAATCGGGGGCTTTCGCGTCAGATGATCAGAACGCCGCTTCGGGCAGTTCCATCACGTCGTTGTCGATGTTCTCTACAACGGTGCGGGTGCTGGTCAGCAGCGGCAGGACATTCTTGGCGAAGAACGACGCCACCGCGATCTTGCCTTCGTAGAAGTCGCGATCCGCGCCGCTGGCGCCTTCGTCCAGCTTCTGGATGGCAACCGCGGCCTGCTTTTGCAGCAGCCAGCCGATCAGCAGGTCGCCGACCGACATCAGGAACCGCACCGAGCCGAGGCCGACCTTGTAGACGTTGGTTGTGTCCTCCTGGGCTGCCATCAGGTAACCCGTGAGCGACGCCGCCATGGCCTGGACGTCAGCCAGAGCGGTCTCCAACAGCGCCCGCTCGGCCTTCAGCCGGCCGTTGCCGTCCTCGTTGCGGACGAACTGCTCGATCTGCCCGGCCACGTGAGCCAGCGCAACTCCCTTGTCGCGGACGATCTTCCGGAAGAAGAAGTCCTGCGCCTGGATGGCCGTGGTGCCCTCGTAGAGCGAGTCGATCTTCGCGTCGCGGATGTACTGCTCGATCGGGTAGTCCTGGAGGAAGCCCGACCCGCCGAACGTTTGCAGGCTCTCGGTCAGCTTCGCGTAGGCCTGTTCGGAGCCCACGCCCTTGACCACTGGCAGGAGCAGATCGTTGACCTTGACCGCCAACTCGGCGTCGATGTCGTAGAGGGTGTTGGCGACGTCGGCATCCTGGTAGGTCGCGTTGTACATGTAGACCGCGCGCAGGCCCTCGGCGTACGCCTTCTGGGTCATCAGTGACCGACGGACGTCGGGGTGATGGGTGATCGTCACGCGCGGCGCGGTCTTGTCCGTCATCTGCGTCATATCGGCACCCTGCACACGGCTCTTGGCGTACTCGAGTGCGTTCAGGTATCCGGTGGACAGCGTGGCAATCGCCTTGGTGCCCACCATCATTCGCGCCTGCTCGATCACGTCGAACATCTGCGCGATACCGTTGTGCACCTCGCCGACGAGCCAGCCCTTGGCGGGAATGTCGTGCTGGCCCAGTGACAGCTCGCAGGTGGCCGACACCTTGAGGCCCATCTTGTGTTCGACGTTGGTGACGAATACGCCGTTGCGCTCGCCGATCTCGCCGGTCTCGAAGTCGAACAGAAACTTCGGCACGAAGAACAGCGACAAGCCCTTGGTGCCCGGGCCGGCGCCCTCGGGGCGGCCCAGTACGAGGTGGAAGATGTTCTCGAACAGGTCACCGGAGTCGCCCGACGTGATGAATCGCTTGACGCCTTCGATGTGCCAAGACCCGTCGCCCTGTTTGATGGCCTTGGTGCGCCCGGCGCCGACGTCAGAACCCGCGTCGGGCTCGGTCAGCACCATCGTGGCGCCCCAGCCACGCTCGGCGGCCAGCACCGCCCACTTCTTCTGCTCCTCGGTGGCCAAGTGGTAGAAGATGTTCGCGAAACCCGCACCGCCGCCGTACATCCAGACGGCGGGATTGGCGCCGAGGATGTGTTCGTGCAGCGCCCACAACAGGGCCTTGGGCATCGGCATGCCGCCGAGCACCTCTTCCAAACCCACCTTGTCCCAGCCGCCGTCGGTGACGGCACGGACTGACTTCTTGAACGACTCGGGCAACGTCACCGAATGCGTGGCGGGGTCGAATGTAGGGGGGTTGCGGTCGGCCTCGACGAACGACTCGGCGATCGGTCCTTCTGCGAGCCGGGCCATTTCGGCCAGCATTTCGCGCGCGGTGTCGGCATCGAGATCGCTGAAGTCACCTTGGCCCAGCGCCTTGTCAACGCCGAATACTTCGAACAGGTTGAATTCCTGATCGCGGACGTTGCTCTTGTAGTGGCTCACGGTTCCTCCTCGTTGAGAGCGCCACATGTGGTTGGGTACTTGCTGCTAAGTTACCCACCAGTAACTGGTGCAACCATACCGCCCGGTAACAAATTTCTAAAACTTCTGTGAGCTAACTAACAAGCGGGTCGGTTGGGCCGCCAAGTTCTCGCCGAGCAGACGCAAAAGCCCCCATGAACTGGTGTTTCAGGGGCTGTTGCGTCTA
>DATBFF010000160.1:0-21089 GCA_036558625.1 Mycobacterium sp. | reverse complement strand
GAGCTCCGCTCAGATCGGCGTTCCGGTGGGCCTGGTGCTCGGCACCGGTGGCATGACGCTGCTGTCGGCATTGCTGCCGGACGATGCGTTCTACTCGTGGGGCTGGCGGGTGCCGTTTCTGGCCAGCCTCGTCCTGGTTGCCGTCGGTTTGGCGATCCGGCTGAAAATCCTTGAGACACCGATGTTTACGACCGCGGTCGTCGAGCAGCGGATCGAGCGGACGCCGGTGCGGGAAGCGATTCGTCACCACTGGCGCGAGATTTTGTTGTCCGCCGGCTCCCGGTTTTCCGAGCAGCTGCCGTTCTATCTGTTCACGGTTTTCGTGTTGAGCTATGTCAAGGCTCGCGGCTTCAGCTCGACGTTCGTGCTCAACGCGGTCCTGGTCGGTGCGATGTGCGAACTGGCCGCGATCCCGTTGTTTTCCCATCTGTCGGACCGGGTTGGCCGAAAACGTGTGTACCTCACCGGCGCTGTCTTGATGGGCATTGTCGCGGTTCCGTACTTCACGGTGCTGACGCACGGGGGTCCTGCGCTGGTATTCATCACGATCGTGGCCTCGCTCGTGCTGCACGCGATGCAGTACGGGCCTCAGGCGGCGATGATCGGCGAGAGCTTCCCGACCCATCTGCGTTACGGCGGTGCGGGTCTGGGCTACCAGCTCGCATCGGTGTTCGCCGGTGGCCCTGCTCCCCTGCTCGCGATGTGGCTGCTGCACGAAACCGGTACGCCGTACTCGGTGTCGGTATACATCCTTATCGCGGCGATCATCACGGTGGCTTGTGTGGTCGCGCTGCCCGACCGTTCGCGGTCCGACATCGCCGACGCGTCCACCTACTAGCGCCCTAGCGCGAGCGTGCGTGTCTGTTGGTCGACACGCCGGTCTGTCCCGCAATTCTGCGCACCCTCGCGCCGCGGTGAGCGTGCGCCTAGTGTGAAGGGGTGTCAGCCATGGCCGATCTCGATGACGTCGCCGCACTCGCCGCAACCAACGGACATCTCGCCATCGTCGCAACCGTCCGCGCGGACGAAAGCATTCAAGCCACGCTGGTGAACGCCGGCGTCACCACACATCCCGTCACGTCACGAAAAGTGCTCGCGTTCGTCGCGATCGGCGGCGGCGCCAAGCTCGCGAACCTTCGCGCGAGGCCTTCGGTCGCGGTTACGTTTCACCGCGACTACCAGTGGATCACCGTGGAAGGCAGTGCCGAACTCGCCGGGCCCGACGACACGGGGTTGGGCCTTTCCGCAGAACAGCTGGCCGGCCTGCTGCGCACGATCTTTTCCGATGCCGGTGGCACGCATGACGATTGGGCCGCCTACGACGCGACGATGGTGCAGCAACGACGTGCCGCGGTATTGATCACTCCGACCCGAATCTACAGCAACCCGGGCAGTTAGGCGTCAGGCCGCGGTCATGACAGCAGGGCCGGCATCGTCTCCCAGCCGCGAACGGTGGATGTCGGTGAAAGAGAAGCGTTTTCGAGGTCAACATCCCATTCGGGGAATCGCTTGAGGATTTCCTCCAATGCGACCCGTCCCTCCAGCCGCGCCAGCGCCGAGCCCAGGCAGTAGTGGGTGCCGACACTGAACGCCAAGTGCTGACGGACTTCGCGGTGAATGTCGAAAACGTCTCCGTCGGGCGGATATTGACGATGGTCGCGGCATGCCGAGCCGATCAGCATCATCATGACGCTGCCCCGCGGCACGGTCCGGCCGTAGTAGGAGATGTCGCGGGTGACATAGCGCGCCACGTGCGGGGCAGGCGGCTCGTAGCGCAGCAGTTCCTCGATGGCGGCCGGTATCAGAGCAGGGTTCTCGGCGAGCTCGCGGCGCTGATCGGGGTGCTCGGCCAATACCTTGCCCGCCCAGCCGATCAGCCGCGTGGTGGTCTCGTTGCCCGCACCGGCGACCACGTTTACGTACAGCAGCAACTCGTCGCGCGTGAGCCGTCGCACCATGCCGGTTTCGTCTTCGAACTCGACGTTGAGCAATTCGGTCATGATGTCGTCGGAGGGGTGCTCCGCGCGCCAGTCGATGTAGGCCGCGAAGATTGATCCGTCCGCGATCCCGTCGGCCGAGTGTTCCATCGGCTTGCCCGCCTCGGTACGCATCTGCGCGTTCGAGTGCTCCCGGATGGCCTCCTGGTCCTCTTCGGGGATCCCGAGCAGCATACCGATCACCCGCATCGGCATGTCCGCCCCGAAGTCGCGGACGAAGTCGAAGTGACCGGTGCCGACGAGCGCGTCGAGGGATCGCGCACAGAACTCGCGGATCTTCGGTTCGAGGTCGTTGATCTTGCGCGGGGTGAACATCCGCGCCAACAACTTTCGGTGGATGTCGTGGATCGGCGGATCCTCGAAAATCAGGACACCGGACGGCATCGTGATGTTGGACTTGATCAGCTCGAGAATCGCTCCGCGTGCGGAGCTGAACGTGTCGTGGTCGACCAGCGCCCTGCAGACGTCGTCGAAGCGGCTCAGCGCATAGAAGTCGTACTGCTCGTTGTGGTACAGCGGCGCTTCCTCGCGCAGCCGCCGAAACGTCGGGTAGGGATCGGCGATCAGGTCGACGTCATAGGGGTCGAAGTGCACTTCGCTGGTGGCACTCGTCGTCATCGAAAATCGGCCTCCTGGTCGGCGCGATGTAGCTTACACGCGTAAGTTATGTCGAACTGCGTTGGACCAGCGTCGCAACGCGCGTCGTGCCCGGTTCCTGATCGTCTGGCCCTCAACGTCATTCAGCACGCAGCTGACGGTCGCCATCGACACGTTGGCCAGTCGGGCGACGTCCGCCTTGGTCGGCCTGGTGGCTTTGGTGCTCACGTCCCGACGCCCTGGCGGACGACGCGCTCGTAGTCGCGTCGTTGGTCTGCGGACACGTTCTGGGCGAACACCAGCGCGATGTCCTCGATCTGGTACACGTCGCGGGTGACGCCTGCGAACCGTTGTGCGGCCCCGGTGTTGCCGAACTTGATGATCTCGACGGTGTCGCTATCGGTTGCGGCCGTGCAGTCGATGGGTGGGCAGCGATCCTGCGTCACGTCGCGGGCGTTCGGCACCGGCAGCCCTGCGTTCCTGAACGCAGTGACTAGCGCGGCGACCGTCGTCGTGTTCAGGATCGGTGGCTCGCTCGGATGGCTCGGCCCCGGTGCCGCGCGCTGGCCACCACATGCCGCGGCGCTCAACGCCGCGAGCACAACTGCACCAGCAAGCAGACTCTTGATGGCGTCAACCTAGCGGCTGATCGGCCCGCCCGTCGACTGCACCCGCATGAAGCGCTCGGTTGTGCTCGCCGAACACAGCGGAAGTGCCGCGGCCGCCAGCGCCTGGGTCTTGAAGGCGCGCGCGGCGGAACTGAGGCGGTAGCGAAGGTCATCCGTACGCCGGCGGAGTTCGACCGGCTGGGATTCTCCCCAGATTGTGACCTCCGCGAGGTCACGTTCGACCGCGGCGAGCACAATCTCGCGGACGTGCGCATCGGTGTTGAACACGTCGGCGGCGACCGCAAGTGCCTGTGTGCGATGCGCTTTCGACAGTGACTGCACCGTCGGCGCAGGCGCGACAGCGTTGATGCCCAAGATCTGCAGCGACCGAGCATCGGAAGGCATGCCGGCGAGCACATTGACCTCCCAGCCCGACATTGCCCGGTCGAACAGCCAGCCACCGGCCGAGGCGACGACGTCTTCGACAGTAGAGGAGAACACGTCGATCCGATAACGCGCCGGCGTGGTCACCGCATCGGAGAACGGCTCGAACATCAGCGTTGCAGTCGTCACGAGAACAGCGTGACAGTTTTACCGCGATCTGTAAAGGTGAAGACTCATCCGATTCGCAGGCACTGCCCGCCGTCCACGACGATTTCGGCCCCGGTGATGAAGGACGCGTGGTCCGAAACGAGAAACGCCACTGTGTCGGCCACTTCGACGGGCTTGCCGAGTCGGCCCGACGTCGCGACGAGCCGTGCCTGGGTCGCTTCGTCGAGCATCGGTGTCTCGATCGGTCCGGGGAACACCGCATTCACCCGGATGCCGTCCGCAGCGAGTTCCGCGGCCGCGATCTGGGTCAAGCCCCGCAGCGCCCACTTCGACGACCCGTACGCGGCGTGGTTCGGAAACGGGCGAATCGCACCCGTACTGCAGGTGTTGACGATCGCGGCACCCTGCGCTGCGCGGAGTTGACCGAGCGCGGCACGGATACCCAGGAACGGGCCCTGGCAGTTGAATCGCCAACTGCTTTCGAACCCCGTCGGCGTCTCGTCGGCCAGCGACGCGCGGTGCAGGACACCGGCATTGTTGATCAGTGTTGTCAGCGACCCAAATCGTTCCACTGTCGCGGCCACCGCTGCTTCCCACTGCTCGGGCGAGGTCACGTCGAGTGCCACTGCGACGACACTGTCTTCGAAAGCTGTGGCCGCGGCGTCGAGTTCCTCCATCCGGACATCGCATGCGGCGACGCGGAATCCGTCGGAAACCAGCCGCCTGACGATTGCCGCACCCTGCCCGCGCGCGGCCCCGGTCACCAGCGCGACGCGGTCACTCATGGGTCGCCTCCCGGAGGTGCGCCGCGGCGCCGCGGCACAGAGCCTGCGACTCCGATGCCAGCGTGATCATCCGAAAGCCCCAGTCGGCCGCGAGCTTTCCGCGCGCGCCGGTGCCGGCGTGGATTCCCGACCCCAGCCCGCGGGCCGACGCCGCGGCCACCACCCGCTGTATCGCCTCACACACGTCGGGGTGACTCCATGCGTCGGCCGGGCTGTGCCCCATCGAGATCGCGAGGTCGGCAGGACCCACGTAGAGGCCGGAAAGTCCCGCCACCGCGGCGATCTCGTCGAGTGCCGAGAGGCCGCGGGCGGTTTCGACCATCGCGAACACGCTGACCCGCGATTCCAGTGCGGCCGGGTCGAGGCCGAGACTCGCCCGCAACGGCCCGAAGCTGCGCAGGCCGGCGGGCGGGTACCGGGTCGCGGCGACCGCAGCGGTTGCCTGTTCTGGTGATTCGACCATCGCGACGATCAGCGCGTCGGCCCCCGCATCGAGTACCCGCCCGATCGGAGCGGGATCGGTCGAAGCCAACCGCACCGCGGTGGCGATCGGCACGTCCTCGAGACGGCGCAGCAGCACGGCGACATCCGCGTCGTCGAGATAGCTGTGCTGGAGGTCGAATCCGACGTAGTCGTAGCCGGCCCGTGCGAATTCCTCTGGTGCGATGAAGGTCGGCCCCACCACCCAGCCGCCCCAGATCGGCCGCTGCGGGATCAGCATGCCGTGACCGCAATCTTGATGCGCTCCGGCACGGGCCGGCACGCAAGTTCGAACGCAGATTGCACGTCGTCGACTGTGAACGTGTGGGTGAGGTAGTTGGTGAGCAACTCGGGATGTTCCGTCGCGAATCCGCCAGCCCGATCCAGCATGCGTCGGCGGTCAAGTGTCACACCGGATTTCAGCGTCAGGTTGTTACGAAGCATGGTGCGCATACTGATCGGGTAGCTGTCGTCGTCGGTGACGCCGAAGTAGAACACCGTCCCGCCGAACGCGGCCGCCTCGATCGCGTGGTTCAACGTCGCGACCTGGTGGCCGACGGCTTCGACCACGATGTCGGGCCGGTCGTTCGGCGCGAGGTGGCTGACCCAGCGGTCGCTGGTTGCGCGAACGGCGGTGTCGACGCCGAAGTCCTTGCCGACGATGTCGCGATCGATGGGGTCGACGCCGGTGACGTACCGCGCGCCGAAGGCCTTGGCTGCGTACGTGAACAGCAAGCCGATCGATCCCAGTCCGATGACCGCGACGTGGCGGCCGTCGAGGGCGGGGAGCTGTTCGAGCGCGTACAGCACGCACGCCAGCGGCTGCAGGCCCGCCGCCTGGGCCGGGTCGAGCGCCGGATCGTATGGTGCAAGCCCGTCACCGTCGGTCACGACGCGCTCCATCAGTCCGTCGAATCCCGATGCCCAGCCCACCACCCGGTCGCCGACGCGGTGGCTGTGATGGCGACTGGCGATCACCTCGCCGACGACCTCGTGGACCGGAAACCCGTCGAGTTCGGCTGCGCTGGCTCCGGTGTCGCCGGGCAGCCGCCCCTGTGTGCCGCGAAACCCCGGTAGATCGCTTCCGCAGATTCCCGCGGCGAGGAATCGCAGCAATACCTGTCCGTCGGCCAGGTCTTCAGATGTTCTGTCGGGCAGGCTCGTTCGTTCGAATGTGTAGGGGGCGACAAGCCGGTACGACCACACCCTCAGACCTCCACCGGGATGCTGTTGAAGCCCCATTGAAAACTCGACGGCGGCCGGGACGCGGCCTCGGCGAGGATTCGGTAGTGCGGCACCCGCTTGAGCCATTCTTGCACCAGCACCGCAATTTCAAGGCGGCCAAGGTGATAGCCGAGGCAGAAGTGCTGACCGCGGCCGAACGCCAGTGACCGCGTGATCGGGCGATTCCAGACGAACTCCTCCGGGTCGGGGTACTCGCGCTCGTCGCGGTTCGCCGATGCGAGCAGGGTGATGATCCGCTGCCCGGGCTGGATCGTGGTGTCGTGAATCGTGAACGGTTTGCGCACGGTGCGGGCAAACCACTGCGCGGGCGCGCAATACCGGATGATCTCTTCGCGCGCGGTGCGGACGTGGGCGTCGAGATCGGCACGCACCGCCGCCAACTGCTCGGGCCGGCGGGCCAGTTCCCACAGGCCGTGCGCGACGATCTTCGGCACCGTCTCCGTTCCGCCGATGAACACGCCGAGCAGTTGGGTGGCGGCCTCGACGTCGTCGAGCGCGCTGCCGTCGGGCAACCGGTACCCGAGGATGCCGTCCACGATAAGTGATTCGCTCCTCGCGTCCGCAGAAGACGCGACACCTGACGGTTCAGCCCGCCTGCGCTGCACGAGCGGGATCAGGTACTCGAGGTAGCCGGGTCGCGCGTTGGCGACTTCCACGCCGCTGCCGGGTTGCGCAAGGTTGCCGGCGTTGACGCTGGCCAGCACGTCGGGCGCCACCGCGAGCGGCAGGCCCAACAGCCCGCAGACCACCGACGCCGCGACGATGCCGCCGTACTCCTGGGTGAGGTCGAAGGTGCCGCGAGGCAGCAGTTCGTCGAGGCGCTCGTTCGCCAGCTCGCGGATCCGGTGCTCCAACCGGCCGACCGATCGCGGCCGGAATGCCGCCGAATGGGTGCGGCGGACACCTTCGTACACTGGCGTGTCGAAGTTGGCGTGGAACGGCATCGGGTGCAAAGGCGGGTCTGGCACCGGCCCGTCGTTGTGATGTGCCAAAGCCGTTGCGGCGGGCAGGGTTCCCTCCGATGCGACGAACGTGCCGTCGTTGACCTCGAGAACACGCCAGATGTCGTCGAAGCGAGACAGTGCGAACGTGTCCCACTTCGGGACGAAATAGACGGGATAGCGGTCACGCAGGACCCGGTAGTACGGCAACGGGTCCGCCATCACCGCCGGATCGAACGGATCGTACGAAAAGTCGGCCACGACAGCTGTTTTCATTGCAGTGGCGACGGTGGCAATGCCGTCAGGATCGAGTCCTCCCAGCCGTCGCGCAGCGCCGGCGCGACGCTCATCCAGGTGACGATCTCGGCAGGCGGGTTGTCCTTCCACGACGGGTAGTGGTTGGCGAAACAGTCCCATCCACCCTCGAGTGCCCAGTAATGGATGACCTCGTTGAAACGGAACGTCGTGATGAACGAGCCCAGCCACTTCTTGCCGGTGCGCTCCGACCACGGCACGTAGAGTCGTTCGAGCTCGCGGATGTAATCGTCCTGGCGGCCCGGCTTGGTCTGCATGATCTCCTGAATCACCAGCCCGGCACTGAAATTCGCGTCCTTCAGTTCGGCGAGCGTCTTGTTGCTCGAGCCCGGGTACATGATTCGGCCCTCGCCCGACGAACCGCTTTCGGCCAAGAACACCGACCATTTCGCGGCCGCCGCCTCATGGCTGCCGCCGCGCGCCTGAGCGCCGCCGATGCGCGCATAGTCGGCGAACGCGTCGATCTCCCAGATGATCGTCACCTGCGGCCAGTGCCCGTTGTACGGCGTGGTTTCCCAGATCGCGAACAACCGGGCGCCGAGCTCCTCCATCATCGGCTGATACACCGCGGTGAACGCTTCTATGAAATTCTCTTCGCGCAAGCGCTCATCGCCAGTGAAATTCTCTTCGCGCAAGCGCTCATCGCCAATGAAATGCTCGCGTCGGCCACAGCCCAACGCAATGGTCTCGTGCAGATACAACAGCGTGTGGGCGTGGTACTTGCGCATCACGCTCACGAGCGTGACACTTATGCCGTGTTTTGTAAAGGTGAGACCGTAGTGCTGACGCCGCTGGCCAACGGCTTCTGCTTCGGAGAGGGACCGCGATGGTTCGAGGGCCTGCTGTGGTTCTCGGACATGCTGGGCGAGGCGGTGCACACCGTCGACTTGCACGGTTCGGTGACCACGCTGCCGTTGCCCGGCCATGCGCCCTCCGGGCTGGGCTTCCGTCCCGACGGGTCGATGCTGATCGCCTGCACCACAAGCCGCCAAGTGCTGAGCTACGACGGCGAGGCCGTCACGACACTGCTCGATCTCAGTGACACGGTGCCTGCCGACCTCGGCGACATGGTCGTCGATGAGCTCGGGCGGGCGTACGTAGGGTCGCAAGCGCGCCACGGCGGCGTCATCGTGCGAGTCGACGCCGACAGCGACGCGCGCGTCGTCGCCACCGACCTCGACTTCCCCAACGGCATGGTCATCACGCCGGATGGCACGACGTTGATCGTGGCCGAGTCGGTCGCACGGCGGTTGACGGCGTTCACGATCGGTGACGACGGATCGTTGTCCGACCGCCGGATCTTCGCCGATGGCCTCGACGGACCCCCGGACGGCATCGCGCTGGACGCGGGCGGTGGCGTCTGGGCGTCGATGACGTTGGCGCGGCAGTTCGAGCGGATCCTTCATGGTGGGACCGTCACCGACCGCATCGACATGGGTGAGCGGACCGCGATCGCCTGCACGCTCGGCGGCCCGGAGCGTCGCACGCTGTTTCTGTTGTCGAGCACCGACGCCTATCCTCAGCGCCTGCTCGGCACAAAGCTGTCCCGCATCGATGCGGTGACGGTCGACATACCGGGAGCGGGATTGCCTTGAGCGATAGCTATTACGAGCTGATTGACGGCACGAATGCATTGGGCGAGAAGTTCATTGCGACAGATCTGGTTCGCAGCACATGGTCGGCGGCCATCCAGCACGCGGCGCCCGTGTCCGCACTGCTCGTTCGTGCGCTCGAAGGCTGCGAGCGGCGCGACGACACTCGGTTGAGCCGTGTCGTCATCGACCTGCTGGGGCCGGTACCGGCCGAGGGCGAGTTCTGGGTGCGTGCCGGCCTCGAAAGGCAGGGCAAGCAAATCGAGTTGGTGACCGCCGAGATGCTCGGCATCGGCCCGGGCGGCCAACCGCGGCCCGTCGCCAAGGCCAGCGGATGGCGGCTGCACCAGCAGGACACCCGCGACGTGGCGCGAACGGCCGCGCCTCCGCTTCCGCCGCGATCGGAGGGTTGGGATCGCAACCTGTCGAAGAACTTCGAGCCGAACTACGTGCACAGCCTCGAATGGCTCTGGCTCACAGAGCCATTGAACGACGGGCCGGGTGAATCCTGGATCAGGCCAACGGTCGACCTCGTCAAAGGCGAGACCATGACGCCGCTGGAACGCCTTTTCGCGGTTGCCGACGACGCCAACGGCGTCGGCACCAAGATCGACATCACCAAGTTCACGTTCCTCAACACCGACCTCGCGGTGCATGTGTTCCGGATTCCCGAGGGCGAGTGGGTCGGTATCCGGGCGGAGACGAGTTACGGGCCCGACGGCATCGGGACGACCGTGGGCACGCTGTTCGACGAGTCCGGCGCGGTCGGAAGCATCCAGCAGTCGGTGCTGGTGCGTCGGCGAGCCTGAGCCGCTCAGTCCACCAAGCGCAAAGCCGCAGCCGGGCATTGGGTGACGGCCTGCTGCATCCGGTCGCGATCCGACTCGGGTCGCTCGCTGTCGTGGATGAGCACGGTGCCGTCGTCCTGCACTTCGAACACGTCCTCGGCGATGGATTCGCAGATGCCGTGTCCGGTGCACTTGGACAGGTCGACCTCGACCCGCATCATCTCTCCTATTGAATGACGGCCGGCAGGCGCTTGACGCCGTGGACGAAGCTGCTGTACAGCAGGTCCGGTTCGCCGATCTCGATGCGGCGCAACCGAGTGAGCAGCTCGCGGAACAGGTTTCGAAGCTCGGCCTTCGCAAGCTGATTGCCGAGGCAGAAATGCGGCCCGCCCCCGCCGAAGCCCAGGTGCGGATTGGGCGCGCGCCGAAGGTCGAAAGTGTGCGGGTTCGAGATGGCGCACTCGTCCCGGTTGGCCGAGCAATAGAACAGCCCGACCTTGTCACCGGCAGTGATCTGCTGCCCGGCCACTTCCACGTCTTCGGTCGCAAACCGGGCAAACTGCATCACTGGTGACGCCCACCGCACGAATTCCTCCACCGCGCAACTGATTCGGCCGTCGAAGTCCTCCATCAGCCACTCGCGCTGCGCCGGGTTGTTCACCAGCGCCATCATCGTGTGCGTCGTGGTTTGTTTTGTGGTGTCGTTGCCCGCCGACGCCAGCAGGATCAGAAAAGCGCCGACCTCCTCGTCGGTCAGGCTGTGGCCGTCGACCTCAGCATGCACGATGCTGGTCATCAGGTCGTCGCCAGGATTGCGGCGGCGGTACTTGGCCAATTCGATGCCGGTGTTGCTCAGCAGTAGGATCTCGTTGATCGTGTTCTGCGCGCGTTCCTCCAGCGAGCTGTATTCGTCGTCGCTCATGGAAAACAGCGTCTCGGCGGCCAGCGCGACCGCCTTCCGCTCAGAGGGCGGAACGCCCAACATCTCGGTAATCGTCATCATCGGAAGTCGTGCCGAGCACGCCGCGACGAAATCCACCTCGCCGGCTCCGACCAGGTCGTCGACGACGGCGATCGCGTTCTTGTGGATCTGTTCTTCGATGCGGCGGACATTGCGGGGCGTGAACGCCGAGCTGATCAGGCGCCGGTACACCGTGTGTCGCGGCGGGTCCATCGTCAAGAAGAACGTCGCGATCTGCTGCAGTTCGGCGGGCATCGGGTCAAGTGCGACACCACGCGACGAGGTGAACAGCTCGGGATGCTGGCTGGCGAAGACGATGTCGTCGCGGCGCGTCAACGCCCAGAAGCCGGGCTCTTGGATCTCGAAGATCGACGGCATCGGCGGATGCCAGGTCAGGCCGTCTGCAGCACGTAGCTTCGCGAAAGTCTCCTCGCGAACCGTGAACGGCTGACTCCAGAAATCGTGCGACGTGATGTCAAACGAGCTGTACTCGCGCGCCTGCGGTGAACTGGCGACCGTCACGATCATCAGCGTGACACTCCGGCAAATATTTGTAAAGCTATGCGGATGGAGCATCTGGTTGACGCGGACAACGCGACGTGTCAGCGCATCCTCGCCGCCACCGCGGAGGTGCTCGGCCGGAAGGGGGTGACGAAGCTGAGCCTCACCGAGGTGGCGCTACAGGCCGACGTGTCGCGGCCCACGCTGTATCGATGGTTCGCTTCGAAGCAGGAATTGATCAGCGCGTTCGCCAGATGGGAACGTCAAACGTATGAGCGCGGCGTCGTCGAGGCCACCGCCGGGCTGTCCGGGCGCGAAAGGCTCGACGCCGCACTGAAATTCATTGTTTCGTATCAGCATTCCTACCCCGGGCTGCGGATGGTCGACGTCGAGCCGGCGCTCGTCATCGAACGACTGGCGCAGGTGATTCCGCTGATGCGGGAACGGCTGGAACGGCTCCTGCCAGGGCCGCGCGGCGCGCAGGCGGCGGCGACGGCGGTGCGGGTGGCGGTGTCGCACTACCTGGTGCGCAGCGACGACGACGCCGACTTCCTGGCCCAACTTCGGCACGCGGTGGGGCTCAAGGACTCTGGCTAGCGCGCCGTCGCGCCTGCAGTTCGGCCAATACCTCGTCGGTGTGCTCACCCAAGTCTGGCGCTGACGACCGCGGGGCCCACGGCGTGCCGTGAAAGTCCGCGGGTGTCGCGACCATCGGCATTGTCGCCTCGCCGTCCGGTACGTACACGATTCCTCCCGCGGCGTGGAACTGCTCGTCGACCACGACGTCCTCGATCGTGTTGATCGGCGACCAGAAGAACTCCGGTTCTGCGGCAAAGACTTTCGCCCACTCGTCCAGCGGCTTGGTTGCGAAGATCTCGTCAAGCTCCCTGATGATCTCCGGAGCATGCGTCGCGCGTGTGCGCGCGTCGGCGAAGCGCGGATCGCTCAGCCAGTCCTCGCGGCCCACCACCCGGCAGAGCGGAGGCCAATGCCTACCCGCCTCGAGACCGACGATCCAGAATCGCCGTCCGTCAGCGGCGGCGTAGTTGTTCATGCACGGGTTACCCATGGTTTCGCGCTCTCCGATCCCGATGGGTAGGCCGGTCATGAGATACGTGTTCATGTCGAAGCTCACCGTGTACGCGCCCTGCCGGTACAGCGACGTGCTGACGAGCTGGCCCTTGCCCGTGCGGTCGCGGGCGACCAGCGCCGCGCACACCGCCGCGGCCAACGTCATCCCGGCGGCGTGATCACCCATGCCGCCGCGCTGAAATGGCGGCGAATCACCTGGACGGGTCAGCAGGTGGGCCACCCCCGCGCGCGACCAGAATGCGGCGACATCGTAGGCGGCGCGGCCCGCGTCAGGTCCGGTCTCGCCGTACCCGGTGATCAGTCCGTAGACCAGCCGTGGGTTTGCCGCGCCGAGCGTCTCGAAGTCCAGTCCGAACCGTCGCAGCGCAGCCAACCGCACGTTGGTTACGAAAACATCCGCCTCACTTGCCAATCCGAGGGCCGTAGCCCGGTTGTCGGCGCTGGTGAGATCCAGCATGATGCTGCGCTTGCCGCGGTTGTCCATCTCGAACGGAGGGTTACCAAAGTCGCTGCCCAGCATGCGGCCGAACATGCGAGCCGGGTCTCCGCTCGGCGGCTCGATCTTGACGACGTCGGCGCCCCAGTCGGCCATGATGCCGCCGGCGGCCGGGCCCGCGACCCAGACGCCGAGCTCGACGACTTTGATGCCCTCTAACGGTCCTGCCATGTCAACTTTCTATCGGAACGCCAGTACGATTGTCCGATGCCCCAGTCGGCGGCGGCCAGGCGCGATGAGGATCTCCACGACGACTCGTCGACGCGGCAGCGTCTTCTCGTGGCCACCGCCGAGGTGCTAAGCCGGCGGGGCATGACCAAACTCAGCCTTTCCGAAGTCGCGCTGCAGGCGGGCGTATCGCGTCCGACGCTGTACCGGTGGTTCGCCTCCAAGGAGGAACTGCTCGACGCGTTCGGCGGCTGGGAGGCGGCGATGTTCGACCGCGGCATCGCGGCGGCCACCGCAGGTCTTCGGGGCAAGGAGAAGCTCGACGCGGCGCTGCGGTTCATCGTCGAATACCAGCAGTCGTACTCGGGATACCGCATGGTCGACATCGAGCCCGACCATGTCATCGGGCAGCTGTCGACTGTCATTCCCGTCATGCGCGAGCGGTTGCAACGGCTCATCCAGGGACCCAACAGCGCTGTCGCCGCCGCGACGGCGATCCGGGTGGCGGTATGCCACTACCTCGTCGGCAGCGACGACGCCGACCAATTTCTCGCGCAGCTTCGCCACGCGGTCGGGATCAAGCAGTCCGGTTGAGTCAGAGTGCTTTTCGCCGTCGTCACGTTGGCGTGAGTTGCAGATTCTCGGTCTTCAGATACTTTGCGGACGCCGGCACGGTCAGGTGTCCGGTGTGGCCTTCGCCGTCGATCACGTCCATGTCAATCAGACCCGTTGCGAAATCGCAGCTTGGATTTGAGCAGAGCTTCCAGGATCCCCAGTCGGCACCGACAACGCGGTACGTGTACTCGCCGGCGTCGATATCCACCCCGATTGCGAACATGTCCACCCCTGCATTCGCAGCCGGAGCCAGGACGACCGCCGTCGAGCTCATGACGGCGGCTACAGCGAATCGGACCCTCATCCGACCTCCCTTCGCGGAGCTCTTTCACAGCGTATTCGCAGCGAGATACCAGATTCGATGAAATGCGCGAAACGAGGCGGCCGAAGCACCTCTGCTTTCCGCAGTACCATCCGTCCATGCCGCAGACGAGGCTGGCCGCCGGATGAGCCTTGTTGCGGGGCGCGGCCCGCTGAGTGAGGATCCCGCCGGCTGGTTCGCTCCCCCGCTGCCGGCCGACGTCGTGTTCGTCGAGCCGCATCCGCGACGTATCGAAGCAATTCGCCGGGGCCGCAAGGTGATCGACACCGAGCATGCGCTGCTTGTGCACCGGCGCAATCGGCCGCTCAGCTATGCATTCCCCAAAGATGCGGTCGGCGATCTGCCGTGCGAGCCGGTGCCGGAGGCACCCGGTTACGTCAATGTGTCGTGGGACGCGGTCGATGTGTGGCTCGAGGAAGGCCGCCGGCTGGTGCACTACCCGCCCAACCCGTACCACCGCATCGACTGCCGCCCGACCACGCGCCGGCTGCGCGTCGCCGTCGACGGCACAGTGCTCGTCGACACCGACGACACCGTGATCGTCTTCGAAACCGCGCTCGAGCCCCGACTCTATGTGAGCCCGTCGCATGTGCGCACCGATCTGCTGAAGCGTACGGACACGTCGAGCTACTGCAACTACAAAGGCAACGCGACCTACTGGGCCGCAGTTGTCGGCGGCACCGTCGTCGATGACATCGCGTGGAGCTATGAAGATCCCCTGCCGGAAACCGTGCCGATCAGAGGCTTTCTGAGCTTCGACGCCGATCGTGCCGACGTGTCGGCCGAACTGCCGGGACTCGGCCACCCCGCGCTGTGACGTTTACAACGGGTTTTGTAAAGTTCCGCCAATGACGGACTACAAATTCCTGACGTACGAGACCGTCGACGACGGCCGCATCGCCCGCATCATGCTCAACCGGCCGGAGGCGCGTAACGCCCAGAACCGCGGCATGCTCGTCGAACTGGGCGACGCGTTCTTGAAGGCGGAGGCCAACGATGCCGTGCGCGTCGTCATCCTCGGCGGCAACGGGCCGATGTTCTCCTCGGGCCACGACCTGGGTTCAGAGGTTTCGCGCACCGAGTACACGCCCGGCCCGGACCAGCATCCGAGTTTCAAGGAGAACGGCGCGACCCGCGAAGCCGCCGAGAAGCTGATGCTGCAGGAGTGGCACCACTTCTTCGAAAACACCCGGCGGTGGCGCAATCTGCGCAAGATCACGGTCGCGCAGGTCCACGGCGAGGTCTACGCGGCGGCGCTGATGCTGATGTGGGCGTGTGACCTCATCGTCGCCGCCGAAGGCACCCGCTTCGCCGACGTCGTCGGCACCCGACTCGGCATGTGTGGAGTCGAATACTTCGCTCACCCTTGGGAATTCGGCCCCCGTAAGACCAAAGAACTCATGCTCACCGGAGATTCGCTGAGCGTCGAGGATGCCTATCAACTAGGCATGGTGTCCAAGATCTTCCCCGCGGCCGAACTCGCCGACAAGACCTTGGAGTTCGCGCGACGCATCGCCGAGGTGCCGACGATGGCTGCGCTCCTGATGAAGGAAGCGGTGAACCAGACCGTGGACAACATGGGTTTCTACAACGCGCTCAACGCGTGCTTCACGCTGCATCAGCTCAACCACTCCCACTGGGCGTGGGCGCATGAGAACAGGTGGCCCGTCGGCCTCGAGGAGGACGGCCTGCCCAACTGGCGCACCGCTCCCCCGATCGTGCCCTCGGTGAAGGATCAAGTGCGCGCCGAATAGTCAGGGCGGCCGAGCCCGAGCGCGTACTGGGCGATCATGTTGCGGAACACCTCGAGCGTGCCGCCGTAGATGCCCATCGGCAGCGCGAGACGGAACGCATACTCGATAGCGCCGTCGTCCGGGGCGCCCTCCGTCTCGGCGGGCAAAGCGGACCCGGGCCCGAGGAGGTCCATCAGCTCCGGCGCGACGTCGCGCATGGTCTGCGCGATCGCGACGCGGCCGAACATCTCCGGTGCGCTCAGCGCGGCTTCCAACCGGGCGAACGCGCGGCCGAATCGGTACGTCACCGACTCGTCGCGGCAGTCCAGCGTTGCGGCGATCGCGTCGGCCGCCTCCGCCATCAGCATTCCGTGCTCGGCCATCGCCGAAATCTTCGACAGGCCAAGGGCATCCGGCTCCACAGTGCCGTGCTCGGCGTTGAGGGCCGACCGCACCACGGTCCATCCCCCGTTGACCTCACCGATGCGATACCGGTCGTCGACGCGAACGTCGGTGTAGTAGACGATGTTCGTGCGGTCGCCGTCGATCGTGCGGATGCCCTGGATTTCGATACCGGCCGTGCCGAGCGGCACGAGAAACATCGTCAAGTTCTTGTGCTTCGGCGCCTGCGGGTCGGTGTTGGTGAGCAGAAAGACGTACTGCGCGTTGTGTGCATTCGAGGTGAACATCTTGGACCCGTTGATGATCCAATCGTCGCCGTCGCGCACGGCACGGGTCTTGCATGTCGCGACGTCGGAACCGCCCTCGGGTTCGGTGTAGCCCAGGCACAATCGGACGTGTCCGGAAAGCACCCCCGGAAGAACCTCGTCCTTGATCTGTCGCGAGGCGAACTCGTCCAGTGTCCGTGCCACCATGAACGTCACGCCCCCGTGGTACCAGGGCATGCGGGCCCGCTCGATCTCCAACTCCCAGATGCGACGACGCACGGGCGAGAATCCGCCGTCGCCGCCGGCGTTCCACAGCGCTTTCAGGTAGCCGGCGGCGCCGAGCGCCAAATGCACGCCCTCGTCGAAGTTTTCACCGGTTTCGCGGTCTCGGCGGCGGACCTCGTCGGTCACGTGAGTGTCGAGGAATGTCCTCAGCTCATGCAGGAAACCCTGGTCGTCGTCGGAGAGCGCGACGCGCGAGAAGTCCACCCACGGATGTTAGAGCGCCACCGCGCTGAGATCCAGCCGCGCGATGCGTTCTTGGTCGGCGAGCGTATCGATCGCGGCGACCTTGCCGTCGACGACGGTGAACGCCATCACCGAGACCGGACGGTCGTGCATGAAGATGACCGCCCCTGCCGCCCCGTTGATGGTGGCCGCCCGCACGTCGCGGTGAGGTCCGCCGTACATCTTGGCCTGCTCGGCTACCGCCTTGGCGCCTTCGATCACCCGCAGCTGCGATCGGCCGAAGTCGCCGCGCAGCACCACGTCCGGATGCAGCACCTCGACGAGGCGCTCGAAGTCGCCGGCGCGCCCAGCGGCGAAGAACGCGTCGACGACGGTCCGCTGTGCAGTGAGGTCGCCATCGGGCTGCGGCTGTGCCGCCTCTATGCGGCCTCTGGCGCGGCTGGCGAGTTTGCGCGTCGCCGTCGGTGTGCGCTCGACGATCGGCGCGATCTGCGCGAACGGCACGGCGAATACGTCGTGCAGGACGAAAGCCAGCCGTTCGTCGGGCGGTAGCCTATCGAGCACCACGAACAGCGCCAATCCCACCGAATCAGCAAGCATCGCAAGGTGTTCGGGGTCCGTCCCCTGAACGGGGTCGATGATCGGATCCGGCAGCCGGTCGACGAGCTCTTCGGCGTTTCGCCGCGCCCGAAGGATGTTCAGACAGATTCGCGCGACGACGGTGGTCAGCCACGCGTCGAGGTTGTCGATGCCGTCGCGCTGGTTGCTGAGTCGCAGCCACGCCTCCTGCACGGCGTCGTCGGCGTCGTCGACAGAGCCGAGCATGCGGTAGGCCACCGCGCGCAACCGGGGCCGGGCCTGCTCGAAGCGCTCAGTCAGCTCGGGAGCGCGCACACCATTCCTTCGCTGAAGCCCGCAGAGCCGATGTCCAGCGCGAGGTTGAACCGTGCCCGCAAATTCTCGAGCGCGACGACGGCGGTGAGTTCCACGAGCTGCGGCACGTCGAAATGTGCGCGCAGCGCGTCGAACAGCTCGTCGGTGACTTCCACGGGCGTGCGGCTCATTGCGGCCGCGTAGTCGAGCACGAGCTTGTCGACGTCGTCGAAGCACGGCGCGGTGCGGTGGTTCGGCAGGGCCAGCAGCTCCTCGTCGGTCAGGCCCCAGTCGTGGGCGATGCGGCTGCCCAAGTCGATGCAGTATTCGCACCGCACTGTCGTTGCCGCTTTGAGTTCGGCCAGCGCCCGGTGGCGGAGATCGAGCAGGTGCACCTTCGCGGCGGCCTGTTCGAGCTTGCCGTATCCGGAGAGCAGCTTGGGAATGTGGGCGTAGATGCGGATGGGTTCCAGCATGGCGTCGGATTCCTGCCCCGTCAGTTGCTTGAAGTGGCGGGCCATGAACCAGTACGCGGCCTTGGTGCTCAGCCCGGCGTCGCGCTTCGACACCCCAGGTAGTCGTGCCATCGATAGATCCTTCCTCGTGTCTCACATAGTCGACACCTGAGCGCGAGAAAATGTGACCGGACGTGTCGGTGGGTCCGATTAGTATCGAAAGTATGTTCGAAATCCTGCCGCCGGAGCCTGAGGCGCTTCGCGCTGCCGATGATGAGGCGGTCATGGCGGCGATCGAGCAGTGGACTCGTATCGAGGCGGCGGTAAGTGCGCGTCGTCTTGACGCGATCGCAGAGTTGACCGGCCGGTGCTGTGACAAGGACGGCGAGCGCGCGTACTGGGCCTGTGATGGCTGGGATTCGGTGGCCGGAGAGGTGGCCGCGGCGTCGGGCACCAGTTCGAAGAAGGCGTCTAGTCAGATGCAGCTGGCCATTACGTTGCGTCACCGGCTGCCTCAAGTGGGGTCGCTGTTCTTGGACGGCAGGGTGAGCTGTCGCGTGATCACGGCGATCAACTGGCATACCCATCTGGTTGACGACGACGGAGCGCTGGCTCGCGTTGATGCCGCGCTGGCGCAGCGGGCTGGGCGGTGGGGTGAGCTGTCGGATTACAAGCTGGCCCTGTCGATCGATTACTGGATTGATCGATATGACCCTGACGCCGTGCGGCGCGTGCGCGCGAGCGCGCGCAGCCGGGATCTGTATGTGGGCAAGAAGGACGACGAGTCGGAGACCACTGCGGTGTGGGGGCGGTTGTATGCCGCCGACGCCGCGGTGCTGGATCGGCGGTTGATGGACATGGTCAACGGGGTGTGCGACGAGGATCCGCGCACCATCGCACAGCGCCGCGCCGATGCCCTGGGTGCGCTGGCCGCCGGCGCCGATCGGTTGGCGTGCACGTGCGGCAATGCGGATTGTCCGTCGGCTGGCAGTGACGGGCGGGCCGCCAATGTGGTCATACATGTGGTGGCCGAGGCCGCGGCCCTAGATGCCCAGCCCGACCCGCGGATGTCGGGCACGTTCAATTCCCGCGATCCGGAGCCGGCGTCGGCGCAACCGGCCAAGCCCGCCGGGCTGTTGATCGGCGCCAACAAGATCGTGCCCGCACCACTGTTGGCCGAGCTGATCCGCTCCGGGGCCAAAGTGCGGGACGTTCAGCTGCCCAGTGATCTACCGGAGTCGGGGTATCGGCCCTCGGCCGCGCTGGAGCGGTTCGTGCGGCTGCGCGATCTGACCTGTCGGTTTCCGAATTGCGAAGAGCCCGCGGAGTTCTGCGATCTGGACCATACGATCCCGTATCCGCTCGGGCCTACCCATCCGTCCAACCTCGCGGCGCTGTGCCGAAAACACCACTTGCTCAAGACATTTTGGACCGGGGTCGACGGCTGGGCTAACGAACAATTCCCCGACGCAACGGTGATTTGGACAGCACCGACGGGCAGAACCTACACGACCCTGCCCGGCAGCCGTATCTTCTTCCCGCACTGGAACACCACTACCGCAGACCTACCCAAACGGCAGGCACTGGCGGATTCAGATGCTAACCGCGCCCTCATGATGCCGCGCCGACGACGCACCCGCACCGCCGCGCGCGCAGCCCGAATACGAAAAGAACGCGCCCTCAATGCCGCTGCCCGCGCCGAACTCGCCGAGCAAACGGCGAAGTTGGCCGCCGCGCGGAACAAGCCGCCGCCCGACGACTGGTGGAACATCGACCTCAGCACCAACAACTGGGACGACGACCCGCCGCCGTTCTGACGGAATTTACGTAGAGGCCACGGCAAACAGGCGCCACTCACCGGGCACGCCCTTGAGTTGGTGAGTTCCGCGGTCGTCGAACTCGATCCCCGACCCGATCACCAGATCGCGCAGCGTGCTCGACACGAGCACCTCGCTCGGTCCCGCCAGGGCGCTCACCCGCGCGCCGATGTGCACACCGATACCGCCGATGTCATCGCCCCGCACCTCGCACTCGCCGGTGTGCAACCCAGCCCGCACCTCAAGACCCAACGCCTGCACCGCATCGCGAATTGCCATGGCGCACCGAATCGCTCGCTGCGGGCCGTCGAACATCGCGAGGAAACCGTCACCCGAAGTGTTCACCTCCCGACCCCGAAAACGAGCTAGCTGTGACCGGACGACGGCGTCGTGTGCGTCGAGCAGCGCGTGCCAGTCGCGGTCGCCCATCTCCGCGGCCCGGCGCGTCGAGTCGACGATGTCGGTGAACAGCACCGTGGCCAGAACCCGGTCATCGACCACGGCGGCCTGTTGCCCGGTGAGGAACTCGGCGATCTCCTGGAACGAATCGCGCCACGGTTCGACGAAGTGGTACATGTTGCGGCCTGGCAGCTCGACGTACTTCGCGTCCGGTATGTGATCGGCGACGTACCTGCCCATCGATGGCGTGATGAACGGGTCATCGGTGTGCTGGACAACGAGGGTCGCCAGGCGCACCGTCGGAAGCACCGCCCGCACGTCCAATTCCGCTGTCAGAGGCATCATCAGCGCAAGGGTCCGTGGACTGGCAGCCAAGCGTTCCATTCGACCCCACGTCGCCCGGATCTCCTCGTTCCACGGCATGTCTGGATTGAGCAAATGTTGGTACTCCCCGGTCCCCCACGGCGACCATCGCATTGAGGGCTGCCTCATCGCGCCCCTCGCTGCGGCTTTCGGTGTTCGCGTAGCCCTCGAGGGCGACCAGCGCGGTGGCACGCACCGGATGCGTTGCCGCGAACAAGGCCGCCGTCGCGACCGCACCGTCGATCGCGACGAGAACTG
>DATBFF010000159.1:0-8300 GCA_036558625.1 Mycobacterium sp. | reverse complement strand
GCCGATGTACGTGACGGATGCGTCGCGGCGAACAGCGCCCCAGTGGGAAACCCCGCGGCATGAGCGAGAAGGACAGCTTGATCGATTCCCAGATCGTCGAGCACCGCGGTGATGCTGTCGGCCCATTGTTCCAAGGTCGGGAGGGCATCCGGCGCGATGGGATCGGACGCGCCTGTGCCCGGCTGGTCAAAGAAGATCAGTCGCCCCAGCGATGTCATCGCCTCGACCCATCCTTGAAGCGACGGTAGCTCCGGAAGGATCTCACAGCACGTGAACCAGTTTGGGATGAACACGATGTCGCGAGCACCTTCGCGCGACGTGCGATACGCGACACGCAATTCGCCGTTAAGGGCGTAGCGCGTCTCCGAGAACATTGCGGCAGTGTAGGCCGAAGATCGGACCTCTACTTCAGCAACGGATCTCGCGGCAGGCCGAGGATGCGTTCGGCGATGGTGTTGCGGGAGATCTCCGACGTGCCGCCCGCGATGGTGATCGCGCGGCCGCCAAGGTACGAGCGCGTCAGCCTCGGCGTCAGACCCAGCACGGCCGCCGGGCCCGCCAGCTCCATGCCGAGCTCGGTCAGGCGTTGCGACTGTTCGGCCAGCACGAGCTTGGTCACGTTGCCCTCGGGCCCCGGCTCGGCGCCGGCGATCGCGCGACTGGCCCGGCGCAGGTTCAACAGACGCAGCGTGTGGAAGTCCGCGATCACTTCCCCCACCCGCCGAACGTAGGCGTCGGCAGTCGGCGAGTCGTCGAGGAGCTTGACCAAGTCGTCGACGCCGAACGCGAGTCCACTCGACGAGCCGCCGCCGATCGAGATCCGCTCGTTGCCCAACGTCGCGCGTGCGACCAGCCAGCCCCTGTTCACGTCGCCGACCACGTCTTCGTCCGGAACGAACACGTCGTCGAAGAACACCTCGTTGAAGTGCGAGTCACCGCTGATCTCTCGCAGCGGATTCACCGTCACCCCTTCGGCATTCATGTCGATGGCCATCATCGTGACGCCGGCGTGCTTCGGGGCGTCGGGGTCGGTCCGCACTGTCGCAAGACCCCACTGACACTCGCGGGCCAGGCTCGTCCAGACCTTCTGCCCGCTGACTCGCCACCCGCGGTCGACCCGCTTCCCCGCCGTCCGCACGGCCGCGGCGTCGGAGCCCGCGCCCGGCTCGGAGAACAGCTGGCACCACATCTCCTTGCCGCGCAGCACCGGCTCCACCCAGCGCTCACGCTGATCGTCGGTGCCCGCCTGCGCGACCGTCAGCGTGACCCACCCCGTGATTCCGAGGTCGGGCAGCTCGACACCCCGGAACTCCTCCTCGATCACCAGTTGCTCGACGACGTCGGCGGCGCGGCCCCACGGTTTGGGCCAGTGCGGCACCAGGTAGCCGGAGTCGACCAAAAAGTCGCGCTGCTGATCCGGCGGCAGTGAACGGACCCGCTCTGCGGCCTCGCGGGCCTCTTTCCGATACCCCTCGGCCTCGGCGGGCAGCGTGAACGACGCACCCTGCGCCGACCCGCTGCGCTTCGCCTCGACGACGTCGACGAGCGGATCTGCGCCGTCGGACATCAGCGCCGCCAGCGTGCGGGCCCGCCGCAGATAGAGATGGGCATCGTGCTCCCACGTGAATGCGATGCCGCCGTGTAGCTGAATGTTGTTCTGCGAGTTGAATATCTGCGTGCGAATTGCGAGCGCGGCAGCCACCGCGGCAGCGAAGGCTGCGTTGTCGACGTCGTCGGCGCGGGCGGCATCCCAGGTGGCCGCGGTGGTCTCCTCGGCGTTGACGAGCATGTTGGCCAAGTGATGCTTGACGGCCTGAAACGTCCCGATCGTGCGGCCGAACTGCTCGCGGACCTTCGCGTAGTCGCGGGCCATCTCCAACGACGCCCAACTCACGCCGACGGCTTCCGCGGCGGCGAGGATCCAGAACACCGTGCGGGCCCGCCGGGCCGCGCCACGCAGGATCCGATCCTCGTCGACCGTGACACCTTTGAGCGCCACGCCGCCGATGCTGCGGGTGGTGTCCAGCGCGCCCTCGAACGGGCTTACCGTCACCCCGTCCGCCTGCGCGTTGACCACGACCACGTCGTCGCCGGCCACGAGCACCAGGACGTCGGCGTCGGGTGCGCCCAACACGTTCGGGCTCTCGCCCGTCACTTGCCCGTCGTTGGCCACGCCACCGGACAAACCAAGTGCGGCAACGGTACTGCCGTCGGCCAATCCCGGAAGCAGTTGACTGCGAAGGGAATCCGATCCGCACCTGTCGATCACCAGTGCGGCCGCAACCGTCGGCAGAAACGGCCCGGGACACAGCTCGTGGCCCTGCGCCTCCAATACGATCGCCAGCTCGGACAGCCCGAAGCCGGAGCCGCCGTGCTCTTCGGAGATCGCCAGCCCGGTCCAGCCCAGCTCCGCGGATGCCTTCCAGATCTCGGCGGGGTGGGCAGAGCCACCGTCCAGGGTCGCGCGGGCGGCCGCGCGGCTGTCCACCCTCGTCAGCTGGCCGATGGCCGCATCGGCAAGGTCGCGGTGCTCTTCGGTGATCGCTAATGCTGATGTAGTCACGGTTCGACCGTAGCCTCCTCTATTCGCTGCCCGCCGGCGCGGACATGTGCGTGACCTCAGAACGGCCGCGCAAGACTTCACTGCCGTGAGCGGCCCACCGCTCACGCTCGGCTGATTCGGCCCGCTCGATCGCGGCCGACGACGCCAGGATGCGGCGCTTCGAGGCCTTCGCGCGGTCGGCCAGCCGTGCCGCCTCGTTGACCGGATCCCCAATCACCGTGTACTCGTAGCGGTTCTCTGCGCCGATGTTCCCCGCGAAGACCTGGCCCGCGGAGATGCCGATGCCGAAGTCGACCAGCGGCAGCCGCTGTAGGTGGTCGCCGAGATCGCGTGCGGTGACCAATGCAGAGGATGCCGCGTTGTCCACGGATAGCGGAGCCCCGAAGATGGCAAGCGCGGCGTCGCCTTCGAACTTGTTGATCAGCCCGTCCCGTTTGTCGACGGTCTCGACGACGATCCGGAAGAAGTCATTCAGGACGTCCGCAACCTGTTGTGGCGGCCGGTTTGCCGCGAACTGCGTCGACCCCACGAGGTCGATGTACAGCACTGCCGCATCGCGCACGTCACCCGACATCGATACGCCTTCTTCAATCGCGCGCCGGGCCACGTCCTCCCCCACATAGCGACCGAACAGATCGTGCAGGCGTTCACGCTCGGCCAGCCCGGCAACCATGCGATTGAAACCGCTTTGCAGGCGCCCGATCTCGGAGCGCTCGTACACGCCGATCGCAACGTCGAGCTCACCTTGCTCGACCTTCGCCATGGCGTCCACAACCTCACCGAGCGGATCAGCGATAGACCGGGATGTCAAGAACATCAACGGCATGCCTAAAAGCACCGCGCCAATCGCCACTACCAGTATGGGCATCTCGATAGGCGCTGTATTCGCGATGATCCAGCCGTTCGCGCGGACGAAGATTATTCCTCCAATGGCGCCGGCAGGAATAAAGCTGCACAGCACCCACATCAGGACCATTCGTGCTTGGACACTCGGTACCGTGATCCATCCCTCCGACCCCTGGGTAAGGGCCGTCAAGATCGGGCGCAGTCCGCCCTGCGTGAGCAGAAGTGCCGTGCCCACCGCTGCAGATGCGCCGAGCACCACACCGATCGTTGTCGGCACCGCGACTGCCGCTCCGGCGGGGATATTGAGCAGCGCGATGAGCGCGCCGCTGGCGCCCCATGTGGCTGACAGGATCGCGGACTGGCGGCCGACAATTCTTTTCGCAGACCGGCGTTGGTCAGGGGTGGGCTGTTGTCTCGCAACAAACCACCGGAGCGTCGGCGTGATGTTGATGATGCCCGCGAGCACGACGCATGCCGTGCCGACAATCACTGACGCCACCGCTGCGATGATGTTCGTCTGGGTGAAGTAAGCGCGGGCACTGATCGCTGTGATACCGCCGAGCGGTATCACAATGGCGGTAGCCGCTCCGCAGGCCAGCAGATGCGCAAGTGCGAGCCGCGCCGCGTACCGGGCCGCCAAGCGTCGCGCGGTTGATGCCACGGAAAGACGCTAGCGGGTTCGGTCACTGACGTGAGTCACCGGATCGGCTCGAACTCGAGGTGCAGCTCGGTAATCCCGCGCAGAATGAACGTCGGCTCGTATTCGTAGCGACGGGCGTCGGCTGGCCCGTGTGAAGCTTCGGAGATCCTGATATCGGCCATCCGGTCGAGGATCCGGTTGAGCGAAATGCGGCCCTCCGCGCGCGCGAGAGGGGCGCCCGGGCACGAGTGGACGCCTCGGCCGAATGCCACGTGCTCGCGGACATTGGGCCGGTCGATCCGAAAGTTGTGTGGCTCTTCGAATTTCGACGGATCGCGGTTGCATGCTCCCGGCAAGAGCATCATCGTCGTGCCCGCGGGTATCGGTACGTCACCGACAGTCGTGGACTGACTCGCAAGCCGAAAGTGGCTCTTGACAGGGCTTTCGATACGAAGGGTTTCCTCCAGAAACGTCGGGATCAGGCTACGATCACGACGCAGCAATTCTTGGAGGTCTGGCCGTTCGCCGAGTATCCGTAGTCCCGCGCTGAGCAGCTTCGTCGTGGTTTCCTGGCCGGCCGAGAAGACGAATGTGGCCAAATGGACGACGTCGATGACCTCTGGTGTCGACCCGTCGGGGTATTTCGCCAGCGCCATGGCGGTCAGTACGTCGTCGCGTGGCTCGCGGCGCCGGTCGACGATATGCCTCGAGAATTTCTCGTCGAGCCAGATCAGAGGGTTGTGAACGGGCGAATCGTCGTCGAGTGCGCCGACCACCTCGTCGAGCATCGCCTCAGTGAACTCCTTGTGGTCTTCCTCGGGAATGCCCAGCAGGTCGGCGATCACGAGCGTGGAGAACGGCCGTGCATAGTCCTGGAGGAACTCGCACGACCCGCGGTCGACGAACGTGTCGAGCTGCTGGTCCGCAAGTCGCCACATGAAATCTTCGTTTTCCTTGAGCCGCTTGGGTGTAAACAGCCGACTCAGTAGTCCCCTGGTGCGCGTATGCTCTGGCGGGTCTTGCGTGACGATGTGCTCACTCATCGGAATCTGGTCACGGCACTGTGCGATCAGCTCGCCGATATCCTCGCCCTCGGAGTCGAACGTGACTCCCGCGAACGGGCCTGCGACCGAGACACACGCCGAGAACACCGGCTCTTTGTAGACCGTGCACGCTTCCTTGTGCCCAGTGACAGCCATGACGCCATACGGCGATTCCCGCGACACCGGGCACTTCGAGCGCAAGTGATCGAAGTAGGGATGAGGGTCGGGAACCAGGGACTGGTCCGAGAAGTAGTCCACCGAGTCGAAGTCGGTCACGACAGGCTCCTCAAGGTTGTGGTGCCGGCATCCATGATCACGTCTAAGTCCTCGGCGATGTCTTCAGCGCTCAGAGGCGATTTCGCGATACCTTGGGTCTGCACGACGGCGATTCGGGACACGCCGCCCATGCCGATCTGCAGGACTTCTCCGTTCAGAGTGCAGGACTCGTGGGCCAGGAACACCGCTGCGGGTGCGCACATCTCTGGCGGCATGCTGGCGTTGATCTGGTCCATCACGTCCTTGGGCATCGACATGAACTCGGCCAACTTGTCCGAATGCGATGCCGACATTCGTGTAAAGGCACGTGGGGCAATGGCGTTCACGAAGATGCCGTGCGCAGCTCCTTCGGTCGCGAGATTGCGGGTCAGCCCGAACACCGCACCTTTCGCGGAGCCGTAGCTGGTCAGTTCCGGTATACCGCCGAGCATCGCTTCGGAGACGGTGTTGACGACGCGTCCGTATCCGGCCGACACGAAATGCGGCCAGGCGGCCTGGGTGACAAAAACCGTACCGAGAAAGTGGACGTCGAGCATCGTGCGGAACTGCTTGGCAGACAACGTCTCGAACATGCCCGGATCGTGAATGCCGGCGTTGTTGACGACGGCGTCGACACGACCGAACGCGTCCAGCGCGGTGTCGATGATCGACGCTGCGGAGCGTTCGTCGGCAACCGATGCGTAGGTCGCGACGGCCTGTCCGTTCCTGCTCTTGATCTCGCTGACCACCTCGTCCGCCGGCGCCGACGACGAGCCTGTTCCGTCGATTCCGACGCCGTAGTCGGCGACGACCACACTTGCGCCTCTTGCGGCGAACTCGAGTGCATGACAGCGGCCCACGCCGCGGCCGGCTCCGGTGACTACCACGACACGGCCGTCGAAACGCAGCGGCTTTCCCGTCATACGTCGAAGAGGATCGGTACCGACGTCGGCGACCGGAAAGCCTGGCCGCGGATGTGCGGGTCGTCGGCCGCGGGGTCCAACCGCATGTTGGGCAGGCGGTCGAACAACAGGTTCAGCGCGACGCGCATCTCCAGCCGGGCCAGATGCATGCCCAGACAGACGTGCACGCCATGGCCCCAACCGATATTTGGTTTGATCTCGCGGAAGATGTCGAATGTGTCCGGGTCGATATAGCGCTCGGGCTGCCGATTTGCCGCACCGAGCACCGGCATGACCGAGCAGCCGGCCGGGATATGGACGCCGCCGAGTTCGGTGTCGCGAGTCGCCACGCGGGTGATCATGATCAGTGGCGGCTCCCACCGCACCGCCTCCTCGATCGCCTGCGGCAACAGCGAACGGTCGGCCCGGACGGCATCCAGTTGCGCTGGGTCGGAGAGCAATCCGAACAACAGGTTGCCGAGCGCGCGGTAGGTGGTCTCCACGCCCGCGGGCAGCAGCAGCCGTAGAAACGAGAAGATCTCTTCGTCGGAAAGGCGCTCGCCGTCGATCTCCGCTGCAGCCAATCTGCTGATCAGATCGTCACGCGGATCTTTGCGCCTTGCCTCGAGAATCGGCCGGAAGTACTCCGCGAGTGTCGCCGATGCCTCGCGGCCGCGTTCCGGGTTCACAGTGAAGGACAGCAACGAGATCGACCAGCGCTGGAACTGTGGATAGTCCTCACGCGGCAGGCCCAGCAGGCCGGCGATGATCTGGGTGGGATACGGAAAGTTGAAGTCCTTCACCAGGTCTGCGCGGCCCTGATCGACGAACGCGTCGATCAGTTCATTTCCGACCTTTCCGACAAGTTCGTCTTCCCAGTGGGCCAATGCCTTCTGCGAGAACGCCTTTGACACCAGGGCGCGGTGGCGGCCGTGCTCGGGCTCGTCCATGCCCAGCATCACGTGCTCGCCGAAGACGTCCCCGAACGCCTGGATGATGATCGACGACGAGAACGTCTCGTTGTCGCGCAGCATCTGCTGCGCGTCCTCGTGCCGATACACCATGAAGATCGGCTTGCCCTCTTCGCCCGGCATTCCCGGGATGTCGATGCGCTGCACGGGTTCCTCGCGACGCAACCGCGCGAGCTCGGTATACGGATCCCGCACCGCACCCGACACGAAATCGTCGAATGACCCGAAATCCTCGAGATCGTCGAACAGCTGCATCCTGCAAGCTCCTATCCGGCCGGGTGGGCGACCGTCTTGATTTCGGTGTACTGGTCGAAGCCCGCGACGCCGTTCTGGCGGCCGACACCGCTGGCCTTATAGCCGCCGAACGGGGAGTCGGCGCCGTACGCCGCCGTGCCGTTGAGTCCGATGAATCCGGCACGGATTCGCCGGGCGACGGCGATCGAATGCTCCACCGAACCCGACATCACGTTGCCGGCCAACCCGTACACGCTGTCGTTGGCGATCCGGATCGCGTCCTCTTCGTCCTCGAACGGAATTACGGCGAGAACCGGGCCAAAGATCTCCTCCTGCGCAATCGTCATCTTGTTGTCGACATCGGTGAAAAGCGTTGGCCGCACGAAGTATCCCTTGTCGAAACCGGTGGGCGAGTCTGGGCCGCCGACGAGGCAGGTGGCGCCCTCGTCGACGCCCTTTTGGATGTAGCCCAGCACGCGTTCGCGCTGCTTCTCCGAAATCACCGGCCCGCACAACGTGGCCGGATCTTGGGGATCGCCGGGCATGACGCCCTCGTACATCGCCTTGAGCATCGCGACGCCTTCGTCGTAGCGCGAGCGCGGCAACAGCAGCCGGGTCGGATTCGCGCAGCCCTGCCCGGCGTGCATGCACGGCGCAATGCCGATGGCACAAGCCATCCCGAGGTCGGCGTCCTCCAGGACGATTGTCGCCGACTTGCCGCCGAGTTCCAAAAACAGGCGCTTCATGGTCGCCGCGCCCTTTTCCATGATCCGTTTGCCCACGACGGTGGAGCCGGTGAACGAGATCAGATCCACCTTGGGGGAAAGGGTCAGTTCCTCCCCCACG
>DATBFF010000158.1:0-3217 GCA_036558625.1 Mycobacterium sp. | reverse complement strand
CCGGTGCCAACGCGATCGCCGTGTACGGCCAGAACTATTCCACCTATGCGGGACCGTCGCCGGGCGCCGGCGGCTTCGGCGTCTACGGCCTGTCGGCCAAGGGCCACGGACTCGTCGGAGCCACTGCGACGGCGGGTGGGGCTGCCGTGGTTGGGGCGACGAATGGCGTCGCCGGCGCGTACGGGGGCGCGTTCTACGGTCCGGTAATCATCGGCGGGGACTTCACCGTCGTTGGTGGCGCGAAAAGCGCGGCGGTTCCATTTCCCGATGGCAAGCATCGGCGGCTGTATTGTGTCGAGAGTCCCGAGAGCTGGTTCGAGGATTTCGGCAGAGATCAGCTCGAGTGCGGACACGCGCAGGTGACGATCGATCCGGACTTCGGGATGGTCGCGGATCTGACCGACTATCACGTCTTCTTGACCGAGTGCGGCGGCCACAACGATCTGTCCGTGGCGGAGCAAACAGCAATTGGATTTCGCGTGGAGGCCAAGGATCCTACCAGCGCCACGCGCTTCTCCTGGCGCGTCGACGCCAGGCGCAAGGACATCGACGGCAAGCGCTTCGCTGAGGTCACCATTCCGCCGGAACCACAATTGCCGCCGCCGGTCGACATGGAGCGCTACAACGCCCATCCTTCCACGTTGGTAAAATCCGCGCCGGCCCCCGGAAACCAAGAGGAGCGGGAATGTACGAGCCAACGGCAACTACCCGGCCAGATCACGAGGGAAAGAGCACACCGCTGATGCGACGGGGAATCCTCGCCGCGGCCTGGGCGGCCGTCGCCGCCGTCGTGCTGAAACGCACCGAACAGCCGGTCGAAGCGACGACCCTGAACCTTCAATTCGTTGGCGGGGACGTCAACATGGCGATCACCAACATCCCCTCGTCGGGAGTCGGCATCACGAACCAGACGCCCTTTGGGAATGGCAATGGCCCGAACGTCCTGCTCGTCAAGGCCTTCAATTCGACGAGCATCGACGCCATCGTTGGCGATAGTACTAGCGGCGGCCGCAACGGCGTCATCGGCATCGCGCATACCGGTGTCGGCGTTTCGGGTCAGATTCCCGCGACGAGCAGCGCCAACACGATTGCCGTCTACGGTCAGAACTACTCCACCTATGCCGGCGCGGCGCCAGGCGCAGGCGGCTTCGGCGTCTACGGTCTCTCGGCCAAAGGACACGGGCTCGTGGGCGCGACAGCCACCGCAGGCGGGGCCGCCGTCGTGGGCGCCACGAACGGCGTTCCCGGCGCGTTCGCGGCCGCGTTCTACGGCCCCGTGATCATCGGCGGAGACTTTACCGTCGTTGGCGGGGCGAAGAGCGCGGCCGTCCCGCATCCCGACGGGACGCACCGGCGGCTCTATTGTGTCGAGAGTCCCGAAAGCTGGTTCGAGGATTTCGGCCGCGGCGAACTGACCTGCGGTCAGGCCGACATCGCCTTCGATGCCGATTTCGCCGCGGTCGCCGACGTGAGCGACTATCACGTCTTCCTGACGCCGTGTGACACCCACATCGATCTCTGCGTTACCGAGCAGACCACTAACGGATTCCGCGTGCTGGCGCGGGACGCTGCGAGCGGCGGCCGATTCTCGTGGCGGGTGGTGGCGCGGCGGAAAGACATCGCCGGTCAACGCTTCGCCACCGTCACTATTCCGCCGGAGCCTGCTCTGCCCGCTCCCGTCACGGTCGAGACCGTCGATCTGCACGCGCGAGACGCCGCACGACATGGGGGACGATCGCAGGCACCGATCGGCCCGGAAAGGACCGGGGTCCTTCCTGAGACAGAGGTAACAGAATATTCCGGAGACATGGGTGACACTGTGCTCCCAACGCAGGAGGGGGCATGCCTTGGAAGGAGTGTCACGTCATGGACGAGCGCGTGCGCTTTGTGGCCCGCCTGCTCGACGGCGAGAAGATGGCGGTCCTGTGCGAGGAGTTCGGGATCTCCCGCAAGACGGGCTACAAAATCTACCAGCGGTACCAGGAGATCGGGGCCAAAGGACTAACGGACCGCAGTCGTCGCCCGCATCGGCACGCGAATCAGCTGCCGATGGTGGTGGAGAAGGCGATCGTTCGACTGAAAAAGGACTATCCGAGCTGGGGGGCGCCGAAGATCCGCGAGCGGTTGAAACAGAGGCTCCCAGACGTCGCCTGCCCGGCCATCAGCACCGTACATGCGGTGCTGGATCGCCACAGCCTGGTGAAGCGGCGGCGACGCCGAGTCCGTCCCCGCCTCACGGGCACGACATTGTCACAGCCGCTGGCGCCGAACGTACTGTGGTGTGCTGATTACAAAGGCGAATTCTTGCTGGCGAATCACCGCTACTGCTATCCCCTTACGATCACGGACTTCGTCTCACGGTATCTCATCGCCTGCGAGGCCCTGTCCACGACGAAAGAGCGGTATGCGTTTGGGGTCTTCGAGCGTGCGTTTCAGGACTACGGCCTGCCGCGAGCGATTCGCACCGACAACGGCGTGCCCTTCGCGTCGGCCCATGCGCTTTACGGCCTCAGCAAGCTCTCTGTGTGGTGGCTCCGCCTGGGCATTCAGCTCGAGCGCATCACGCCCGGACACCCAGAACAGAATGGCCGGCATGAGCGGATGCACCTGACGCTCAAGACTGAAGCGACCCGACCGGCCGCCGCCAACGTGCTGCAGCAGCAGGGGCGCTTCGACACCTTCGTGCATCGCTACAACTACGATCGGCCGCATCAGGCGCTCGAGATGCACACTCCGGCGAGTCGCTACACGCCGTCGACCCGTCCGTACCAGGGACTCGACGAGCTCGACTACCCGTTTCATGACTGGACGGCGGTGATCACGACGTGCGGGCGCATCTGCTATCAGACCCGAAAAATCAACGTCAGCCAGGTGTTTGCCGGCCAAAAGGTGGGTGTGAGGCAGGTGGACGAGCACGTCTGGCTCGTCACCTTCATGCACTTCGATTTGGGCTATTTTGACGATGAGACCTGCAGGCTTGAACCGATCGACAATCCCTTCGGTCCGAGTCTGTTACCCATCTCTCCGGAATAAGGTGTTACCCATGTCTCCGGAATAGACCGTGTGGAGGTTGGCGCGCCCGGCAGGACTCGAACCTGCGACCCTCGGCTTAGAAGGCCGATGCTCTATCCAGCTGAGCTACGGGCGCAAGTGCAAAAACTCGACCGTTCTCGTCCTGCCTCCTGCGGCAGGAGTGCGCCTAGTCCATCCCTGGGCA
>DATBFF010000157.1:0-9327 GCA_036558625.1 Mycobacterium sp. | reverse complement strand
CCGTGAGCAGCTGCGCCGGGGTGTACCCATAGGGGTTGTCGCTCGGATACGTGCCGTGAATGTACACATAGCCGGCGAGCGCATTGGCTACCGCCAAGAGGTCGATCGGGAACTGCGGAAAATCGGATATCGCGTCGTACTTGAAGGAGATGTCGACCAGCTTGTACCCAGTATCGGTGGGCATCGGTCCGTTGAATGTCACGCCCAGGATCGGGATGCGGAATCCGGGCAACATCGACAAAATTCCGCCGTGGGGGCGGTTGGGGTCTCCGATGACGACATTTTCCAGCTGGCCGGCCGGCGGTGCGGTAGCGGGATTGGCCGCAAGGTTTCGAAGCTCGTTGGTCACGATCGTGCCGCTCTGCGAGTAGCCGAAGATCACGACTTTCGAGGGTGGATCAGCTTCGGTCAGTTGGGCGCGCAGCGCGGTATCCAGGTCGACCACTCCCTGCGCAACTGATTGGTCGAACCTCAGGCCCGTCAAGCCGCCATACACAGGCCAGAACTGCTCAGGAGTGTGTGTCGAGACCGGAACGCACGAGGCCGCAAACGTGCACGACGAGAATTGGTCGATGTAATACGTCTGCACGTTCTGCATATAGGGCGGTTGCTGACTGGGGTCTGGATTCCCGGTGCCACCCATGATCAGGGCGACGGGCGCCGACGTGAGGATTGCCGTCGTCGATATCGACCACGTCAAGCCGATGGCCAAGGCGCCCAACAGCGAAAGAATTGCTACGACCACCGATCGAGCTATGGCGCGCATTGGCAAACCCCTGCGATGACGGCTTCCTAGGTGACCGAATGTTGTCACACGTCGGGGGACGCATATAGGGAAACGAAAAACTGGCGTCGCTCAGGTCAGCCTGTGAAGCGTCACGTCGCCGAACGCACCACCGCCCACCTCCGCCGTCATGTACGTGCAGTGCGGCTGCCGGCGCCGGTCGGTCGGCGAGCCCGGGTTGAGCAGCCGCAGGCCGGTTGACGCGGTCGCGTCCCACGGAATGTGGCTGTGGCCGAACACCAGCACGTCGGTGTCCGGGTAGAGCCGCGCCATCCGCTCGTCGCGGCGCTTCGCGCCGCCGGTCTCATGCACGACCGTGAAGCGCACGTCTTCCAGCGTCGCGGTTGCGACCTCGGGCAGTCGGGCCCGCAGATCGGGTCCGTCGTTGTTGCCCCAGCATGCGATCAACCGTCGTGCGCGGCCGGCGAGCGCGTCGAGCAGCGCACCGTCCACCCAGTCCCCGGCGTGCAGGACGACGTCGGCTCGGTCGACCTCATCCCAAACAGGCTGCGGCAAATCGCGCGCCCGCTTCGGCACATGCGTGTCGGAGATCAGCAGCAGCCTCACTGGCTTTGCAGCAGCTCCGCCATCTTCGGGATCACCGTTTGCAATGCCTTGAGCGGGCGCATCATGACCTTCACTTCGACGATCTTCTCGTCGTCGTTCCAGTGGATCATGTCGACGCCGTTGACGTGGATGCCGTCGATGTTCGCGACGAACTCCAGCACTGCGGAATGGTTACCGAACCACTGGTTAACATAGCGACAGTCACTGTCGCTGAACAGCTTCGCGGCGGCAGTCAGGTATGCGATCGTCTTGTCGCGGCCTTCCTGAGGCGTGAACACTGCGGGCGAGTAGAACACGTCGTCGTCGGCGAGCAATGCGTCGAGCTCACCGGTTTGGCCCGTGTCGATGGTGTCGATCCAGCGCTGGATCACCGGTGGCGTCACTTGATCGGCTCGATTCCGAGGTCACGGTAGGTGACTAGGGGAAAGTACGGCACGTTCAAGTCGGCGAACAGGCGCGAAGCGACCTCGCCGCGGTCGACCATCGGGATGACACCGGCCACGACCGCGCCCGCCTCGAGGACCTTGTCGTAGGCCTTGTGGACGGACCCGCCGGTGCTGACGACGTCTTCGACCAACAGCACGGACGCGCCGGGGTTGTCGCGAAGGCGGAAGCCCTCGATGAACTGTTCGAGGCCGCGTGCCTTGGGCTCCTTGCGGACCGAGAACCACGCCTTGCCGGTGACCATCGCGACGCCGACGGCGAGCGCGTCGGCACCCATCGTCAGGCCACCGACAGCGTCGAACTCGATGCCATGCTCGGCCGCCAGGTCGACGACGGCCCGGCTGACGATCGCGAGCCGCACGCCGGTGTCGACGGCGTGCTTGCCGTCGATGTAGTGGTGACTGCTCTGCCCGCTGGCGAGTTTGAACGGCACGTCACGCTGCTCGTGACCCCGCTTGACGACGTCGAACGCGTCTTGCCAGGAGATCGATGCCCTCACCGTGGCAATCCTACGGCGGACATCTCGCGACATTCGCCGAGCCGTTACCGTTCACCCGTGGGGAATTCGCTGGATCCGCTGGGGCTGATTGGGATCACATCCGGCGTCGCGCGGTTTTGGATCCGCACGACGATGCGGACCCAGGAACAACTGCTGAAGCTGCTGCGAAGTCAGGACGACGACGCGCCTGCGCGTCCGCTGCCCGCCGCGTCGCAGGAGCCGCCCCGCGACTCGCTGGGCGCCAAGATGCGCGGACTGCTCGACCGGGCGCTGGACCAGAACACGAACAGCAGCCAGGCGGAGCTCTACCACCACATCCTCGATCAGCTGGTCGCAGACGAGGCACGGATCATCGGTGCGTTGTCGGACGGCTCCGCGTCGCCGATGGTCAACGTCTACGACTGGACGCGCCGGCGCACGCCGGGGCGGGCCGTGCTCGAAAACGCCGCACTGGTGGGCCGCACCGCCAACGTGGCGCTGCCTGAAATGGTCCCGGCCTACGTCAGCCACCTGCTCTCTTTAGGCCTGGTGGAGATCGGCCAGGAGGACCCGGAGTTGAAGGACGACTACGAGGTGCTGACAGCGGAGACATCGGTGCTGCGAGCCATCAAGGACGCGTCCCGTGGACCGCTGGCCGCAAAGGTCGACAAGCTGACTTTGACACTGTCCAGCCTGGGCCACGCGCTGTGGAAGGCGACCATGGACGAGGACGGTTCGTGACGAATCTCGTTGTCGCACTGCAAAGTTGGGACGGGATCAGGCGTGACGTCGGCGCCAACTGGCTGATTTACCTGTCGATGCCGCTGGTTGCCGCCTTCGTCGGGTGGAGCACGAAGATCGTCGCGTTGGAGATGATCTACCGTCCACTCGAGTTCAAGGGCATCGGCCCGATCGGCTGGCAGGGCATCGTTCCGCGGCGCGCCGGCAAGGTCGGCTCGAAGACCATCGAATTGTTGACGTCGAACCTGCTCAAGCCCGAAGAGCTGATTGACCGCATCGACGCGGCGGAGGCCGTCGAGGCGTTGCGCGCCCCGATGCTGCAAGCGGTCGAAGAGATTTCGCGCGATCTCGCCGAACAGATCCGCCCCGGACTGTGGGACTCGATTCCCGAGGCGGGTCGCAAAGCGGTCCTGGACCGGATCGCGGCTCAAGCGCCTCGGATCGTCGAAAACATGCTCACCGAGATGAAGGGCGACCTGAGCCGCTACATCGATCTGCATTTCCTCGCGGTCAACAGCGTGGTGCGCAACAAGGAAAAGCTGGTCAAGTTGATGCGCGGGGTGACCACCGACGCGATGGCGTTCGTCCGGCGCAGCGGAATCTACTTCGGCCTCGTCATCGGCGTGGTGCAGATGGTGGCGTGGGCGTTGTTCAAGAACCCGTGGATCATGCCGGCGTTCGGCTTCGCGGTCGGCTTCATCAGTGACTACATCGCGCTCAACATGTTGTTCCGGCCGTTGCACCCGAAGAAGTTTTTCGGCCTGTTCCCGTTCCAGGGGCTGCTGCACGCCGAACGCGACAAGATCACCCGCGACTACGCCAAGATCCTTGCCGACGACCTGTTCTCGCCGGAGCTCCTCTTCGACGGTGTGTTGCATGGCCCCGGCTCGGACAAGCTGTTCGCGCTCGTCGCCAAGGAGGTCGACGCGGCGATCGATGCGCAGACCGGTGTCGCCGGCCCGCTCGTCGCGCTCGCGGTCGGCACGAAGCGCTACCGCGCGCTCAAGGACAGAGTGGTGGCGCTGGTTCTGGAACGGCTGCCGACCACATTGCAAGAAGCCCAGGACTATGCGACGAGCGTGATGGACCTGGAGACCACGATCGTGGAGAAGATGAGCCAGCTCACCAACGAGGAATACGAGTCGATCCTTCGGCCGGTGTTCAAAGACGATGAGCCGTTGATGATCGCGGTGGGCGCCGTCCTCGGCGGTGTCGTCGGCGAGATTCAGGTTCAGATCATGGAGTTCTTCGGGCACTGAACTCTGCGTCAGCGTCCGGCTTTCGGCGGTGCGGGCTCGACGGTGGCCAGCTCGCTTAAGCCGCTGACGGCGAAGACGCGGATCATCAGAGGCTGGGCGACGATGTGAAGACGCTCGGCGTGCGCGAACAGTGCGTTGATGGCGGCGCTGTCGAGGTACTCCACAGCGCTGAGGTCGACGGTGAGTGTCCCGCCGCTGTCAGCCGTCTCGGCGACGGATGTGGCAAGGGCTTGGGCGAATGCGTCGACGTTGCTCAGGTCGATTTCCCCCGAAGCAATCAGAACGGGCTTCCCGTCATCACCGCGGTCAGTGTTGAGAGTAAGCATTGTGGGCATCAGGTGATCCTCGCGGACAAGTGGACTGTTGTTCCGGCGGTTTCTTGGTGGATCGCGACGTCGTGCATCAGCGCCCGCATCATCGCGATGCCCCGGCCTCGATGCGGGTTGGCGGCCGGAGGCTTCCACGAACCGGTGTCGGTGACGGTCATCTGAATCTCGTCGACCAGGGCCGTCGCGCGCAGGCTGATCATGCCGTCGGAGGTGTGGCGATGACCGTGCTCGACGGCGTTGGCGACGGCTTCTCCGACGGCGACGAGCACGTCTTGAGCCTGAGTCTGCTCCACCCGGACTCTGCTCAACCAATTGCGCAACGCGGCGCGGATGCCGGCGAGATGGCGGGCTTCGGCCGGGAAATCCAGCTCGAGCGGAGCGGGATGGCGGTAGAGCAGCAGCACGACGTCGTCCTGATAGCCGCCACGTGGTGCGAGATCCGACATGATGCGGTTCGCCAGATCGTCCAGTGTCGATGCGCGGCCGTCCTGAATGAGGCCGGAGACACGGGTGATGCCGTGCTCCAGCGGAGTGCGACGACGTTCGACCAGACCGTCGGAGTAGAGCAGCAGGGTCGCGCGCGGCGGAATAGTCATGTGGGCTTCGGGGCGTGGCCGGTCCGGTCGTAGTCCCACTGGAATGGTGTGGCCGTCGTCGAGTATCCGGGTCGTGCCGTCGGCGTCGACAAGGATGGGCGGCGGGTGCCCGGCACTCGAGTACACGAGCTCACCGGTTTCCGGTGTGAGGATCGCGCAGACCGCGGTGGTGCATGGGGCACCGGGTAGCTGCGCGGCGAAGCGATCCAGCCCCATCAGAGCCGCACCGGGGCTGGGGTGGTCGAGCAGCAGGGCGCGGCAGGCGCTGCGCAACTGCCCCATGACCGCGGCCGCGGCGAGGCCATGGCCGACACAGTCGCCGACAATCAACGCGATGCGCCCGTCCTCCAGGTCGACGATGTCGTACCAGTCACCGCCGACCTGCAGGGGCCGACTGGCGGCCTGATAGCGCACCGCGAACGCGCTCGGCAGGTGAGCGGGGCCCAGGATCGCATGTTGCAGCGCCAGTGCTGTTTCGCGCTGCTGGTCAACCTGATGCACCCGCTGCAGGCCCTGGCCGAGGCGACCTGCCAAGACGGTGAGCAGGGTCTGGTCTTCAAGCGTGAACGGCCGTTGTTGGGCCAGTTCGATCCACACAACAAGCACGCCCTCCGGATGCTGAAGCGCGATGCCCGCCGTCCCCGGCATCGTCACGTTCGGGGTCAGCAGGTCGCCGTCGCGCAAGGAGCTGAGCATCTCCTGAGTCTGCGGCGGCAGGTCATCCCACCGCGTGGGCTCGCCGACCGATACGAGATCCGGTGCGCCAGAGGCGGATTCAGCGGACGTGTGGTGCGCGAATACCACCCCCAGCACGCGACGCGCGCGCCAAAGCCGGCGCAGCTCTTCAGTCGCTGCTTGGAGCGCGTCATCGACGGTGTCGGCTTGAGCGAGTTGCTGGTTGAGTGCGTGTTCGCGGCCGGCGGCCAGCGCCAATGCGAGTGCCGCGTGTCGGGCGAAGTCGCTGACGAGCTCCAGGTAGTCATTGCCGAACGCCGGCTGCTCCGGGTTCCGTGCGACCGCGATGACACCGAGCACGGCGTCGTCGGCGATCAGCGGCATGACGATCGCTGATCGTTCACCGACGTCGGTGAACCCCTCGATCGGATATTGGAAGGACTCGGTGATCAGCGGTGTGCCGCGACGCGCGACTCCGCCGGTGGTGGACCCGTCCATCGGCACCTGCCGGCCGATCACCTCTGAGGAGTACCGGCCCGCCGTCACGGCTACGACGAGAGTGCCGACCTCGTCGGCGGGCAGATCGGGCTCGCTGGGCACCAACAAGATCGCTTGCTCGGCGTCGGACAACTCCAGCGCCCGGTCCACGATGAGCTGCAGCGGGCCGGTCTGCGGGGAGCCGGACAGCAGCGCGGTCGTGATCTCCCGACTGGCCTTCGTCCATTTCGCCGATTCCCGTTCCCGTTCGAAGAGTCTCGCGTTGTCGATGGCCACCGCCGCAGCCGAGGCCAGCGCTCGCACGGCGCGTTCCTGCGAGTCGGAGAAGAATCGGCCGGGGCGGTCGTCGGCCAGATAGAGGATGCCGAAGGCAGCCGTGCGAACGGTGATCGGAATTGCGAGCAGCGCCCGTATCGGCGGGCCGTCCTGCAGATCAGCACTCAGATCGTCGATGCGCAAACCCGGGCCGACCGGCAGATCGCCGAGCCGATGCGCGGTCGCGTCATCGATGCCGACGCGAATGAAAGACCCGACGGTGCCGTCCGGTCCAGTTATGCCCAGCGTCCCGTAGCGGGCGCTGGTGAGATCCATCGCCGCGCTGAGGATCCGGTGCAACGTCACATCCAGGTCCAGATCGGAACCGATCTCGACGATGATGCCCACCAGTTGTTCCATCTGGTTTCGGGCAGTCTGCAGCTCATCGTTCTGCTCATGCACCCGGCTCACCAGTTGGCGCCGACCCAGCCCGGTGAACCCGGATTCACGCAGGTCGTCGTCCATAGCCACAAACCTTATCGCCAGACCGGCCGTCCGCCGGATTTCTCTTCCATTCCCCGCAGCGGATGTGGTTAATCCCAAGCACTTTCGGGACGGGCGACGGGGAGCCGATCGGTGAGCCTGTCATCGGCCGATTCTGTGTGCGCGCCCGGAGGTATTCGAAACCCCAACCTTCTGATCCGTAGTCAGATGCTCTATCCGTTGAGCTACGGGCGCTTGTGTTTAGTTGTAGTGGCGGAGGCGAGAGGATTTGAACCTCCGGTCCGCTTTGAGACGGACAACTCATTAGCAGTGAGCCCCATTCGGCCGCTCTGGCACGCCTCCTGAACCCGAAGGCACAGCGTACACAGCGGCGTCCGGGCGCTGCAAAGCGGAACTTATGCTGGGCGGATGACCGTGCGTCTGCGCCCCGAGCTGGCCGGCATACCGGCCTACACGCCGGGCAAGACGATGCCGGGCGCGATCAAGATCGCCAGCAACGAGACCGTGCACGGGCCCCTGCCCAGCGTGCGTGCCGCGATCGAGAAAGCCACCGATGCGATCAACCGCTACCCCGACAACGGCTATTCCGAATTGCGCGAGCACCTGGCCAAGCACGTCGGCTTCCCGCCCGAGCAGGTCTCAGCCGGCTGCGGCTCGGTGAGCCTGTGTCAGCAGCTGGTCCAGATCACGTCCGGTGTCGGCGACGAGGTGATCTTCGGCTGGCGCAGCTTCGAGATCTATCCGTTGCAGGTCCGCCTTGCCGGCGCCACTCCAGTCCAGGTGCCGCTCGCTGACCACACCTACGACCTGGACGCGATGGCCGCCGCCGTCACCGACCGCACGCGGCTGGTGTTCGTCTGCAACCCCAATAACCCGACGTCCACCGTCGTCGACCCCGAGAAGTTGACCCACTTCATCGAGGCCGTGCCTGCGGATGTGTTGATCGCCATCGACGAGGCTTATGTCGAATACGTCCGCGACGGAATGCTGCCCGACAGTTTCGGATTGGTGCGCCAGTACCCGAATGTGGTCGTGCTGCGGACGTTTTCCAAAGCCTATGGCCTGGCGGGCCTGCGTGTCGGCTACGCCGTCGGCGACCCCGAGCTGATCGCTGCGCTCGTTAAGGCCTACGTGCCGTTCAGCGTCGGCAACATCGCGCAAGCCGCGGCGGTCGCGTCGCTGAACGCCGCAGACGAGCTCCTTGCGCGCACCGATGCCGTTGTCGCCGAACGTATCCGGGTCAGTGCGGCCCTTGTCGACGCCGGCTTCATCGTGCCGCCGTCGCAGGCCAACTTCGTCTGGCTGCCGCTGGCCGAGCACACCCCGGGCTTTGTGGCAGCCGCAGCAGAAGCCGGGCTCGTCGTGCGCCCGTACGGCGAGGACGGTGTGCGCGTCACCGTCGCGGCACCGCACGAGAACGACGCGTTCCTGGATTTCGCCCTCAAGTGGATTGGAGACCACAGTGGCAGATGAGCTGGCCCGCAAGACATTCACCGCGTTCAAGGAGTGCGACGACGTCATCTCCGACGAGGAGCTCGACGACTTCTGGGCCACGCTGACGCCCGCGACCGTCGAGTTCATGATCGGCGAATGGAAGGGCGGCGAGTTCAACACCGGCCACCCCGCCAACGGATTCATGAAGCGGCTGAACTGGTTCGGCAAGACGTTCAACTCGGCTGCCGACGCCAAGCCGCTGGTCTGCCTGGACGCCGACGGTAACAAGTTCTCCAACGCCGAGGCGATGGGGGGCGAAGCGTCGCTGTGGATGGAGGAGTTCCGCGGCGAGGTGACCGCGAGCATGGTCTACGACGGCCGGCCGGTGCACGACCACTTCAAGCGGATCGACGACGACGCCGTCATCGGATTCATGAACGGCAAGGGTGCCGTCGACTTCAGTTCTGGGGCTGGCCGCTACCTGTACTTCTACCTCGAGCGCGTCTAGGTCGGCCGCCGGCCGGTGAACGCGAGGAGCCGGTTGAACGTCGGCGCATCGTCAGCGATGTCAATGGGGTCGTCAAAGCCGACGTTGGTGCGGCCCTCGGGTGTGATGATCTTACGCGCGAGCCCGAACACGTAGTCCGCGAGCTGATTGGACGGCTCCACCGGTTGCCCGATCGGTTGGGCGTAATCCCATGCGTGGATGAGGAATTCGAGCGACAGCAGGCCCGCGATCACGTTGGCCGGCGCCTCGTTGGAC
>DATBFF010000156.1:0-4207 GCA_036558625.1 Mycobacterium sp. | reverse complement strand
CACGCACTAGCGGCCGCTAGTTGCTCTCGTCTTCATCTTCGTCGTCCGGGTTGCCAGCCCGCAGCATTTTTTCGGGGTGCCAGTAGGTGTTGGTGCGGGGTTGTCCGCGGTCGAGTGTCGGGGGTGGGATCCATTCGGTTTCACCGCGCTGGTTCTTGCGGGTGGCCCAGCCGCCGTGTTTGACCAGGCGGTTGTGCGGGCCGCAGGCGAAGGTGAGGTTGTCGATGTTGGTCAGGCCGCCGGCGGCCCAGTCTGTGGCGGCGTGGTGTGCTTGGCAGCCGTAGCCGGGCACGGTGCAGCCCGGGAAGCTGCAGCCGCGGTCGGTGGCGTGTAGCACCAGCCGTTGGGCGGGGGTGGCGCAGCGGGTGGTGCGGCCCTTGAACAGCGCCAACGGTGTGGCCTTGTCGAACAACACCAGGTAGTGAAAGGCGTCGGCGGCCAGCCGGATCGCATCGCTGATCGGTAGCCAGCTGCCGCCGCCGGTGCGGGCCACCCCGGTCTTGGTGTGCAGGTCGGTGATGTCGGCTTTGACGATGATGGTGACCGGCAGCCCGTTGTGCTCACCGAGCGCACCCGACATCAAGCTGTCGCGGAGCACCGCGTTGAGGGCGTCGTGCTGGCGTTGCGCGCGGCTGCGGTGATCGGCGTCGATCGCCTGCTGGGAGGGGGTGCCGGTGATGGTGGGGTGTTCATCGGCCGGGTTGCACATGCCCGGGGCGGCGTGTTTGGCCATCATCGCCTCCCAACCGGCCCGGGCTTCTGGGGTGAGCCAACCCCACAGCCGGCTCATGCCGTCGGGGCCCTGGGGTCCCAGCGTGAGGCCGCGGCGCGCGGCGCGGTGCTCGTCGGTGTAGTTGCCGTCGGGGTTCAAACACAGGTCGAGATGTTCGGCGAGCTTTTTGAGCTGGTCGGGGCGAAACCGCGTCGCCGCCTCGGCCAAGTCCTTTTCGGCTGTGGCCCGGGACGCCTCGTCGATCCAGCAGGGCAGCTTGGCGAGGAAGTCGCGGATCACCGTGACGTGCTCGGCGCCGATCAACCCGCCGGCCTGCCCGGCGGCGGTGTGCTCCAGGCGCGGCGGCAGCGGTTCGCCGGTCAGCGTGCGCCGCGGCGCCAGGTCGGCGGCTTCTTCGATGCGCCGTTTGGCCTCGGCGCGGCTGATCCGCAACCGGTCGGCCAACACGTGGGCGGGCTTGTCGCCCAACTCCTCGACCGTGGCATGACACGCCAGCTCGTTGATCAACTCGTGGACCAACCCCGGCAACCGGCGCAGCACCGCCTCATGGCGGTCCAAAAGCGCCGCCCGCTCCGCCGTCGACAACCCGCTGTAATCGACGGCGGCGATCTTGTCCAGGACAGCGTCCAGCCCGTCATAGCCGGTCTGGCTCTGGTCGAACGCCGTCGAACTCATACCACAAACGTAGTGACACCCACCGACAACCGTGCCGACAACACCTGCCGCACAACGCAATTCACCAGAGATTATCCACAGCTGCGAATCTATCCCCAGGACGCCACAGAGCCCTTGACAACCGTTCGACAGCGAGCTACGCGGCCCGCATGGTTTAATCCGGCGATGATTCAGCCGCGACAGGCGGCTGCCGACCGCATGGAGAACCGCGTGAAGAATCCGTCAGTAGCGATCAGCATTTCCATCGCCGTGATCTCGCTCGCCGTCGCGCTCACCGGTTGCGGCTCCGGTTCGAAATCCGCGAAGCACTCGAGTTCGGCGCCGACTTCAACCACGACTTCGACGGCGCCCACGCCGACGCCCGCCCAAGGCGCCCCCCAAACGGTCGACGATTACATCAAGCAGCACAACATCCAAGCAACGACGATCAGCCACAACACACCCGGCGCGCCGACCATCGACCTGCCGGTGCCCACGGGCTGGACCTTGCTTCCCGAAAGTGACGACGCGCCATACGGCGGCATCGTCTTCGACACCCCGACTGATCCGAACGATCCACCAAAGATCATCGCGGTGCTGAGGAAGTTGACCGGCAACGTCAACACGGATGAACTCTTCGCCGCCATACCCGGTAAGGTCAAGCGCCGCCCGGGCTTCGACGGTGGCGATGGCCACAAGGGCACACTCGCCGGCTTTCCGGCCTATGAGATCGGCGGCACCGCACAACAAGACGGCAAGCCACAACTCGTTGCCCAGAAGTCCGTGGTGATCCAGGTAAACGACGGTGTCTACCTGCTGCAGTTGAACGCCTCAGGTCCCGAGCCAGACGCATCTGCGCTGTTCGATGCGACGAAGGAAATCGACGACAAGACCAAGATCACGGTCTGAGACATTCAGCGACGTGCGGGCGTCAGCCGCTGCAACGCATACTCTGCGATCGCGATCAGCGCCTGCTTAGCCGAATCACGTTGCCGCGCATCGACGGTGATCACCGGAATGTCAACGGGCAACGAAAGTGCCGTCCGCACTTCGTCTGTCGGGTATTGCGGCGCGCCGTCGAACTCATTGATCGCGATCAAGAACGGCAGCCGCCGAGCCTCGAAGAAGTCGACGGCCGCGAAGCTGTCCTGCAGACGGCGGACGTCGACGAGGATGATCGCCCCGATCGCTCCGCGCACCAGGTCATCCCACATGAACCAGAACCGCCGCTGACCCGGTGTCCCGAACAAGTACAGGACAAGATCCTCGTCGCCGAGCGTGATTCTGCCGAAATCCATTGCCACCGTAGTGGTTTTCTTCGCCGGGGTATCCGCGAGCTCGTCGACACCCACGGACGCCTCGGTGAGCAGCGCTTCGGTACGCAGCGGCATGATCTCGGAGACCGCGCCGACGAACGTCGTCTTCCCGGTGCCGAACCCGCCGGCGATCACGATCTTGGTCGACGCCGGGGACGTCTGCTCTTCGCGTAAGCGCTCATCACCGACGTCGGTTTCAGAGCGCCCGGAGACCACGCAGTGTCCTTCCTATCAGCTCACGACGCTCTTGGTCTGACGAGTCATCGGCCAGCGTCGTCAATACCCGCAGAGAACCGGCCTGCACGAGATCGCCGACCAAGACCCTCGCCACACCGATGGGAAGCTCCAACCGAGAGGCGATTTCGGCCAGCGAGGGCGTCGTGGTGCACAACTGGACGATGTCGGTCCGGACATCGCCCGGTGGCCGGGGGTCATGAGACGCTGACTCGACGGTCTCGATCGGGGCCTCCAGCGGCAGTGCGATACTCGTAGTGGTCCGTCCGGCTGTCAGAGTGTACGGACGTACCAAACTTGGTTGGTTTCGGGATACGGGTTTTTTCATCACAACTTCACGAGTGTTGCGTAGCCCGTCGCGGCGACTTCACCACGCCGCCAACACGTTCCACCAGAATCGCCATCTCGTATCCGACTTGCCCGATGTCGCACGAGGTCGAGGCGAGTGCGGCCAGGTGCGACCCGTCCCCCACTCGCATCAGTAGCAGGTAACCGTTTTCCATCTCGACCACGGACTGCAGCACTTCGCCACCCTCGAACAGTTGCGCGGCGCCTGTGGACAAACTCGCCAAACCCGAACTGACAGCGGCTAATTGCTCACCGCGCTCCACGGGCAGGTGTTCGCTCGCGGCCACCAAGAGCCCGTCTGCAGAAACCAGGACCGCGTGTGACACTCCCGCGACGTCGCGGGCGAACGCTGACACCAGCCAGTCCAGCGACGCATCATGGGGCGGTTGCGTCGTCATTCGTCGTCCCGATAATCTTCCCGCGCGTGCGAACGTCCGGCACGCACACCACCCGAATGGCTGGACAGTGATGCGCGCACCGCGTCGGGATCGCGGCGCGGCAGCGGTTCGTCGACGGCCTCGTCGTCATCCCTGCGGTGCGCGGAGCGGTTGTGCCGCCCGGATTCCGGGGATCCCGGCACCAACCGGGCGCCGGGTTCACGCACGGGCAGTCCCCGGTCGGTGCGCTGCTCGACGGGCGCCTCGTCGGCTTGTTCGGCGGCGGCCCAACCGCTGTCCCACACGGACTCCCACGACTGGATAGGCGGCATGATCTCCTGCGGGTCGACCAGCCATTCCGACACCATGCGCTGGAAGATCACATCGGTATCACCCAACGGCGACGACGGCGGGCGTGTCTGCGCTGCCGTCGCCTCGGCCGGCTCGGGTGAGGCGTCTGCCGCCGGTTCTTCCTCGACGGCGTGCACGGTATCGCCGGCACCGGGATCGCGTTGCGCGCCAACAAGGCTGGGCGGTGCGGCAAA
>DATBFF010000155.1:0-1924 GCA_036558625.1 Mycobacterium sp. | reverse complement strand
GTGCTCAAGTACACCTTCGGCGGCAAGGACATCAGCGAGGTGCTCGCGATGTCCGTGCTGGACGCGCTGGAGTTCTTCGAGGGCAGCGTCGCGGCCGCGCACACGATCCTTGAGCGGCTCGCGGACGTCGGGCTCGGTTACCTCAACATCGGGCAGCCGCTCACCACGCTGTCCGGTGGCGAGCGGCAGCGGCTCAAGCTGGCGACGCACCTCGCCGAGCGGGGCGGTGTCTATGTGCTGGACGAGCCGACGATCGGGCTGCATCTCGCCGACGTCGAACAGTTGCTCGGACTGCTCGACCAAATCGTCGACTCCGGGAAGACGGTGATCGTCATCGAGCACCACCAGGCGGTCATGGCCCACGCGGACTGGATCATCGACCTCGGGCCGGGCGCCGGCCACGACGGTGGACGGATCGTCTTCGAGGGCACGCCCGCCGACCTCGTGGCCGCCCGTTCCACACTCACCGGTGAGCACCTCGCGTCCTACGTCGGGACGTAGCTTTCTCAGACGGCGCTCACCCGCAGCGGTGTCCACTGGAGCTGCATCCGTTTGGCGTGGGGACTTGACCAATGCGCGCGACCGACATCGTCATCGCCGTCGGCTGGATCGCGTTCTGGAGCTACTGGCTGGTGGCATCCGCGAACGCGAAACCGGGCCGCACGCAGTGGACACGGTTCGCGCTGGTCAGGGTCGCGCTGTTCGTCGTCATCGTGGTCCTGTTCCGCATCAGGGCGCTGCACGACCTGACGCTGACGCACAGTGCGCTGCTGCACGGCGTCGGCCTTGCGGCGTTCTTCGCCGGGTTGGCCCTTGCGGTGTGGGCGCGGATCTACATCGGCCGCAACTGGGGCATGCCGATGTCGCAGAAGATCGACCCGGAACTGGTGACCAGCGGTCCGTACCGCGTCGTGCGGCACCCGATCTATTCCGGCGTCATCCTCGCCATGATCGGCACCGCGATAGCGATCAGTTGGGACTGGCTCGTCGTGGCGGTCCTGCTCGGCGCGTACTTCGTCTACAGCGCGTTCGTCGAAGAACGCACCATGACCGAGCGCTTTCCCGACACCTATCCGCGGTACCGGAAGTCATCGAAGATGCTGATCCCGTACATCTTCTGAGGGTTGTTCACGCGACGACTTCGATCTCGACGCCGACGGTCTCATAGGTGGCACGCGCCCGAGCATCCCTGGTGGCAAGCGTCCAGTGATTGGTCATCGCCGCCAGCGCGACGATCGCGTCGTAAGCGGCCCCGCCTGCGATGTTCAAGCCGGCCAGAATTTCGGGGACCCGTTTCGCATCCGACGGCTTCAACAGCAACGGTGCCTCGAACCGGTCGGACAGTAGCCGAGCCGCGTCGGCGGGCGCGAGCCTGACGTCGCCGGGGAGCCGGGTCAGCACCGAGTAGGTCTCCACCGCGGCATGGCCACTCAGAGCGACCGGTCGGCGTCGCCACCACTCGACCACCAGGTCGTGAGCGACGTGCGTCTGCACGAGCAGCGGCACCGCCACGCTGGTATCCAGGGCAACTCGGCGGTCAGCGCCTGTCGGCATCGATCAGCCTGAACATGACCTCGTCGTCGATCGGTGTGTCGCCTGTGGCGACCAATACGCCGGACTCGTCGACAAGCCTGGCGGTGCGACCGAACGGAATCAGTTGCAGGCCGGATCCATACCGCGTGATGTCGACCGTTGAACCGGCGCGTAGGCCCAACGCGTCGCGCAGGGCCTTCGGCAGGACGACGCGACCGACCGAGTCCACCTTGGCCTGCATAGGGAGCACTCTACCAAGCGTTTCCCAGTTCGACTTTGACGCCTTCCGAGAGTTCGCCGATAAGAGACATTATGTCAACTACGAAGGATCGTTGGGGTGCGGGATGTTCACGGCAAGACGTGGCAACAGTGCTACAGTCGCGCACATGAC
>DATBFF010000154.1:0-9220 GCA_036558625.1 Mycobacterium sp. | reverse complement strand
AGCTTCCCCGACGAAATCGGCTCGGGCTTGGTCGTTTTCCATCCCAAGGGCGGCACGGTGCGCCGCGAACTCGAAGAGTACTCGCGCCGTAAACACCTCGAAGCCGGCTACGAGTTCGTCAGCACCCCCCACATCACCAAGGCGCAGTTGTTTCACACCTCGGGCCATTTGGACTGGTACGCCGACGGCATGTTTCCGCCCATGCACGTCGACGCCGAGTACGACGACGACGGCACGGTGCGCAAGCCGGGGCAGGACTACTACCTCAAGCCGATGAACTGTCCCATGCACTGCCTGATCTTTCGGTCGCGGGGACGTTCCTACCGCGAACTTCCGTTACGGCTCTTCGAATTCGGGACGGTCTACCGCTACGAGAAATCCGGCGTGATTCACGGGCTGACCCGGGCGCGCGGCTTCACGATGGACGACTCGCACATCTACTGCACCCGCGAGCAGATGCGCGACGAACTCGCGTCGCTGCTGCATTTCGTCCTCGACCTTCTCGGGGACTACGGACTCACCGAGTTCTATCTGGAGCTGTCCACCAAGGACCCCAACAAGTACGTCGGCTCCGACGACGTGTGGGACGAAGCCACCGCGACGCTGGCCGAGGTCGCGTCGGCGTCGGGGTTGGAGCTGGTGCCCGACCCGGGTGGCGCGGCGTTCTACGGCCCGAAGATCTCGGTGCAGGCGCGCGACGCGCTGGGGCGTTCGTGGCAGATGTCGACGATCCAACTCGACTTCAACTTCCCCGAGCGGTTCGACCTCGAATACACCGCCGCCGACGGCAGCCGACAGCGGCCAGTGATGATCCACCGGGCCCTGTTCGGTTCGATCGAGCGGTTTTTCGGGATTCTCACCGAGCACTACGCTGGGGCATTTCCGGCCTGGCTGGCGCCGGTGCAGGTGGTCGGCATCCCGATCGCCGACGAACACGTGCCGTACCTCAAAACCGTTGTGGCCGAGCTGAAGTCGCGCGGCATCCGCGCCGAGGTTGACGACAGTGATGATCGGATGGCCAAAAAGATCGTGCAGCACACCAACCAGGGGGTGCCGTTTCTGCTGTTGGCCGGTGATCGCGACATCGAGGCGAACGCGGTGAGTTTCCGGTTCCGCGACCGCAGTCAGATCAACGGCGTACCGCGCGCCGAAGCAATCGATGTGATCGTGAATTGGGTCGCCGAGCGCCAAAACGCTGCACCCGCAGCAGATTTGGTAAACCCCGGGGCTGCGACGTGACCGAGCCGGCAGGCAAAGACGACGACACGATCATCGATCGGGGGGTAGGGGAGCCCGACCGTCTGCAGCGGCTGTGGACGCCGTACAGGATGAACTACCTGGCCGAGGGGCCGCTCAAGCGAGACCCGGCATCGGTGCAGCCGTTCACCGACATCCCGACGTTGCCCGACGAAGATGGCCTGGTGGTGGCGCGTGGGGAATTGGTGTACGTCGTACTGAACCTGTATCCCTACAACCCGGGGCACCTGATGGTGGTGCCTTACCGGCGGGTGTCGGAGTTGGAGGATCTCACTGAGGCTGAAAGCGCGCAGCTGATGGCGTTCACGCAACAGGCGATTCGAGTGATCAAGAGCGTTTCGCGGCCGCACGGTTTCAATGTCGGCCTGAACCTGGGCACCTCCGCCGGCGGCTCGCTCGCCGAACATCTGCACATGCATGTGGTGCCGCGGTGGGGCGGCGACGCCAACTTCATCACGATCATCGGCGACTCGAAGGTGATCCCGCAGCTGCTGCGCGAGACACGTCAGCTGCTGGCCACCGAATGGGCGAGGCAGTCGGGCGAGCGCAGCGACGGGCGGTGAAAACGTGAGCAACTTCTACTTGATGACCCGGGCGGCCTACGTCAAGCTGAGCACGCCGGTGGCCAAGGCCGCGCTGCGCATCGGCTTAACCCCAGACAGCGTGACGATCCTGGGCACTGCTGCGTCCGTCATCGCATCGCTCACGTTGTTCCCCATCGGCCAATTGTGGTGGGGTGCGTTCACCGTCTGGATCTTTGTGTTGTCGGACATGCTCGACGGTGCAATGGCCCGCGTACAGGGCGGCGGGACCAAGTTCGGTGCGGTGTTGGACGCCACGTGCGACAGGATCGGCGACGGGGCGGTGTTCTGTGGGCTGCTGTGGTGGGCCGCGTTCGGGTTGAACGACCCGTCGCTGGTGGTAGCCACCATGATCTGTCTGGTGACGTCGCAAGTGATTTCGTACATCAAGGGCCGCGCCGAGGCCACCGGCCTGCGCGGCGACGGAGGGTTCATCGAACGCCCCGAGCGGCTGATCATCGTGCTCGTCGGCGCCGGGCTGTCGGATCTGCAGTTCTTCCCGATGCCGTTCTTGCTGCCGATCGCGATGTGGGTGTTGGCCATTGCGAGCCTGATCACCGTGGCGCAGCGGCTGCACACCGTCCGCAGGTCGGCCGGCGCGTCGGAGAAGGCGGAAAAGCACGAGACGAGTGAGCCGTGATCATGCCGCCGGCTCGGTTGCGGCTGGTGCGCGACGGCCGCAGCGCGCTGGGTGGGCGGCTTTCCGACTGGGGATATGCCACCGGCTGGCTCATGGTCCGGGCCATGCCGGATATGCTGGCGCGCGGCACATTTGACACCGGTGCCTTCTATGCGTCGCTTGGCGGCGGGCCAGAACAGCTGCGCAAAAACCTCGCACGTGTCCTTGGCGTGCACCCGGCCGACGTGCCGTATTCGTTGATGCGCGCGTCGCTGGCGTCCTACGCGCGCTACTGGCGCGAGGCATTCCGGCTGCCGTCGATGAACCATGCCGAGCTGGGTCGGCGCCTTCACGAGTCCGTGCACGGGAAGGAACACATCACGGCGGCACTCGACGCGGGTCGTGGCGCGGTGCTGGCGCTGCCGCACAGCGGCAACTGGGATATGGCCGGTGTCTGGCTGGTCAACGCGCACGGCACCTTCACCACCGTCGCCGAACGGCTCAAGCCGGAATCGCTGTACCGCAGGTTCATCGCGTACCGGGAGAGCCTGGGTTTCGAAGTCCTGCCCTTGACAGGCTCTCGGCCGCCGTATGACGTGCTCGCCGAACGGTTGCGCGCGAACCGCGTGGTGTGCCTGATGGCCGAACGCGACCTCACCCGAACCGGTGTGCAGGTCGACTTCTTCGGCGAACCGACCCGCATGCCTGCCGGTCCGGCGCGCCTCGCCATCGACACCGGCGCCCCGCTGCTGCCGGTGCACTGCTGGTTCGAAAAGAACGGCTGGGGATCCGTCGTTAATCAGGAACTGGATACCTCCTCGGCTGACGTCGACGCGGTCACCCAGGCTTTGGCCGATCAGTTCGCGACTGACATCGCCCGGCACCCCCAGGACTGGCACATGCTGCAGCCGCAGTGGCTGGCGGACCTCTCCGACGAGCATCGTGCGCGGCTGGCCTCGGGGGTAGGTGCGCAGCAAGCGGAGAAAGAAGTAGAGGACAATTCCTAGATGCGCATCGGGATGGTGTGCCCGTACTCGTTCGACGTCCCGGGCGGCGTCCAGTCGCATGTGCTGCAACTGGCCGAGGTGATGCGGACCCGCGGGCAGGACGTCAGCGTGCTCGCCCCGTCGTCGCCTCACGTCACACTGCCCGACTACGTGGTCTCCGGCGGCAAGGCCGTCCCGATTCCCTACAACGGGTCCGTCGCGCGGCTGCGGTTCGGTCCGGCCACGCATCGCAAGGTCAAGCGGTGGCTCGCCGACGGCCAGTTCGATGTGTTGCACCTGCACGAACCGAATGCACCGAGCCTGTCGATGCTCGCCCTGCAGGCCGCTGAGGGTCCCATCGTGGCTACTTTTCACACGTCGACGACGAAATCGCTGACCTTATCGGTGTTTCAGGGCATTCTGCGGCCGTACCACGAGAAGATCGTCGGCCGCATCGCGGTGTCGGATCTGGCCCGGCGCTGGCAGATCGAAGCGCTGGGGTCCGACGCGGTAGAGATTCCCAACGGGATAGATGTCGCGAGTATCGCGAATGCGCCTGTGCTGCAAGGATATCCGCGTCCCGGCAAGACGGTGCTGTTCTTGGGCCGCTTTGACGAACGGCGCAAGGGCATGGAGGTGCTGTTGCGGGCGCTGCCGACACTCGTGGAGCGGTTTCCCGACGTGCAGGTGCTGATCGTCGGCCGCGGAGATGAGGACGAACTGCGCGAAGAGGCCGACCCGCTGGACGGCCATCTTCGCTTCCTGGGCCAGGTCGACGACGAGGAGAAGGCCTCGGCGTTGCGCAGCGCGGACGTGTACTGCGCGCCGCACACCGGCGGCGAGAGTTTCGGCATCGTGCTCGTGGAGGCGATGGCGGCGGGCACGCCGGTGGTGGCCAGCGATCTCGATGCATTCCGCCGCGTGCTGCGCGACGGTGAGGCCGGCCGGCTGGTACCCGTGGATGACAGTGATGCGCTGGCCGCCGCGTTGATCGACGTGCTCAGCGACGACGCGCTGCGCGCCGCCTACATCAACGTTGCCAACACCGCGGTCCGTCGATACGACTGGTCGGTGGTGGCCGAACAGATCATGCGGGTGTACGAAACAGTCGCAGCCACAGGCGCGAAGGTCGAGGTGGCCAGTTGACGATGTGGTGGGTGGCCGTCGCGGTCTTGCTGCTGGTCGTCTTGCTCGCAGCGGCGCTGTGGGCGTATCAGACCGCGACGCGTCTGGACCGGCTGCACGTCCGCTATGACCTGTCATGGCAGGCGCTGGACGCCGCCCTGGCCCGACGCGCGGTGGTGGCGCGCGCGGTCGCGACAGACGCCTATGGCTCGGGTGAGCAGTGCCGGCGGCTGACCGACCTTGCCGACGCGGCCGAGCGGACGCCGAGACCGGCGCGGGAGACCGCTGAGAACGAGTTGTCGGCAGAGCTGGCTGCCGTCGACATGTCTGCGCTGCCCCCGGCGCTGATCGCCGAGCTTGCCGACGCCGAGGCTCGGGTGCTGCTGGCACGGCGGTTCCACAACGACGCGGTACGCGACACGCTGGCGCTGCGCGAGCGACGGCCGGTGCGATGGCTGCGTCTCGGCGGAACAGCACCGCTGCCAACGTATTTCGAGATTGCGGAGCGCGCGCAGTCATCAGGTGACGACGCGGGCGTCGTCACCGTGCGGACGTCGGCGCGGGTGGTGCTTCTCGACGAGGACGGCCGCGTGCTGCTGTTCTGCGGCTCCGATCCGGCACGGGCCGGTGGCGAGGCGCCGAAGTGGTGGTTCACGGTCGGCGGCCAGGCTCGGCCGGGCGAGACACTGCAGCGGGCCGCCGCGCGCGAGGTGTACGAGGAGACCGGTCTGCACGCCGATCCGGAACAGATGATCGGTCCGGTGTGGCGCCGCGACGCGATGCTCGACTTCAACAATTCGGTGGTCCGCAGCCACGAGCTGTTCTTCGTGCACCGCACGCGGCGGTTCGATCCGTCGACGGCAGGCCACACTGCGCTGGAGCGCCGCTACATCCATGATTTTCGCTGGTGCGACCCATCTGACATCGCCGCTTTGGTCGACGCCGGCGAGGCGGTGTACCCGGTGCAACTGGCCGACCTGTTGCCGGAGGCCAATGCGCTGGCCGACGCGAGCAGCGCCACCCAGCGCCGCGAGCCGCAGCCGATCCGCTGACCGGGGCGCACCGAAACTGCGCACAGATCGCAATCTGCGTGATTTTTGCGATCTCCCCGCAGTCTCGGCGCACGAAAACGGCTAGACGGCGGCCACTAGACTGGCCGACGTGGACAGCGGGACGAACGGGCAGACGGGCACCGCGCGGGTCAAACGCGGGATGGCCGAGATGCTCAAGGGCGGCGTGATCATGGACGTCGTCACCCCGGAACAGGCCCGCATCGCCGAGGGCGCGGGCGCGGTCGCGGTGATGGCGCTGGAGCGCGTGCCCGCCGACATCCGCGCACAGGGCGGCGTTTCCCGGATGAGCGACCCCGACATGATCGAGGGCATCATGGCGGCCGTCACGATCCCGGTGATGGCCAAGGCCCGCATCGGCCACTTCGTCGAAGCCCAGATTCTGCAGAGTCTCGGCGTCGACCACGTCGACGAGTCCGAGGTTCTGACACCGGCCGACTACACCCACCACATCGACAAGTGGCGCTTCACGGTGCCGTTCGTTTGCGGCGCAACCAATCTCGGCGAGGCGTTGCGCCGCATCACCGAAGGCGCGGCGATGATCCGCAGCAAGGGTGAGGCGGGCACGGGTGACGTGTCCAACGCGACCACGCACATGCGCGCCATCGGCGGCGAGATCCGCCGTCTGACGTCGCTGTCCGATGACGAACTCTACGTCGCCGCAAAGGAACTGCAGGCCCCTTACGAACTGGTGGTCGAGGTGGCCCGAGCGGGCAAGCTGCCGGTGACGCTGTTCACCGCGGGAGGCATCGCGACTCCGGCCGACGCGGCGATGATGATGCAACTGGGCGCCGAAGGCGTGTTCGTCGGCTCCGGAATCTTCAAATCGGGTGATCCCGCGCAGCGGGCCGCAGCGATCGTCAAGGCCACCACGTTCTACGACGACCCCGACGTGCTGGCACGGGTTTCTCGGGGTTTGGGCGAGCCGATGGTCGGCATCAACGTGGAGGAGATTGCACAGCCGCAGCGACTGGCACAGCGGGGCTGGTAGCGCGTCGATGAGCCGCTTGCGCGAAGAGCAAGAGATGATGAGCCGCTTGCGCGAAGAGCAAGAGATGATGAGCCGCTTGCGCGAAGAGCAAGAGACGATGAGCCGCTTGCGCGAAGAGCAGACGACCTAGTGGCGATTGAGCAGATCCTTGATCTCGAACAGCTCGAGATCAACATTTTCCGTGGCAACATCGCCGGGGTCGGACCCGGCGTCCCGACCCGTACGTTCGGCGGGCACGTCGCCGGGCAGTCGCTGGTATCGGCCGTGCGCACAGTCGAGCCGCAATACCAGGTGCACTCGCTGCACGGATATTTCCTGCGGCCGGGAAATCCCAAGGCGCCCACCATATTTATCGTCGAGCGGCTTCGTGAGGGCGGCTCGTTTTGCACGCGCCGGGTCAACGCCATCCAGCACGGAGAGACCATCTTCTCGATGTCGGCGTCGTTTCAGACGGAGCAGGACGGCATCGCCCATCAGGATGAGATGCCTCCCGCGCCCGATCCGGAGGAGCTGACCGAGGTGCGCTCGACGCACTACATCGACAGCGAAGGCTGGGCGCAGTTTCAAGAATGGGATCTACGGATCGTGCCTCAAGAGTTGCTCAAGCCGGTTCCGGGAAAGGCATCGCGCCAACAGGTGTGGTTCCGCCACCGCGACCCACTGCCCGACGACCGAGTGCTGCACATCTGCGCGCTGGCGTACATGAGCGACCTCACACTGCTCGGCTCGGGGCAAGTGGCCCACCCCGACGAGCGCAAGCATCTCCAGGTTGCGTCGCTGGACCACGCGATGTGGTTCATGCGGCCGTTCCGCGCCGACGAATGGCTTCTCTACGACCAGTCTTCGCCGTCTGCCTTCGGTGGCCGGGCATTGTGCCAGGGCAAGATCTTCAAGCGCGACGGCGAGATGGCCTGCGCCGTAATGCAGGAAGGTCTGACACGCTACCTGCGTGACTACATTCCACCGGCTTCGAGATGAGCGGCGCGGCTGCTGGTCGCTCGGGCAAGCCTCGCTCCGCCCGAGTCGGAGTCCTTGCCCTGCAAGGGGATACCCGCGAACACCTGGCGGCGTTGCGCGAGGCGGGCGCCGAGGCGACGACGGTGCGCCGCGTCAGCGAGCTCGACGCCGTCGACGCGTTGGTGATTCCCGGCGGTGAGTCGACGACGATGAGCCACCTGTTGGCCGAGTTCGGCTTGCTCGAGCCGCTGCGTGCTCGGCTGGCCGAAGGCATGCCGGCTTACGGGTCGTGCGCGGGCATGATCTTGCTCGCGAGCGACATTCTCGACGCCGGCACCCCCGGGCGCGAGGCGATACCCTTGAAAGCCATCGATATGACGGTGCGGCGCAATGCATTTGGCCGCCAAGTCGATTCGTTCGAAGACGACATCACGTTCGAGGGCCTCAAGACCCCGGTGCATGCCGTGTTCATCCGGGCGCCATGGGTCGAGCGGGTCGGCGACAGGGTCCAGGTGCTGGCCTCTGCAGCGGGACATCCGGTCGCAGTCAGACAGGGCAAGCTGCTGGCGACGGCGTTTCACCCGGAGATGACCGGTGACCGTCGAGTGCACCGGCTGTTCGTCGACATGCTCAGGTGATTTTGGCGCGCTCACCGGCGCTGAGCGCACGAAACGCGCCGAAATCGCCGACGTAGACTCGTCGCGTTATGACTGGAGGTAATTCCTGATGAGCGGCCATTCCAAGTGGGCCACCACCAAGCACAAGAAGGCCGTCGTCGACGCTCGCCGCGGCAAGATGTTCGCCCGGCTGATCAAGAACATCGAGGTGGCCGCGCGCGTCGGCGGGGGCGACCCCGCCGGTAACCCGACGCTGTACGACGCGATCCAGAAGGCCAAGAAGAGCTCGGTGCCCAACGAGAACATCGAGCGGGCCCGCAAGCGCGGCGCCGGCGAGGAGGCCGGCGGTGCCGACTGGCAGACCATCACCTACGAGGGCTACGGTCCGAACGGCGTGGCGGTGCTGATCGAGTGCCTGACCGACAACCGCAACCGCGCAGCCGGCGAGGTGCGCGTCGCGATGACCCGCAACGGCGGCACCATGGCCGATCCCGGCTCGGTGGCCTATCTGTTCACCCGCAAGGGAGTCGTCACCTTGGACAAGGACGGCCTGTCCGAGGACGACGTCCTGGTGGCGGTCCTCGAGGCCGGCGCCGAGGAGGTCTACGACCTCGGCGACAGCTTCGAAGTGATCACCGAGCCGTCGGATCTCGTTGCCGTGCGCACGGCGCTGCAGGACGCCGGCATCGACTACGACTCTGCCGAGGCGGGTTTCCAGCCGTCGGTGACCGTCCCGCTGGACGCCGAGGGATCGCGCAAGATCATGAAGCTGGTCGACGCCCTCGAAGACAGCGACGACGTACAGGACGTCTACACCAACGCCGATATCCCCGACGAGATTTTGGCGCAGATCGAATCCGACTGACGCCGTACTCCGCGAAACGTGCGTTTCGCACGCCTGCACTCGAACTCTTCGTGCGAAACGTGCGTTTCGCAGATGAGGTGATGCGTCCCGTGTCGCTCCCACAGACTGTCGGAGACGCCCGTTAGAGTTCGCCTCGAACAGTTGTTCGGCAT
>DATBFF010000153.1:0-14210 GCA_036558625.1 Mycobacterium sp. | reverse complement strand
TGTCGGTGGGGTCCCAACCGGGAGCCAGCGACGGGCCGTTGAACGCGCTACCGTCAACCTGGATTGCGGTCACTTTGATGCCGCTCCCGCGTACCTGCGCGGCCAGATCCGAAATCCGAGCGGCGTTGTGGTACAACGTGTCCTGGCCAGCCGGCGCGGATGACAATGTCGGATCGCCGCCACCCACCAACACCACGAGGCCGGGCTGACGGTTCTGATCGGCGGCCATCACGGTGGTGGTCTGTCGGGTCCCGCGATCCAGCGCCAGCAATGCCGCGCCGGCGGTCAGCACCTTGTTCGTTGACGCCGGCACCATAGGAAGCGTCGACCCCTGCTCCCACAACTGGGCTCCGCTGAGCGCGTCGGTGACTCGTCCGGTCAGCGCGCCGAGATCGGGGTTGGCCAGCGGTGCTTTCAACGCGGTGGCCAGTCCCGCAGGGCTCGGTTTGGCCGCGTCGTCGGCCACCGCGACGACCGCGGGCTTGGCGGTCGCCGAGGCGGGCCCGGACTTGTCCGGCGAGGCACCGCGCGTCGACCCACCATCGGAGAGCAGCACCGCGACAGCCACCACCAACACGACCGTGGCCAGCACGACCGCGCCGATCAGGAGGTGGGTGGATCGCCGCCACCGCTCTGGACGCAACATCTAGTGCAGGGTATCCCTCGTCTAGGGTTAACCCCCGACGTCCAGAGTGAAGGAGCCCGGCACGTGCAATTCGACGTGACCATCGAGATCCCGAAGGGCCAGCGCAACAAGTACGAAGTCGACCACGAGACGGGCCGGGTCCGGCTGGACCGCTACCTGTACACGTCGATGGCATATCCGACCGACTATGGGTTCATCGAGGACACGCTCGGCGAGGACGGCGACCCGTTGGATGCCTTGGTGCTGCTGCCGCAGTCGGTGTTCCCCGGGGTGATCGTCGAGGCCCGCCCAGTGGGGATGTTCCGGATGACCGACGAGGCCGGCGGCGACGACAAGGTGCTGTGTGTGCCCGCTGGCGACGTGCGTTGGGACCACGTCAAGGAAATCGACGACGTACCGTCTCATGAACTCGAAGCCATCAAGCACTTCTTCGTGCACTACAAGGATCTCGAACCGGGCAAGTTCGTCGAGGCCGCCGATTGGGTTGGACGTGCCGATGCCGAAGCTGAAGTGCAGCGGTCATTCGAGCGCTTCCGCACCGACGGGCACTAGCCCGACGCATGATGGTCGCGTGACCGGCATCCACGGACACTGCGATAGACGTTTCGACAACCTGCGCGTCGCGTTGGCGGAAGCCATCGCTGATGTGCGAGGCGCTGGGTCAGCCCGTCTCGGGCGCGCGCAATCGGGGTCGCGACACGGTCACGGATGCATCTCTATCGGACATCATTGGTCACAGCAGTCACACAGCTAACTATCGTCACATCAGCCAGCGGCTGGAAGGGTGTGACATGTCGGCGCGTACCCGAATCGCATCGGTTGCGGTGGCGTCGGCGACCGTGACCGGCTTCTGCGCCCCGGTCGGCCTCGCAGCAAACGCGGGGGCCGACCCATGCACCGGAGCCGCGGCGGCAGCCCAGCCCCCCGCGGATCAGGCCTTCAGACTCCCGAGTCCCTCGGCCCATGAGTTCGTACCGCGAGGGCGCAAGCCTGCCGGAGCGAATGACCAGGCACCGCTGCCCAAATTGGGTCAGCTTTCCAAAGCGATCCTCAACTCGCTGATCCCGGGCTCCGCACCGGTGAAACAGCAAGCGGCCGTGGCGCCTTCGCCCAATCCTCCCGTCAAGCAGCCGACGCAGACCCCGAGTCAGCCCGCGGCTCAGATTCCGCCCGCGCCCGACCTGACCGGCCCGGCCACGACATCACTCGTCGGCTGGGTAACCGGACCGGACAGTCCGGACAACACGATCCGCCGTTTCGGCATCTCCGGAGCCGACCTCGGAATCATGTGGGACAACGGCGATCCCGCACACAACCAAGTGCTCATCGCGTTCGGCGACACGTACGGCTATTGCACTGTTCCGGGCCAGCAGTGGCGGTACAACACGCTGTTGCGCACCCAGGATCGTTCGCTCGCGGGCGGCATCGACGTGGCGAATGGCGTTGTTTCCGACAGCTACTCGGGCTCGCCGGTGTGGCGACCGGGCCTTTCCAAGCAGGTCATCAACAGCATCAAGACGGCGCAATCCGAGGAGGGAATCATCCCGACCGCCGGTGTCGCCGTGGGACGGGCCCAGTACCTCAACTTCATGTCTGTCAAGGATTGGGTCAGCAACGGCCAATGGACGACGAATTTCTCGGCGATCGCGGTGTCCGGTGACAACGGCCAGAACTGGGGTGTCTACCCCGGCACCATCCGGATGCCCGAGGCGGGAAACGAGAACTTCCAGCAAGGCGCGTTCCTGCGGCCCGGGCCCGGCGACCCATACCTCTACTCGATAGGTACACCGCCGGGACGCAGCGGTTCGGCGTACATCGCCCGCGTTGCGCCACCGTTCGTCCCGGACCTCACCAAATACGAGTATTGGAACGCCGACAGAGGTTGGGTCCCAAGCGATCCCGCGGCTGCCACGCCGGTGATTCCCGGCCCGGTGGGCGAGATGTCCGCCCAGTTCAACACCTACCTCAAGCGGTATCTGGTGCTTTACTCAAACGGCGGCAACGACGTCGTCGCACGGACGGCGCCCGCCCCGCAAGGACCGTGGGGACCAGAGCAAATGCTCGTCTCGTCGATGCAGTTCCCCGGCGGCATCTACGCACCGTATCTGCATCCATGGTCGACGGGTAAAGAGCTGTACTTCAACCTGTCGCTGTGGTCGGCATACAACGTGATGTTGATGCACACCGTGCTGCCGTAGCTAGCTGTTCGCGTCGCGGACGCGTGTCTTGTAGAGACTGGCCGCAGTCGTGACAGCGAGCGCGACGACGATGACGCCCAGACTCAGCAACGTCGGGATCTCCGGCACCGGGACGTGCTCGCCGCCGTTGATGAACGGAACTTCGTTCTCGTGCAACGCATGAAGAATCAGCTTGCCCCCGATGAACAGCAGGATGAGCGCCAGGCCCTGCGATAGGTAGACGAGCCGGTTGAGCAGGTCGCCGAGCAGAAAGTACAGCTGCCGCAGGCCCATCAACGCGAACACGTTGGCGGTGAACACAATGTAGGGCTCGCGGGTCAATCCGTATATCGCCGGAATGGAATCCAGCGCGAACAGGACGTCGGTGGTGCCGAGCGCGACGATGACGAGGAACATAGGCGTCATCAGGCGCTTGGAGTCTTCTTTCACGTATAGCTTCAGCCCGTCCCACTTGTCGGTGAAACTCATGTGCTTGCGGGCGAATCGAACCACCGTGTTCTCCGCGTCGTCGTCGTGATCCGTGTCGCGGGCGAGGTTGACGGCCGTGTAGACCAGAAACGCACCGAAGATGTAGAAGATCCACGAGAACTGGTTGATGGCAACCGCGCCCAGCGCGATGAAGATGCCGCGGAACACCAACGCAAGCACGATTCCGACGAACAGCGCTTCCTGCTGATACTGCTTCGGCACGTTGAAGCTCGCCATGATGAGCAAGAACAAGAACAGGTTGTCCACGGAGAGGCTGTATTCGGTGAGCCAGCCGGCGAAGAACTCCAACCCGGATTGCTCGCTGTGAAACCACCACACCCAACCGCCGAACAGCAGGGCAAGCCCGACATAGATCGCCAGCGCGATTGCGCATTCCCGCTTGCTCGGTTCGTGTGGCCGACGCCCGATCACCACCACGTCGAACAGCAATACGGCAACGGTCACTCCGAGGGTGATGATCCACTCGAGTGGGGTCACGTTCACGTACGGAGCCTCCGGTCGTCGACAAACGCCGGAGGTCTTCTCCGCCGCCGAAACGGCTCGCATGCCGGTCGACCATGAGGCTCGACGTGATGACGACAGTGCGGCAAAGGGAGTACTCCCCTCCAGCTCCAGTCTCTCATGCCGGCGCCTTCCTAGCGTCGGGCAAGGCTGGGCAGCCGATAGGGTGCTTTAGCCGTGGGGGACGTCAAGGAGCGGACATGAGGCAAGACCTGCCCGCGGCGTCGGCACCGGTGCCGACGTGACCGACGCGGGCACCCCGGCTGGTCCGGTCACCCGCGGCAGCGTCGCGCGCGTTGGTGTCGCGACAGCGCTCACCGCGCTGTGCGGGTATCTCGTGCTGTACCTGGCCGCCCGGGATCTGGACCCGGCGGGTTTCTCGGTGTTCGCCGTGTTCTGGGGTGCGTTCGGTCTTGTCACCGGTGCGGCCAACGGGCTGTTGCAGGAGGCGACGCGGGAGGTGCGCTCGGCGCGCTATGCGGTGCTGTCGGCGGGGCCGCAAATACGTCCGCTACGGGTCGCGGCGGTGATCGGGCTTGTTGCGGGGGTGGTGATCGCGGGCAGTTCGCCACTGTGGGCTGCGCATGTGTTCGTCGAGCTGCCGCTGCTGAGTGTGGTTTTGCTGAGCGTCGGGCTGGCCGGGTTTTGCCTGCACGCGACGCTGCTGGGCATGCTGGCCGGCGCCAGCAGGTGGACCCATTACGGCTCGCTGATGGTGACCGACGCGGTGATGCGCGTGGCCGTGGCGGCCGCCACGTTCGTCCTCAGCTGGGGGCTGGTGGGCTACCTCTGGGCGACGGTGTGCGGCGCGGTCGCGTGGCTGGTCCTCTTGATCGCATCACCGGCGACGAGGGCAGCTGCGCGGTTGATCGCCTACGGACGCACAGCGACGTTTCTGCGAGGCGCAGCTCATGCCATCGCGGCAGCCGGCGCCAGCGCGATTCTGGTGATGGGGTTCCCGGTACTGCTGAAAGCGACCTCGGACAGTCTCGGCGCGACGGGCGGCGTGGTGATCCTGGCGGTGACGCTGACGCGCGCGCCGCTGCTGGTGCCGCTGACCGCGATGCAGGGAAACCTGATCGCGCATTTCGTCGACCAGCGCTCCGACCGGATGCGGGCATTGGCCGGGCCGACGGCCGTGGTGATGGGGCTCGGCGCGGCCGGGGTGGCGGCGGCCTGGCTGGTCGGTCCATGGCTGCTGCGGGTCGGATTCGGAGCGGAGTATCGAGCCGACGGGGCGCTGTTGGCGTGGCTGACGGCGGGGGCGGTGTCGATTGCGCTGCTGACATTGACGGGTGCGGCGGCGGTCGCCGCTGCGCTGCACCGCGCGTATGCGCTGGGGTGGATCGGCGCGACGGTCGCGTCGACGTTGCTGTTGCTGTTGCCCTTCGAGTTGCAGACGCGGACGGTGGTGGCACTGCTGTGCGGTCCGGTCGTCGGGATCGCTACGCATCTTCTGGCGCTGCGACTCGAGCCGCAGACCGGCCCGGTGCCGCTGCCTCCGACGCCCTGACGTGTATCTTTTGGGGCATCGAGAGTCGTTATCCGGACGTCTGGATCGTCGTCCCCGCATTCAACGAAGCCACCGTCATCGGTGAGGTGATCGCCGACGCTCGGAGCGTCTTCGACCACATCGTGTGCGTGGACGACGGCAGCGCCGACGATACGGGCCCGCTCGCGCTGCAGTCCGGTGCGCATCTTGTCCGGCACCCGGTGAATCTGGGACAGGGCGCGGCGATCCAGACCGGCGTCGAGTACGCCCGCAGCCAACCCGGCGCCGAGGTGTTCGTGACGTTCGACGCCGACGGCCAACACCGCGTCAAAGACGTGGTACGGATGATCGACCGGCTCACCGCGGAAGGCGTCGACGTAGTGATCGGCACGCGGTTCGCCGATCACGGCGTGCGCAGCGACGTGCCGTTGCTGAAGCGGATCGTGCTGCGGACTGCGGTGTGGATGAGCCGTCGCAGCCGACGGCTGGGATTGTCCGACGCGCACAACGGGCTACGCGTGTTCAACCGGGCCGTGGCCGAAAGCCTGGACATCACGATGAGCGGCATGGGCCACGCCAGCGAGTTCGTCGCGATGATCGACGAAAACGGTTGGAAGGTAACCGAAGAGCCCGTCGAGATCTTGTACACCGACTACTCCAAATCGAAAGGCCAACCGCTGGTGAACGGCGTCAACATCCTCTTCGACGGGTTCTTGCGGGGAAGGAAGTCGTGATGAACTGGATCCAGGTGCTGCTGATCGCGGCCGTGATGGCGTCGCTGGTATACCTGCTGCGGTCGCGGGGCTCGGTGCAGGCGCGGGCGTGGGTCAAGGTGGGATACGTGGTGTTCGTCGTCGCGGGCATCTATGCGGTGCTACGGCCCAATGACACTACGGTGCTTGCCAATTGGGTTGGGGTGGCGCGTGGTACCGACCTGATGCTGTATCTGCTCATCATCGCGTTCGCGTTCACCACGTTGAGCACATACCTGCACTTCAGGGATGTCGAGTTGCGGTATACGCGACTGGCGCGGGCGATCGCACTGGAGGGCGCGCAGCGCCCGTCGGATTAGGCGTCCTGCGCCTGGCGGAAGTATTCGACGGTACGGGCGACGCCGTCGTCCAGCCTGACCTTCGGGTGCCAGCCCAGCACCATCTCGGCGAGTCGGACGTCGAGGCATGACCGCTTCAGATCACCAAGTCTCGGCGGCGCGAATTCGGGATCGTCGGGCGCGCCCGCCGCTTTGGCGACGGCGGAATGTAGTTGGCGGTCCGAGGTTTCGATGCCCGTGCCGATGTTGAAGCGCTGGCCGCCACCCTTGCTTCCGGACGCGCGAACGAACGCCTCAACGACGTCGTCGACGTACACGTAGTCGCGTGTGTTGGAGCCGTCACCGAAGACCCTGGTCGGCCTGCCCGACAGCAACGCCTGAGCGAAGATCGCTACTACTCCCGCTTCGCCGTGCGGATCTTGGCGGGGCCCATACACATTCGCGGGCGCGATGTGTGAGCAGTCCAACTCATAGAGATGGCGGAAGGTGTTCAGGTAGATCTCGCCGGCCACCTTGCCTGCTGCGTAGGGGGATGCGGGGTCGGTAGCTATGGACTCGTTGGTGGGGTACGTGTGCGGGGTGCCGTAGATGGAACCGCCGCTCGACGTGTGGACAACCTTGCGTACCTTGGCTTTACGCGCGGCCTCGGCGAGCCGGATGGTGCCGATGACGTTGACCTCGGCGTCGAACTTGGAGTCGGCCACTGACTTGCGCACGTCGATCTGCGCGGCGAGGTGGAACACCACCTCCGGTTGGTGGGTTGCGAGCAGTCCGTCGAGGTCTGCGGTGACGATGTCGTCTTCAACCGAGGTGAAGTTCGAGTTGGTCGCGGCTTGCTCGAGATTGCTTGCGCGCCCTGAACTCAGGTTGTCCAACCCGATGACTTCGTGACCGTCGGCAAGCAGCCGATCGACGAGGGTTGAACCGATGAATCCGGCAGCTCCAGTGACCAGTGCGCGCACCGGTCAACCATACAGACGGTGGCTCAGAGGTCCTGGATCCCAGCGCCGCCTGCCTCCGGATACACGCGGCCGATGTCCTCGGCGTTTTGCTGTTCGGTGGCTTCCAGCATCCGTACGGCGTTTTCGGACTTGGCCTGCTGTTCGGGGACAGTCGCGGCGACGGTGGCTGCCCACGCGTCAGCTTGTTGCTGCTGAACCGATGCGACCTGGGCGAGGGCGAGGTCGATGGGTGTGCTGCCTGATGCTTCCGGAACAGGCCCAGGAACCGCGACACTGCTGACGGCGTCGCCGATCGCTTGGACTTCCTTGAGCGTTTCGCCGGGTTCTAGCTTGATGTTTCGGTCGGCCATAGCTCTGCCTCCTTACTGACTTGCTGTGCGGCGTAGACGATGTCGGCGTAGCTCTCGGTTCGCCAGAGGCCGAGTGCCTCGACGACGCGGTCGATGCTGTGGTGAGCGCGGTAGAGGGCGGTGACTGCGGCGGTGGTCGACGGCTCCATCTCGATGTAACCGGGGCGCATCCACAGTGATTTGCGGTCGCGCTGAAGTCGGTCGAGCGCAATCCATTGGGCCTCGCTGATTGCGGTGCCGGCGGCAAGCGCACCGAACACTTCGCGGATGACGGGGTCGACTTCGATGAGCATCGGTTCGGCTGCCGCCATGGCGAGACCGACAGCAGCGGCGGTGGCTTCCCATGCGGTGTGGCGGTTTTCGGCGCCTTCAGCGCGTAGCTGCTCGTAAGCGGGCTCATCGATTATGGCGAGGCGGTGCAGCCGCGAGGAGTCGAGTACCTGGACGGGGTCGTCTGGGCGGAACGGCGACTGGGTCGAATCGCAGTCCTGGTAGTGCGGGACGCCGGCGCGGCGGGCGGGCAGCACAGACGGTCCTCCGGGATCGGTGGTGGCCGCAAGGGCGTATAGATCGAAGTTCGGGTCACGCAAGGCGCGGTGGGCGCCGTAGGCGACCATAGTTTCGGCGGGGTTGACCCAGCCGAACCATCTGGCATGAAAGGAATTGTCTAGCAATGAATCTGCGAAGAGCAGGCGCGATGTTGCGGGTAGGAAGACACCGGGCGGGATGTAGCCGGCACCTTCGTTGCTGGTGATGACTGTCTGTGTTCCCCGACCGGTCTTGAACACAGCAACACACCAATGCAGGCCCACGTACGCGCGGGAGGCGTGGAGTAGTTCGTACGCCTGACGGACGGCCTTGTCGAGAAGCAGGTCCTTGCTCTGCGAGCTGACAACGGCGGCGCCAGTGCCGGTCGCGGCGGTGCCCGAGGTGGCCAGCACGCCGGGAGGCATCGGCGCGGCCGCGGCCGAACCGACCGGTGCGGCCATCGCGGTGCCGGCCGGCATGGGCGCGGGGGGTCCGCCCGTCGTGATCGTGGGCGTAGGCGGCGGGGGTGGTGGCGGTGCCGCACGAGGGATATCGGAGCCGTAGGGCGTCAACGGTGGCGGTGGCACAGGCGGTGGCGGGGCGATGATCGGCGCGGCTTGGGCCATCGATGAGTGGGGCGCGGCGTGTGGAGGTGGTGGCGGTGGCGGCAGCGGTGATGAAACTTGAGCCGAAGGGGCGCCGGAGGCCGATGGCGACATGGCTGCTGACGCGGCGTCGGTCACGGCGGGTGGCGGCGGGGGCGTTTGGGGCGTGGCGAACGACTGCGGCGGTGCCATCGGCGGGCCTGCGTTGAGACCTTGAGTGAGGCCGCGAGAAAAGCTTGTCACCGGATTCGCTTGTTGACCTGACGACGCGGCGGAACTAGCCGAAGCCGCCGATGGCATCGAAGTCGACGGTATAGACGATGAGCCACCCGTCAGACTGCTCATTGGGCTTGAAACGGAAGAAGGGCTTGGGCCCGACAAGCCCGGCGACAATGGGGGCCTTACTCCACTGCTGATGGGCGCAGACTGTAAAGGACCGGCCAATAGCCCATCCAACTCCGAGCCACGCGGCATGTCGGCAGTAGCGCCACGAGTTAGATCACCCCGCGACTGTTCTGGCAGATTGCTTGAAACGGTGGAGCCCTTTGGTAGGTCCGTTGTTTCCGTCCGTGACAATGGAACCGAGTTACCCGTACTCGGTTCCTGCTCTTCGCTCGGAACCGGCGGACCTAATATACGTGTCGAGCGGTCGACTGGCTCGGGCCCACCGGCGTGCGGCTCTTGTGGAAGCGGACCGTTCATCCTCCAATTAGCTAGTTTCAAAGCGTTGTCCATCGGAGCTACCGACGATGAATTCCCACCGGTCGTGACGGCAGGATGGGGGACACTAGTCAGCTTTGCCATCTGAGTCGAAATTTCACTAGCCGCTACGTTGCTTGTCATTTCGGCCCGTGCTCTGCTCTCAGCGATAATTTCCTTTATCTTGGCGGCTAAAGCTTCGTCTAGGGCGGCAATATCCCGTTGATAGTGGGTGCTCGGCGGTACGCCTGATTTGCATGCGGCGATAAATGTACGTGCTTCCTGTATCTCGGCCCTAGCTTCAACCAGGATCGTCATTAGGCGTCTTCGCACAGCGCTCAATAATTCTCCACAACGATGGCTCACATTCGCTGCGACTTCGTAAAACTCAGCCTGTTGTAAAAGCAAGCGCGCCGTGCCGCGGTACATTGACCGCATTGCATCCACCCACTCGCCACCGTTCTCAGCATGGAGACTATCGACTGTTCGAGTGACGCTCTCCGATGCTAAGGAACTTTCAGCGGAAAGGCGCTCCTGCTCGTAGCCGCATCCATCCCATGCGGCCACTGCGCTCTGGGGCCAAAGATTGCCTACAATTTCATCGGCGAACTCTCCGGTTGGCGCGGAGCCAGTTATAGAAATGGCTACCAAGTTACGCCTACATCTCGGCATGTCCCGAGCGGACCACCGTAATCGATTGCGGCTTGTTGCCATGTCGATGCATCGAACTTATCTACGCGGCCGGGCTGGACCATTTCAACGTAGAGCAACTTATCGTCGATGAATCGTTGCAGCGTGCGAGTTAGGTACCGCGGGGGCTCTGTGTGCCTATTGAGCACATCTTGCGTTCGACGCGCCCAATCCTCAACGAAAGACCGATAACCCGGAATCGCGGCAGCTTGTTCAGGTGAACCCGCGCTGAGCGCAGTGAACTGCGTTCCATGATCCTCGTTTTCCCTCATCAGTGGCGCAATATCGTCGCAAAGGGACTTGTCGGCATCCCTGTCGAGTATTTGTGCGGCCCCAACCGGCGGAGGCGGTGCCGGCGCCGGAGGAGCCTCCGGCTTGCGGACGAGCGAAACGATCAACGCCGCCGCCGCAAGCACAACCGCGAGCACGCCTAGGCCAAGCGCCAGTCGTGAACCCCGCCGCGGCGTGGGCGCAGCGCCGCCCTGCGGGCTCATGGAAGGCCCTACCTGCTGCTGTCCCGGCCCCGAAGGATGCGACGGCGGACCATATCCCGTGCCAGGTACGTCCCCCTGCATTTTTATAGCTTAAGCGCCCGGCCATCCTGCAATTACCGGCAACCGCACCCGCACCAACTGTTGATCACCGGCCGCAGCCGACTCTTGCCGCCTCGTACAGTCGTGTGGAACCTCAGATGAAAGGACATATGGCGCTGCGCACGACCCGCATCCCGTGGGTCGCTCTCGTCGCCACCCTTCTCATAGCCCTGCAACTCGTGATCCGAGCCGTCCTGGCGTTCCGCGGCTACTTCTATTGGGACGATCTCATCCTGATCGGCCGTGCCGGCACACAGAACATCGTCTCGCCCTCATATCTGTTCGATGACCACGACGGCCACGTGATGCCCGCCGCGTTTCTCGTCGCTGGCGCGATCACCCGTATTGCACCGCTCAACTGGATCGGCCCCGCGATCAGCCTCGTCATCCTCCAGCTTCTCGCCTCGCTCGCCCTGCTGCGCGCCTTGTACGTCATCCTCGGCTGGCGCCCGGTGCTGCTGATTCCGCTCACCTTCGCGCTCTTCACCCCGCTGAGCATCACCGGTTACGCGTGGTGGGCAGCCGCCCTCAACTCACTTCCCATGCTTGCCGCCACGGCGTGGGCTTGCGCTGACACAATCCTGTTGGTCCGCACCGGCAGTCAGCGCTACGCCGGCACCGCCCTACTCGCATATTTCGGCGGCCTGTTGTTCTTCGAGAAGGCCGCGGTGATCCCGTTCGTCGCGTTCGCGATCACTGCCCTGTTGGCCTACGTCACCGGCACCCCGTCACCGCTGAGGACCGTGTGGCGACGCGGAAAGCGCTTGTGGATAAGCAGCCTCGTCCTGACCGCGCTGTGGATCGTGCTGTACCTCGTGGTGGTCGACCAGCAGCGCTGGAGTTCTGATCTGACGATGACCTGGCGCCTCCTACAACGCTCCGTCACCCACGGCATCGTGCCCGGCCTCGTCGGCGGACCGTGGTCATGGGACCGCTGGGCTCCCGCATCACCTTGGGCCACACCGCCTCTGGCCGTCATGGTGCTTGGCTGGACCGCGCTCGTCGCGGTGCTGATCGTTTCGCTTATACGCAAGCAACGCATCGTGCCGGTATGGATCGCCGCCGCCGGCTACGCCGTCGCTTGTCAAGTACCGATCTACCTGATGCGCTCGTCGCGATTCACCGCACTCGAACTCGCCCAAACGCTTCGCTACTTCCCTGACCTCGTCCTCGTCCTCGCGCTTTGCGCAGCGGTCGCCTTCTGCGCTCCGAACCGCCCCGCATCCCAATGGCTAAACGCATCGTCGGCTCGCACCGCGGTAACAGTCTGCCTCGCAACGGGATTCATTTCTTCCAGTGTCTATTCCACCGCGACCTTCTTGACCAGTTGGCGCGACAACCCCGCCGAACCTTACCTGAGGAACGCCAAACGCACTCTCGCCGAAGCTCATTCCACATCACACGCGCCATTGCTCGACCAGGAAGTCGACCCATTCGTCCTACAACGTGTCGCATGGCCTGAGAACCTGGCCAGCCACATGTTCGCACTCCTTCCTCAACGTCCTGACTTCGCCACGGCCACAAACGAACTCAGAATGCTCGACGCCAGCGGCCATCTCGTCGATGCCAGGGTCACCTGGGTGCGCACCATCACGACCGGCCCGACGCCCCATTGCGGCTACTTCGTGCAAACCGACATCCCCACGCGCATGGCTCTCGACGGCCCCCTTCTCCCTGCCGACTGGACCGCCGAAGTGAACTACCTTGCCAACACCGACGGCTCCATCACGATGATGCTTTCCGAAGGCCCTGAGATCAGAGTGCCCGTGCATCCGGGGCTCAATCGCGTGTTCGTCCGGTTGCCCGGCGCCGGCGATGTGATCAACGTGCGAGCCAACACCGCGGCGCTGACTCTGTGCATCGCCGCCGGGCCCATCGGCTTCGTCGCGCCGGCATAACCGGACCAAATTGCTACTACATTCTTCCAAACAGTAGAACTGTCAACTACGGCGAACAGCACCGATAACGCCAGGGCCCAACGCTCTCCAAGGAGGCACCAGTGCCGCACAACGGCAAGCGCTCACCGGTCCCGTCCATAACGCGCTGTCTGAGTGCGGCACTCGTGCTCGTCTTCACTGTCGTGCTGGCCTTGCCCTCGACGATTTCCGCAGCCGTACGGCTGATCAACAACGCCTACGTCATGGACGGCACCGCGTTCCCGACGCCCAGCCCGGGGTTCGTGGGGTCGGCGATCAAAGACTTCATCGCACCGACGCTCGGCGCCAGCTATGTGGGCATCCCGGTGACGACGCCCGAGCACCTCGTGGGCATCGACCAATCGGTTCAAGACGGCCTGACCGCTCTGAAGTCAGCGATCGCCAGGAAGCAGACCGACCCGCGGAAGCCGTTCGTGATTTTCGGGTTCTCGCAAAGCACCGTGATCTCGATGCTGCTCAAAGCCGAACTGGAAGAGCAGAAGGCTCAGGGCAATGCCGTTTCCAATGTCACGTTCGTCGGCATCGGCGTGGGCAACCGGCCCAACGGTGGTATCGCGGAACGCCTTGTGGGACTCACCATCCCGTTTTTCGACTTCACCTTCAACGGCGCGGCACCGACCGATCCCGCACACGGGTTCACCACAATCGACATCGCCCGTCAGTACGACGGGCTGGCCGACACCCCCCAGTTCCTGATCAATCCGTTCGCCGATCTCAACGCCGTGCTGGGCGTGCTGTTCGTCCACGCCTTCTACGGGGAACAGGTGAGTCTGGATCCCAACAGCCCCAAATACGTGCCCGGCACCACGAAGCAGCAATACGGCGACACCACCTATTACTACATCCCCAGCACGAATCTGCCGCTCTTCGACCCGCTGCGCCTCGTCGGCGTTCCAGAATCCCTGATCGACATCGTCGAGCCATTCTTCAAGGTGCTCGTCGAAGCCGGGTATGACCGATCCATCCCGTTCGGCGAACCCACACCAGCTCAACTCATTCCCACCATCGACCCGGTGACGTTCGCACTACAGCTCGCGGGATCAGTACTGGAGGGCGCTAACAATGCCGCGAAGCTGGTGGGCGCGCAGCTGCCCGGCTACGCGACACTGACGAAGATGCTGACCACGGCGCAGACCTGGTCGGCGAACACAATTGGCGCGCCCTACCGCCGCGTGGTGTCCGCGATCAACAAGGTTTTCAACCCCATCCTGGCCTTCGATCGGATCGAGGGACCGATTGCCAAGGCCGTCGACACCGTCATCAACAGATTGGGCATACCGCGCGCACTGAATGCGGTCTTGGACGCGACGCTGGTTCCCATCACGGCATGGGCGGAGCGCACTCTTCTATTCCCGCAACGGGATAGCGCCCCGGGCGCCTCTGACACGAAACGTAAACGAGAGCCGACAGCCATCGCGCCGCCGCTCGACTCACCTGCGAGCATGACCGACCAGACTCGCCACGGTGCC
>DATBFF010000152.1:0-1566 GCA_036558625.1 Mycobacterium sp. | reverse complement strand
GGACTACTACACCGGGGTGATCTACCGGGCGATGGGTTTCCCGACCCGGATGTTCACCGTGCTGTTCGCGCTCGGCCGGCTGCCCGGCTGGATCGCGCACTGGCGCGAGATGCACGAGGACGGCAGCGGCAAGATCGGCCGTCCGCGCCAGATCTACACCGGCTACACCGAGCGCGACTACAAGGACCTCGGCGCCCGCTAACCCAAGTACGCCCAAACTCACGTTTGGGCGAACTTTTGCGAGTGGATCGTGCCATTTCGTCGATTTCGGCGGCACTGCTGCGACGCATTTCACGGCGTCCGAGCTTGCGGTGCAGACAGTTGTAGTTTCACAATCGTTGTGTGAATGAAACTGTCGTTCGATCTTTGAGCGCTCGACGCAAGGGCATCATCCTGGTGTCCTGCTGCCTGAGCCTGCTGATCGTGTCGATGGACGCCACCATCGTCAACGTCGCGATCCCGAGCATCCGCGCCGACTTCGACGCATCGCCCTCGCAATTGCAGTGGGTGATCGACATCTACACCCTGGTGCTGGCCTCGCTGCTGCTGCTGTCCGGCGCCACCGCGGACCGGTTCGGCCGACGTCGCACGTTCCACGTGGGGCTGACCATCTTCGCGGTCGCCTCGCTGCTGTGCAGCGTGGCGCCCAACATCGAGATGCTCATCGCGGCCCGGTTCCTGCAGGCCATCGGCGGTTCGATGCTCAATCCGGTCGCGATGTCGATCATCACCCAGGTCTTCACCGGCCGGGTCGAGCGCGCCCGCGCGATCGGCGTGTGGGGCGGGGTGGTCGGGATCTCGATGGCGCTGGGCCCGATTGTCGGCGGCGCCTTGATCCAATACGTGGACTGGCGTGCGGTCTTCTGGATCAACCTGCCGATCTGTGCGCTGGCTGTCCTGCTGACCGCGATCTTCGTCCCGGAGTCCAAGTCGGCGACGATGCGCGATATCGACCCCGTCGGTCAGGGGCTCGGCGTTGCCTTCCTGTTCGGCGTCGTGTTCGTCCTCATCGAGGGCCCCGGGCTGGGTTGGACCGACCCGCGGACGCTCACCATCGCGGTCATCGCGCTCGTGGCATTCATCGGATTCCTGCGTTACGAGTCGCGCCGCCGCGATCCGTTCATCGACCTGCGCTTCTTCCGCAGCGTCCCGTTCGCCTCGGCCACGCTGGTCGCGGTGTGTGCGTTCGCCGCCTACGGTGCCTTCCTGTTCATGATGTCGATCTACCTGCAGTCGGAACGCGGCTACTCCGCGATGCACACGGGCCTGATCTACCTGCCGATCGCGATCGGCGCACTGGTCTTCTCCCCGCTGTCGGGCCGGCTGGTCGGCCGGTTCGGCAGCAGGCCGTCGCTCGTCGTGGCCGGGGTGATGATCACCGCGGCGACCTTGCTCCTGACCGGGCTGAACGGCAGCACGCCGGTCTGGCAACTGCTGGTGATCTTCGCGGTGTTCGGCATCGGCTTCTCGATGGTGAACGCCCCGATCACGAACGCGGCTGTGAGCGGCATGCCCACCGACCGGGCCGGCGCCGCCTCTGCTGTCGCTTCGACCAGCCGTCAGGTG
>DATBFF010000151.1:0-22246 GCA_036558625.1 Mycobacterium sp. | reverse complement strand
CTCGGTGGCCTGTGTGGCGTGGCGGACTCAGGCACGCGACGAACGGCGCGCGACGACGGCGTCTGTGGCACGGCTGGCCGTACTGGAAGCCGGCATGCCGCCGCATGCGAGTACGCCTCTGTTCGATGTGCCGACGGCACCGGGAATGCAGACGGTGGTGATACCTGCGGGCGCGCCGTTCGACGAGGTGCTGACCGCAACCTCGGCCGCGCAACCCACGCACCTCGTGGGGTATTCAAGTGTGATCGGACGACTAGCACGTGCATCGCTAGCCGGCGAGTTGACGCTGCACCCGGTGCGCGTGAGCACGAATTCCGAGCCGCTGCTCGACGAAGACCGGCAGGCGATAAGCGACGCATGGAATGCCACCATTCACAACCTCTGGGGCTCAACTGAAATCGGCGTTCACGCAGTCGGATGCGGTGTCGGCGAGGGCCTGCACATCTGCGAGGATGAGGTCGTGCTGGAACGTGTCGACGACGACGGCATACCGGTCGGACCAGACCAACCCGCGGCGCGAACTCTCGCGACCGGACTGGCGAACCGGAGCTTTCCGTTCATCCGCTACGACCTCGATGATCAGGTCGAACTGTTAGCCGGCCGATGCCCTTGCGGCAGCGCGTTTGCGCGCGTGGCCGACATCGACGGCCGTCGTGACGACGATTTCCGTTATGGCACAACGACGGTACCCGCAAGCGCATTTCGCCACGTGCTCGGCACAGACCCTCGCATCTTTGAATATCAGGTCATGCAGACCGACTCCGGTGCTGACGTGCTGGCGGTGGGACATGCCGATGCCGACGCACTGACGAGTGCGGTGATCGATGCGCTGCGCCGACATGGGTTGATCGACCCACAGGTCCGGATCCGGGTGGTCGACCGCATCCCCCGCCATGCGTCCAGCGGCAAGCTACGGCGGTTCATCCCCGTGGGCTAGCCTGCGTTGCATGGCCTTGTCGAAAGCCGAACGCGAAGAGTTTTTATCCCAACCACACATCGGAGCGCTGTCGGTGAACGCCGGCGACGATCGCGGCCCGCTGACCGTACCGATCTTGTACCAGTACACCCCGGGCGGTGAACCGTGGCTCATCACCGGATCCGGTTCGCGCAAGCACCGCCTCATCGAGGCAACAGGTTTCTTCAGCCTGATGGCTGAGCGTCTCGAACCGACCGTGCGCTATGTGGCAGTGGACGGCGCGGTCAGCCGGATCGAACCCGGCACCGACGAGCAACTCGTCGAGATGACAAAGCGCTATCTCCCACCGGAAGCAGTGGACGCCTACTTAGAAATGGCCCGCCGCGAGCACGGCGACAGCGTCGCCATTTACATGAAGCCACAACATTGGCTCTCGGCAGACCTCGGCGGGCTCTGATGAGCTCGAGACATTTGGTGTTTCGGGTTTTCTACCGGCTTGGCTTCACGCCGTGGGACGGGCACGAGATCGCCACGAGTCTGCGCACACTCGTCGAAGGCGACCAACCGCTTTCTCCTGCAACCGCGTTGGACATCGGCTGCGGCACCGGGGACACATCCATCTATCTCGCCAAGCATGGATGGCAGGTCACCGGAATCGACTTTGTGCCGAAGGCCATCGACAAGGCGCGCGCCAAAGCCCGAGCAGCCGGCGTGACTGTCGACTTTCGGGTAGGCGACGCGACCGAGCTCTCCAGTGAAGGTGTCGGTAGCGGGTTTCACGTGATCGTGGACAACGGCTGCCTGCACGGAATGAGCGACGACGACCGCGACGCCTACGTCCGGGAGGCCACCGCGGTGGCGGCGCCGGACGCACGCCTGCTGCTCGTCGAGTTCATGCCCGGCGCGATGCTAGGGGTGCCCGGCATCACCCCGGACGAGATCGAGCAACGATTCGCGCCTGCCTGGACGCTGATGTCCAGTGGCGACGAGTCGTGGGGAAAGAAGATGCGACACTACCTGTTTCAGCGCGCCTCGTAGCTCACTCCGCCCGGCCGTGTCGAGTGGAATCAGCTTCACGGATCTAAAGCAGCGACTCCGGCGGGTTGAAGCGATCGCCGTACTTGGCAGCCAGTTCCTTGGCGCGCGCGACGAATGCGTCCTTGCCACTGCCGCCGACGCCCTGGTAGCCGACGATGAACTGCGCGGTGCCGCCCGTCCACGGCGGGAAACCGATGCCCATGATCGACCCGATATTGGCGTCGGCCGTCGACGTCAACACGCCCTCGTCGAGGCACTTCTGCGTTTCCAGCGCCTCGGCGAACAGCATCCGGTCGATCATGTCTTGAAGCGGCGGCTGCGAGGTTCCCGAATTGAATGTCTCTCGCAACCCGGGCCACAAGCCGGTGCGCTTTCCCTCGGTGTAGTCGTAGAACCCCTTGCCGCTCAACCTACTTGGGCGGTCGATCTCGATCATCTTCTCGACGACCGCCTCGGCCGGGTGCGGCTCGTAGGAACCGCCAGCCTCCTCGACGCCCTTGCGGGTGGCCACCGCGATCTTGTGCATCAGCTCGAGGTTGAGCTCATCGGACAGCTGCAGCGGCGGCGCCGGGTATCCGGCCTGCGAACCGGCTTGCTCGATGCTGGCCGGCTCGACGCCCTCGCCGAGCATGGCAAGTGCCTCGTTCACGAACGTGCCGATGACCCGACTGGTGAAGAAGCCTCGGCTGTCGTTGACGACGATCGGCGTCTTGCCGATGGCCAACGTGTAGTCGAACACGCGGGCCAGCGCCTCATCAGAAGTCTTCTCGCCCTTGATGATTTCCACCAGCGGCATCTTGTCGACGGGTGAGAAGAAGTGAATACCGATGAAGTCCTCTTGACGCTTGACGCCGGTGGCGAGACCGGTGATCGGCAACGTCGAGGTGTTCGACCCGAGCAGCGCGTTGGGCTCGACGATGTCCTCGATCTCCTGAAACACCTTGTGCTTGAGATCCTGGTTCTCGAACACCGCCTCGACGACGAAGTCCACGCCCGCCAGATCGGCGGCGTCGCCGGTCGGCTTGATGCGGTCCAGCAGCGCCGTGGACTTCTCTTCGGTGGTCTTGCCGCGCTCGAGCGCCTTCGCCTCGAGCTTCTCCGAGTAACCCTTACCCTTCTGTGCGGCCTCAAGGCTGACATCCTTGAGCACGACGTCGAACCCGGCCTTCGCCGAGACGTAGGCGATTCCCGCACCCATCATGCCCGCGCCGAGCACACCGATCTTCTTGATCGGGGTCTGACCGATGCCCTCGGGCCGCGAGCCTCCCCCGGTGATGTGCTGCAAGTCGAAGAAGAACGCCTGGATCATGTTCTTGGCGACTTGACCGGTGACCAGCCCTGCGAAATAACGGCTTTCGATGCGCGACGCCGTGTCGAAATCCACCTGTGCGCCCTCGACCGCCGCGTCGAGGATTGCCCGCGGTGCCGGCATCGGCGCACCTTTGAGCTGTTTCTTCAGCAGCGCGGGAAACGACGGCAGGATCGATGCCAGGGCGGGACTGTTCGGCGTGCCGCCGGGCATCTTGTAGCCCTTGGCATCCCACGGCTGGGTGTGCGCATCCGGATTGGCTTTGATCCACGCCTTGGCGGCGGGCACCAATTCGTCGACGGTGGGCAGGATTTCGTCGACGAGGCCGATCTCCTTGGCTTTACCGGGCTTGAAACGCGTCCCCTGGCTCAGCACCTCCATGAATGCCTTCTGGATGCCGAACATCCGCACCGTGCGGGTAACACCGCCCCCGCCGGGCAGAAGCCCCAGCGTCACTTCGGGGAAGCCGACCACCAGACCCGTGACGTCGGCCGCGATGCGGTGGTGACACGCAAGCGCGATCTCCAGACCGCCGCCCAGCGCTGCGCCGTTGATGGCGGCGACCACCGGCTTGCCGAACGTTTCCAGGGTGCGCAAGTCCCTCTTGACCGCTTCGACCGTGTCGAAGGCCTGGCCGGCGTCGTCTGGGCCGAGTTGGACCATGCCCTTCAAATCACCGCCGGCGAAGAACGTCTTCTTCGCGCTGGTGATGACGACACCCGTGATCGAGTCCCTCTCGGCCACAAGGCGTTCGACGGTGTTGTGCATCGACTCGGCATAGTGCTCGTTCATCACGTTTGCCGACCCGGTCGGGTCGTCCAGCGTCAGCGTCACGATTCCATCGGCGTCTTGGTCCCACTGAATGGTGTTCTCAGCCATTACCCTCTCCTAAAAAGACTTGCGTCCTAGACCCGCTCGATGATCGTCGCCACGCCCATGCCGCCACCGACGCAGAGCGTGATCAGTGCGCGGCGTGCGCTGCGACGCTCCAGCTCGTCGACCATGGTTCCGGTGATCATCGCGCCGGTGGCACCGAGCGGGTGACCCATCGCGATCGCCCCGCCGTTGACGTTGAGCTTCTCGTCGGGAATGTCGAGGTCCCGCTGGAACTTCAGCACCACCGACGCGAACGCCTCGTTGAGCTCGAACAGGTCGATGTCGTCGACGGTCAGGCCGGCGCGGTCAAGCACCTTACGGGTCGCCGGAGTGGGGCCGGTGAGCATGATGACCGGATCAGACCCGCTGGTGGCGGTCGCCACGATCCGGGCCCGCGGCGTCAATCCCTGTGAGGCGCCGGCCTCTTCGGATCCGACGAGCACCAGCGACGCGCCGTCGACGATGCCGGAGCTGTTCCCGCCGGTGTGCACGTGGTTGATTTTTTCCACCCAGTGGTACTTCTGCAGCGCGACGTCGTCGAAGCCGCCCATCGAGCCGACTCCGTCGAACGCGGTCTTCAGCTTCGCCAGCCCTTCCATCGTGGTGTCCGGGCGCATGTGCTCGTCGTGCTCGAGGATCACCAAGCCGTTCTGGTCGCGCACCGGCACGATCGACTTCGCGAAATAGCCGCCGGACCATGCGTCGGCGGCCTTCTGCTGGCTGCGCAGCGCGAAGGCGTCGACGTCCTCGCGGGAGAAGCCCTCGATGGTGGCGATCAGGTCGGCGCCGATGCCCTGCGGCACGAAGCCGATCTGGTAGTTGGTCTCCGGGTCGGTGGCCCACGCGCCGCCGTCGGAACCCATCGGCACGCGGCTCATCGATTCGACGCCGCCGGCCAGCACCAGGTCGTCCCAGCCCGAGCGCACCTTCTGTGCGGCCATGTTGACCGCCTCGAGGCCGGACGCACAGAAGCGGTTGAGCTGCACACCGCCGGTGGTGTCGGGCAGTCCCGCCGCGAGCACGGCCGTGCGGGCGATGTCGGCGCCCTGGTCGCCGACCGGGGAGACGACACCGAGGATTACGTCACTGATCAGGTTCTCGTCCAGGTCGGGATAGCGTCGCCGAAGTTCGTCGATCAGACCGGTGACCAGGTTGATCGGCTTGACTTCGGTGAGTGAGCCTTTCTTCTGCTTGCCGCGCGGCGTGCGGATGGCCTCGTAGATGAAGGCTTCTTCGGACATAGCGGTATTCCTCTTCATTGGTCATGGAAGGGCGATGCCATAGCGAGCTACCCATCAGCCTAACAGCGCCTTTAGACCAACCTGTTGGTTGGGCCAGTCGCGCCCGCGAGCAGACGCGGAATCGCATCGCGCAGGTATTTCGCGTGCGATTCTGTGTCTGCTCGCCGGAGAATGGGCGGCTATGACGGTTTCGCGGCTGCAGCCCTACGCGACGACGGTGTTCGCCGAAATGTCCGCGTTGGCCACCCGTATCGGAGCCGTCAACCTCGGGCAGGGCTTTCCGGATGAGGACGGCCCGCCCGCAATGCTGGAAGCTGCTCGGCAGGCCATCGCCGACGGCGTCAATCAGTATCCACCGGGGCTCGGGACCGCTGCACTGCGCGATGCCATAGCCGCTGACAGGCAGCAGAAGTACGGCGTGAGCTATGACCCGGAGCGTGAGGTGCTGGTCACCGTCGGCGCCACCGAGGCGATCGCCGCCGCGGTGATCGGACTGGTCGAGCCCGGCTCGGAAGTCATCCTGATCGAACCGTTCTACGACTCCTACGCGCCGGTTCTGGCGATGGCCCAACTCGTGCGCCGGACGATCCCGCTGGTTCCCGACGGCCGCGGGTTCGCCGTCGACCTCGACGCGCTACGCGCGGCGGTGACGCCGCGAACCACAGCGTTGATCGTGAACTCTCCGCACAACCCGACTGGCACGGTGCTGACCGAACGGGAATTGACGGCGATTGCCGAGATCGCCGTCGACGCGGACCTGTTGGTGATCACCGACGAGGTCTATGAGCATCTGGTCTTCGATGATGCTCGCCACCGTCCATTGGCCGCCTTCGAGGGCATGGGGGAGCGCACCGTGACAATCTCCAGTGCCGCCAAGATGTTCAACTGCACCGGCTGGAAAATCGGATGGGCATGCGGTCACGCCGATTTGATCGCGGGAGTACGCGCAGCCAAGCAGTTCATCACCTATGTCGGCGGCGCACCTTTCCAGCCGGCCGTCGCGCTCGCGCTGGCAACCCAGCAGGACTGGGTGATCGCGCTGCGAAAGACGTTGCAGGCCAGGCGGGATCGCCTGGCAGCCGGGCTGTCAGAAATCGGCTTCGACGTGCACCACAGCTCGGGCACCTATTTCCTGTGCGCCGACCCCCGACCGCTCGGTTACGACGACAGCGCCAGCTTCTGCGCGGAACTGCCGCACCGCACTGGCGTGGCCGCGATCCCGCTGTCCGCATTCTGCGACCCAGACGGCGCGCACGCCGCGGCGTGGAACCACCTGGTGCGGTTCACGTTCTGCAAGCGCGACGACACCCTCGATGAAGCTCTGCGCCGGCTGTCGACGCTTAGCCGTTGAACGATGTGCCAGGTCCAACAGGCGGTCTAGGGTGGCGCGATGGACAGACCCGTACCCGCGCGCGGGCCGGCCCGCGCCCGACAAGAGGCAGTACGGGGTATGGCGAAGCGCTTCGCTGCGCTGGCGGGAAGTGCACCCGATCCCGGTCGCGAGGTGAAGGCAACCCCCGGGTGGTCGATCAACGACGTGCTCGGACACGTCGCGATGGAACCGTCCCGCTACAACGAACTTGCCCGCGGCGGCGGCACCTGGCCCGCCCGGGCCACAGACATGGCGGCATTCAACGCCGAACGGATCCGCGCCCTTCCCACCCGCGACCCGCCGGCACTTGCGGCAAAACTGGTCGCGGACACCGAAGGACTCCTGTCCACTATCGACGGCTTCGGCAACCGCCAACCAATGATGAATTTCGACGGCAATCAGCAAGTGCGCGCCGACCGCGCGCTCGGCACGCTGCTCAGCGAGTTCGTCATCCACGGCCACGACATCGCTCGCACGGTCGGTTCGAAGTGGCCGATCGATCGCACTCTGGTGCCGCTCATTCTCGACGGGCTGAACGACATGATGCCTGGATGGACCAATCCCGAGCGCGCAGCGAACCACACGGCGACATACGAGCTGCGGTTGCGCGGGCTGGGAAACAAATACGTCTACTCGTTCGACAACGGGTGCCTGACCATTGATCCCGCAGATGCGGTCGGCCCGGATGTGTGCATCAGTGCCGAACCGGTGACTTGGCTACTGCTGTCCTATGGACGCATCAACAAATGGGGGGCAGCGCTCACCGGACGCGTGCTGGTCTGGGGCCGAAAGCCCTGGCTTGCAACAGCCTTCGCACAGCGCTTTCACTCTCCCTGAATGTGAGTCTTCCCAGACTTCAACGCCTGCTGTGCCGCGTTGTATCCAGGGATAAACGTAATCCCCGGCCCGCCATAGCATCCCGCACTCGCCAGGTAGAGGCCGTCGATGCCGATCGGTAGGTCGACGAACCCCGTCGGACCCGGACGGTTGATGCCGATCTGGTCGGGATGCAGCAGGCCATAGCAGTAGTCGCCGCCCGGCGCGCCGAACATCGTGCCCATGTGCTTCGGCGTGAACGTGGTGTGCAGCGTGATCAGCTGCTCGAAGTTGGGAGCGATCCGACAGAGTTTGTCGATGACGCGCTGACCCATCTCGGCTTTCAGCCGACCATAGTCGTAGTCGTCACCCTCGATCGGGAACCACAGCGAGAAAGCCGACGCCGCATGCTTTCCTTCGGGCGCGAGTGCAGGATCGTGTACCGATGGAATCTGGAGTGCCACAGCAGGATCCGCCGGAACAATTCCGCGGCGGCAGTCCTCCCACTGCTGTTGAAGCCTTTCGGGTGTGGAGAACAGCCCGATGTTCGCCTGCATCGCCGGGTCGTTGAGAAGCTCGTACGGCGCCGCAAATTCGGGGACACCGTCGAGGGCGAAGTGCATCTGCAGGTAGCTGCCGCGGTGATCGGCGCGCGAGAACCGCTCCCGAACGTCCGCTGACACCGCGCTCGAGTCGACGAGCCGGGTCAGCGTGACGTCGGGCGCAATGGCGGAGACGACGATCGGGGCGCTGATGGCAGTGCCGTTCTCGGTGCGCACACCAGCCACACGTCCGTCGGCGACCACGATCTCGTCGACCTTGGTGCGCAACCGCAACTCCCCGCCCCCGGAGACGAACAGGTCCTGCAGGTGGGCGGTGAGCGCACCGATGCCACCCTTGAGTTTCTTTGTCAGCACGGCGTTTTCGTTCGGCACCGCAAATCCGAACGCGAATGCCGCCGCAGTACCCGGCGTCTCGGGACCGCGGTAGGTGGTGTTGACCGCGAGAAACGCGAGCATCCCACGCAGTGCGCCGTGTTTGTCCTTGTCGGGCAGATATCTGTCGAGCACATCACTGACTGAGCCGAACAGCATGTCGGTGATCGTCGATCGCTCGAATTCGTTTGTGGCGCAGGCATACATCTCGTCCAACGACTTGGGCGGCAGTCCGGCGTCGAACCTGCCCAGTGCCCGTGCCGGGGCCTGGCTCCAGGCCATCAGACCGGCCATGCCGTTGACGGCCTCGGCACCGTGGACCTCGCCGAGGTGCGCCAGCAATTTCATCGGGTCGGTGTAGTAGACGAGCGGCTCGTCCGCACAGGCCGTCTTGTTACTCGCGTCCGCACTGCCACGAAGCGATACCGACATCACCTCGAGGTCGACCGTAGGCAGCGCATCCAGACCCAGCTCTCGGCTCACGACCGCCGACGTCGTCAGCTGCAACGAGCCTGCGATCTCGAACTGGTAGCCGTCGAAAAGCTCGACCGTGGATGCCATCCCACCCGCGTAGAGCTTGGACTCCAGACACAGCGTCCGCAGCCCCGCCCGTTGCAGCAGCGCGGCGGAAGTCAATCCGTTATGCCCCGCACCGACCACAATCGCGTCATATTCCGTCATGCCGAGGACGGTGGCACCATGCGCCAGTTTTGTCAATATTGACGAAACGGTGGACCCTCGAGGAAACCCAGCGCCGATTGGCACATGGCCGCCAAGTCTGCCAGGGATCGGTCCTCGGTCATCATCCACAGCTCCATCGCTGCGAACACGGCGGCGGCAATGCAGCGCGCAGCGACCGTGATCCGAAGGGACGCGTCGGCAGCAGATGGGCGTCGGCGAAGGTGCTCGGCGATAGCTTCGGCGAAGTCGCCCTCGACCTGACGGATGGCACGCGCAATCCGATCCGGCTCGAGTTCCGACGAGCGCAGTGACGCGATCCGCGTGACACCCTGAACGTCATAGGGAAACGCGAAGATTGCGGCTTGTACCGAATCGATCAGCGGTTCGTCGGACGGGCGGGCCGCAAGCGCGCTACGAAACCAATGCAGCCCCGCGTCGTAGTCCGCGAAGAGCAAGTCGTGTTTAGACGAGAAGTGCCGATAAAACGTGCGCAGCGAGACGCCGGCGTCCGCCGCGATCTGCTCGGCCGATGTGTCCTCCACGCCGTGCGCCAGGAATCGCACCACGGCCGCGCGCCGCAGCGCCTCACGGGTGCGTTCACTGCGCACCGTCTGCGCCGGGCGGACCATGCCGGTACGGTACCGCACCCAGTTATGTCACTATTGACAAAACTCGCCGAGCCGGTGAGACTGCGGCACCATGGTCTCGCTCATCGTCCATCTGGTTCTCGGTATCGCGGTCATCGTCATCATCGTGGCGTCCAACCCGCAGATCTTCCGGCAGTCTGCGACCCCGAAGGTATCGGTGCTGGAGGTCGTGTTTTACGCCGCGGGCATCGCGGCCACCCTGATCGGCTACTACTTCAACTACCGCTACGTCAACGACTATTCGCAAGGCACTCACAACGCAATCTGGGGAGATCACGGCAGCTGGAAGGAATTCATTCAGCTCGGATACGCGAACCCGGCCGCTGCGAGCGCGAGCCAGGACTACACGATCATGAGTCTGATCTTGCTGCCGCTGTTCGTCCTCGTCGACGGCCGCAGGCGCGGGATTCGGCGGGCATGGATGTATCTGCTGTTGATCCTGTTCACCAGCTCAGCTTTCCCGTGGGCGTTCTACCTGGCGACCGTCGAGCGGCAGCGCCGGGTCACCGCTGCGCGCGAACCCGCTTCGCTGCCGTCCTGAATGCGTTGCGGGACTTGGTAACCGGCGCGTCGCAGGGCTCGGCACCGAGGATGTGACGTCGCAAACCCTCCGTCGCGATGTCGAGCACCGTGTTCGTCGCCCGCTTCATCAAGAACTCCGGGATCGGTGCACGCAGCTCCATCGTGATGTCGAAGCGCACCCGCGTCTTGCCGGCCTCCGGCCGCAGCGTGTATTCGACGTGCTGCGCGTGCTGCTGGAACGTCTCTTCGGCGTCCCACACCATCCAGTCGCGTCCCCAGTGGTACTCGAGCACCTCTTTGTCGGCGATCCCCATCAGCCGGTAATGGACCTTGACTCGATGCGGGCGGCCGTCGTCATAGGTGTCGAGGATCTCGACACGCTTGTGCATCGGAGACCAGGAGGGCGCCGCCTCGATGTCGGCAAGCGCGGCCAGAATCTCCTCCGGAGGAGCTTCGATCGTCACTTCCCGTGACGCGCGGACGGCCACGTAACCGAGGGTAATCCCCTTGGGCGTGTTTGCGAGCAGATTTTCGAAACGGTTACAAATCAGAGTCCAGCAAACTACCTACCAGTCGAGATCCTCAATAGACGTGGTATCGGTAGGTGGCGGGCCGAATTCGTCGACCGATGTGCGCGAAAACCGTGGTGCGGGCGCTGCCTGGTCGAAACCGTTTCGATGCACGATCGTGCCGCGAGCAATCAGATGTTCACCCTCGGCCGCTTCGCTCCAGGTCAGCACCGGTGTGGCGCAGGCGTCGGTGCCGGCAAAAATGCTCGCCCATTCGTCACGTGTTTTGCTGGCGAATCGCTCGGTGAAGGTCTTGTGCATCGCTCCGAACGCATCGCGGTCCATCTGTTTGGGTATGTCCTCGGCCGACAATCCGAGCCCCGCCAGAAGCTGCGCGAAGAACTGCGGCTCGATGGCACCCACCGCCATGTACTTGCCGTCCGAGGTCTCATACGTCCGGTAGAACGGGGCGCCGCCGTCGAGCAGGCTTGACTCGCGCTCGTCGCTCAGGGTGCCGACCGCTTTCATCGTCCACTGCATCTGGGCCAGCAGGCTGACCCCGTCGACCATCGCGGCGTCGATCACCTGCCCCTTGCCCGACTTCTCGCGCTCGTAGAGGGCGGCAACGATGCCGATCAGCAACAGCATTGAGCCGCCGCCGAAGTCGGCCACCAGATTCATCGGCGGTAACGGCGGCCGGTCCCGGTAGCCCATCGACCCCAACGCCCCAGTCTGCGACAAATAATTGATGTCGTGGCCGGCCGTCGACGCCAGCGGCCCCTCCTGACCCCAACCGGTCATCCGGGCGAAGATCAACCGGGGATTGACCGCCGCACACTCGTCGGGGCCGATGCCGAGGCGTTCGCAGGTCCCCGGCCGGAACGGATCCAGCAGCACGTCCGCCTTGGCCGCCAGCTCGAGCAGCTTGCCCGGCTCGCCCTTCACGTCGAGGTCGACAATGCGCTTGCCGCGGTGCATCAGGTCACGGTCTTCTCGCGGCATCGCCATGCCGCCGGGCCGTCGAACCCGCACCACGTCGGCGCCCAGATCCGCGAGCACCATCGCCGCGTGCGGCCCGGGCCCGATACCGCCCAATTCGATTATCTTCACCCCGGCCAGGGGTCCGCTGTTGGTCACCCGACGAGACTAGCCGCCGCCCTATTTCAGCGAGACGACGTATTTCCGCAAGCCGTCGGTGGCGTCGTTCATCGCGCCCTTGATGGCCTTCTTGATGACGAACCCCGGCAGTGGAACCGACGGGTCGACGGTGAGCTCGAAGCGGACTCGGGTCTTCTCACCGTCGGGCGTGAGGATGTACTTGCCGTCTTGAGCCTTCTGCTGTTTCGAGCTGACCAACGACCAGCTCACCTCGTTGTCGGCCCAGCTGTATTCGACGACGCACTCGTCGCTGATACCCGCGCTTTTGACCTTCATCTTGACTTGCCGTGGCCGTCCGTCGTCGTAGGTGTCGACGACCTCGGCGGACTGCTGTGCGGAGGTGTACTTGGGACTCGACTCGACGTCGGCGATCACGTCGAGAATCTCGTCCGGGCTCGCCTCGATGACCACTTCTTTGGAATCGCTGACTGCCATTCCAGGACGCTAGCACCTAGCGGCGCAGCCTCTGGCCCAGTCGCAACGCCGGCAGCAGGAAGGTGCGCGGGGTGAACCTGCCGCCGACGCTCATGACCTTGGGCACCAGCCCGGGAACCACGCTGCGTTTCCCCTCGATCATTCCGCCGATCGCCGCCTCTGCGACGTCGGCGGGCGAAACCTGAGCAAGCCCGATGCTCCACTGCTGAGCATCGGCGATGCCGGCCCACTCCGTGGGCACCGGGCCCGGACACAGCACCGTGCATGACACTCCGGTGCCGTGCAGTTCCTCGTGAACCGCCTCGGAGAAGGTCTGGACGAACGCCTTGGTGCCGGAGTACACCGCCATGCCGGGCATCGGCTGAAACCCGGCCACAGACGCGATGTTGAGCACCGCGCCGGTGCCGCGGTCGACCATGCCGGGCAATGCGGCGTGGGTGAGCTCCATCAGCGCGAGCGCGTTGAGTACGACCTCTTCGCGCTCACGCTCGACGGGCAGGGTGTGAAACGGCCCGTTGGTGCCGAAGCCTGCGCTGTTGCACAGCCCCGCGACGGGATCGCGGCTGATGCGCTCGGCCAGTTCGGCGCGCGCAGCCCCGTCGGCGAGGTCAAGTGGCAGCACGTCGGCTCTGACCGCGTGCTCCTCGCGCACGGCGTCGGCGAGTTCGACAAGTCGTTCGCGGCGCCGAGCCACCAAAAGCAGCGGATAGCCACGACGCGCGAGCCCGCGGGCCAGTTCGGTGCCGATCCCCGACGACGCCCCGGTGATGACGACGTGCGTGTCGGCGCTTGCCTCGGGAAGACTCATGTTGGACCTACCAGTGGATTCCGCGCGTCGCCCGGACGAAGGCCTCGCTGCGTTTGTCGAATTTGACGTCCTTTGACTCGTCGCCCTGCGCTGCCGCCGAGTCGTCGAACATCGTGAAAGCGCGGTTGCGCACTAAATCCATGATCAGCGGGTTGACCGCGTCGGCGACGGCAGCGAATTGACCGAACGGCGGGCTGAGCCGGCGTGGCCGGTTGACGATCGCATCGGCAAGCACCCCCGCCGCCTGGTCGGGCGTGAGCGTGGGAAACCTGTCATATACCTTCGTCGGGCTGATCATCGGCGTCTTCACCAGCGCCATGTACACAGTCGTGAATCTCACTCCGTCGCTGACGGTTTCAGCCTGCAATGAGTCGCACAGCGTGTCCAAAGCAGCCTTGCTGGCGATGTAGGCGCCGAACCGCGGGGCTCGGGTCTGCACCCCGGCCGACGACAGGTTGATGATTTGACCGAAGCCCCGCTCACGCATACCCGGAACGAATTTGAGGATCAGCTGTACGGCACCGAGATAGTTGAGCTGCATGGTGCGCTGGTAGTCGTGGATCCGGTCGTAGGACAGCTCCAAAGACCGCCGGATCGACCGGCCGGCATTGTTGATGAGGATGTCCACCCGACCGAGATCGGCAAGCACCTTGTCGGCCATCGCCGCGATCGCGTCCATGTCCGAAAGATCGCACGAATAGGTATGCGCGGTGCCGCCGTCGGCACGGATGTCGTCGGCGACCGCGTCGAGCTTCTCCTGTGTCCGGGCCACGAGCACCACGTCGCCGCGTGACCGGGCGATCTTCTTGGCGGTCGCCTCGCCGATGCCTGACGAGCCGCCCGTGATCAGGACGACCTTGCCCTGGACTGCTTGCTCCAGCGTGTGGCCCTGTATGGCGTCCACCACGTTCTGCAGATAAAACGGACGGTACCGACCAGCGGAGTTGGGCGTGTTGAGAAGGTTGGACACCGCGGCGATCGGCCTTTCAACCAAACCCACGAGATCGCCCAGGTTCATGGCTGCGCTCCTTTGTTTCCTCAGGAGCACTGCCCGCTGGAGCCGCTGCCGAAACGTGCGCGCAGTTATTTCAGCAGCTCTTTCGCGATGTGCGTAACCTGGATCTCGTTGCTGCCGGCGTAGATCATCAACGACTTCGCGTCGCGCGCAAGCTGTTCCACCCGGTATTCGGTCATGTACCCATTGCCGCCGAAAAGCTGCACAGCATCCATCGCGACCTCGGTGGCAGTCTCCGAGCTGTACAGCTTCATCGCAGACGCCTCGGCGAGGGTGGGCAGCTTGCCCGCTCTGATCATTTCCAGCGTCGAGAACACCATGTTCTGCACGTTGACTCGGGCGATCTCCATCTTCGCGAGCTTGAGCTGGATCAACTGGAAGTTGCCGATGTTGCGACCCCACAGCGTGCGGCTTTTCGCATAGTCGACGCACAGCCGGTGGCACTCGTTGATGATGCCCATCGACAGCAAGGCGATCCCCATGCGCTCTCCGGCGAAACTCGCGCGCGCGCTCTCCCGGCCGTCGCCGCCTTTGTGTTCTTCCGTTTCACCGAGCAGCCGGTCTCGGCTCAGGCGGACGTTGTCGAAGAACAATTCGCCCGTCGGCGACGCGTGCATGCCCATCTTCTTGAACGGCTTGCCCTGGATGAAGCCCGGCATGCCTGAGTCGAGAACGAAGGTGAGCACCGGGCGGTCGCGCTTGTCGGCGACGGACGCATCGTCCAATTTGGCGTAGACAACGACCGTGTCCGCGTACGGGCCGTTGGTGATGAACGTCTTCTGTCCGTTGAGGACATACTCGTCGCCGTCACGCCGGACGTAGGTCTTCATCCCGCCGAACGCGTCCGAACCGGAGTCCGGCTCGGTAATCGCCCACGCTGCAACCCTTTCCATCGTCACCAGCGGCGGCAGCCAGCGCTCTTTCTGGGCCAAAGTGCCGCGGGCGGCGATCGTCGCAGCCCCGAGACCCAGACTGACGGTCAGAGCGGCGACAGTACCGAGGCTCACGCCGGCGAGTTCGCTGATCATGATCGCCGCCATCGACGCCTGCTCGCCGATACCACCGACGTTCGCGCTCGGGCTGGCGCCCCCACTGCTCGACTGCTGTCCGCCGCTCTCCTGGCGCGCACGCTCGCGGTCCAGCATGCCCTTGACCGCTTCGGCCGCCAGCGCGTCAAGACCGAACTCGCTGAACAGCTTTCGGATGATCGGGTACGGCGTCATCTCGCCGCTTTCCAGCGCGTCGACGTTCGGCCGCAGCTCCTTGGCGATGAACGCCCGTACCGCGTCGCGCATCAGCAGATCGCCTTCGGACCATTCGATCATCGGTGTGCTCCTTCGGTCAGCTGGGCAGCCGGGCAGTGATGTCGTCGATCGTCCACGCCGCATCGGTCTCGATGGTCTCGACGTCGTGCCAGCCGGACAACCGTGAAATCGCACCGCCCTGAACGGCATACACGCGACCGGTGACCGTACACTTCTCCGTCGCGAGGTAAGCGACCAGCGGTGAGATGTTTGCCGGGCTGAACAGGTCGAGTTCACCGTCCTCGGGCTCGTCCATCAGTGAGCCCATTCCCGGTGTGGCGAGGGTGAGCCGGGTCCGGGCGATAGGCGCAATCGCGTTGACGCGCACGCCGTACCGTTCGAGTTCCTCCGCGGCAATGAGCGTCAGCGCGGCTATGGCGGCCTTTGCCGAACCATAGTTCGCCTGGCCGGGGTTGGGGATCGTCGTCCCCGATCCTGACGCCGTGTTGATCACAGCAGCGTTGGGCTGATCGCCCGCCTTGGATTGCGCCTTCCAGTACTCGGCGGCGTGGCGCAGCATCGCGAAATGGCCCTTGAGATGAACGGCAATGACCGCATCCCATTGCGGCTCGTCCATGCCGGCGATGAACGAGTCACGCAGAATCCCCGCGTTGTTGACCAGTACGTCGAGACGACCGAACTCGTCGATCGCCTGCTGCACAACGCCTTTCGCACCGGACCAGTCCGCGACGCTGTCGGTGTTGGCGACTGCGCGGCCGCCCGCGCCGACGATCTCGTCGACGACTTCCTGCGCCGGTCCCGCGTCGGAGCCCTCCCCGGCGTTGTCACCGCCGAGGTCGTTGACGACGACGGCCGCGCCTTCTCTGGCAAACAGCAATGCGTGTTCGCGGCCGATGCCGCGACCGGCCCCGGTGATTACGGCTACCCTGCCCTCAAGCACACCCATGGCTTATTCCTCCGCTAGTTCCGCAAGGCCGTCTGTGATCACGAAGTCCTCGCCGCGCACGGTCTCGAATGCGTAGGTCGTGATGCCTTCATTCTCACCGGATTTCCAGATCCGGGTCTCGAGGTCGTCGCCGGGCAGCACCATCTTGGCGAACCGCACCGCAAACCGCCTGAGACGCTTGACGTCCGAGCCGCCGACTTCGCTGAGCACACCCCACGACGTCATCGCCATCGTGCACAAACCGTGGGCGATGATGCCTGGCAGCCCCGCGGACTTGGCGATGTCCTCGTCAAGGTGGATCGGCATCGGATCCCCTGACGCCGGGGAATACCGGAACGTCTGGTCGAGGTCGACGTGCGCGTGCGCCTTCGCCAGTGGCGCCTGCTGATGTAACGCGTCGTCGAGCTTGTGGCTGGGGCTCAGCTCCCCGACCGCTTTGTCCGCATTGAACCCGCGCACGAACGTGGTCACGTACTGTTCGTTGACGAGTTCGCCGTCCTCGGTACGGCATTCGAGCAGAATCGCCGACCGGGTTCCCTTCTCCAACCCCTCGTAGCCAATCATCTTCGCCCGCGACACCAGCGCGTCGCCGGGATAGATCGGCCGGTGAAAATGGAAATCCTGCTCGCCGTGCACGATTCGTGGCACCAGCTCTACCGGCATCACATCGACGGCCGGAACCATCAGCGCCTGGAATACCGGCACGATCGCGAACACCGGAGGTGCGATATCGCCGCGGCGGTGAACATCGATCGGATCATTGGTGGCCGCGGCGTAGTCGGCGATGCGCTCGCGAGTGACCTCGAAGCGCTCCTCATCGCTCCACTCGTCGAGATGACTGTCGTCGAAGGCGAGATCGTCAGGCATGGGTGGTCGCCAGCTCGGTCAACTGCTCGAGCGTCGTGTCGAGTTGCTTGGCGCCGTCCTTTTCGACAGCCTTGCCCAGTGCGCCCTTGATCAGTGCGCCCTCGAAGTCGCCCGACAGCGTGAACCGCGTCGCGTTGTCAGCAGCCGGCGCCAGGGTGAACGTGAACGAGCATTTGACGCCCGCCATACCGGTGCCGCTCATCGTCAGCCGTCGCGGCGCCTCGACGGCGTCGACGGTCCAGTCGATCTTGTTGGCCATGCCGAGCATCACGATCTTGGCCGAGAGTTGGCTTCCCGCAGCCAGTGTCGCGGGCGGGTCGGTGATCCACTTTTCGTGGATGGTGAACCAGTCAGCCCAGCTCGACGGGTCCGAGATCAGTGCCCAGACCGCATCGACCGGTGCGGGCAGTTCGCGTTCGGCTTCGATATGTCCCATCAGTTGCTCCGATCTGCGCGTTGGTATGCGGTGACGACGGCGGCGCCGCCGAGGCCGATGTTGTGTTGCAATGCGGCGCTGACGTTGTCGACCTGCCGCGCGTCGGCCTTGCCCCGCAGTTGCCACGTCAGCTCCGCGCACTGAGCCAGCCCGGTCGCGCCCAGCGGATGGCCCTTGGAGATCAACCCACCCGACGGATTGACCACCCACCGTCCCCCATAGGTGGTGTCGTCGTCGTCGATCAGCTTGGGTGCTTCGCCCTCGCCGCACAGGCCCAGAGCTTCGTAGAGCAACAGCTCGTTGGCGGAGAAGCAGTCGTGCAACTCGATCACCTGGAAGTCTTCCGGACCCAGCCCCGACTGCTGGTAAACATGTTGTGCGGCAGCCACGTTCATGTGGTAGCCGATGATGCCCTTGGCGGTTCCGTCGAACGTGTTCTCGAAGTCAGTGGTCATTGCCTGCCCGACGATCTCGACCGCCTGGCCCGCCAGATCGTGCTGGTCGACGAACGCCTCCGACGCGAGGATTGCGGCCCCTGAACCGTCGGAGGTGGGCGAGCATTGCAGCTTGGTCAGCGGGTCGTAGATCATCCGCGACGCCAGGATGTCGTCCATCGTGTAGGACTCCTGGAATTGTGCGAACGGGTTGTTCACTGAGTGCTTGTGGTTTTTGTAGCCGATCTTCGCGAAATGCTCTGCGGTGGAGCCGTATTGCTTCATGTGCTCGCGCCCGGCAGCCCCGAACATCCACGGCGCCGGGGGGAATGCGAACTCCGCTATTTCGGCCAGGGCGAGGATCTGCTTGTCCATGGGATTGGTGCGATCACCCCAGGTGGCTTCGAGCGAGCCAGGCTTCATCTTCTCGAAGCCCAGCGCGATGGTGCAGTCGGCCAGGCCGCCGCGGATCGACTGCGCGGCCATGTACAGGGCCGTCGACCCGGTCGAGCAGTTGTTGTTGACGTTGACGACCGGGATGCCGGTCAAGCCCAGCTCGTAGAGCGCGCGCTGGCCGCTCGTCGACTCGCCGTACACGTAGCCGACGTAGCCCTGTTCGATCTGCTTGTAGTCGATCCCGGCGTCGGCCAACGCGTTGGTGCCCGACTCCCGGGCCATGTCCGGGTAGTCCCAGTCCTCCCGGCGGCCGTTTTCTCGCTCCTCGCGTGCACGGCCTGGTTTCTCGAACTTCGTCATGCCCACCCCGACGACATAGACCCTGTTGCCCACTTTGTTGGCCACCTCTACCTCCTCGATCCGCACCAAAACATACATAGTTGCATGTAAGTAATCAACCCGCCGTCCACTCCGCGACCAGCGGCGCTGCGAGTCGGCGCAGGTTGGGTGTCGCGCGGTCCCACCGTCGCCGCGCACGCGACGGGTCGGCGTCGACGAAGCTGGCGATGAGGATCCCGCGCAGTGCGTCCATGGCTGTGTACAGGAATTCCAGCATCGGCTTGTGAATCCGGCCCGGCACGAATTCGCCCACGGCCGTCGTCAGGTTGTTCGCGACGATCGACTCGAACTTGGCGACCTCACGCCCGAGCGCGGGATCTGTTCGGCCGGCGACCCAGAGTTCCACCGCCGCAATGAACATCGGCCCCTGATGGACGTCCCAAAGCAGCTCGAGGACTTGCCCGACGGGGTCCTTCGCGCTAGTCAGGTCTCCGACGTTGCCCACCACTGCCGCGGCGCGTTTGGCGGCGAGGTGCTGTAGAGCGGCGATCACCAAGTCGTTCTTGGACCCGAAGTGATGCACCTGGGCGCCTCGCGTCACGCCTGCCATCTCGGCGACACGCGGCGTCGTCGTGCCGTTGTAGCCGTACTGCACCAGGCAGTCGATGGTCGCGTCTAGCAACCGGGCGCGCGTCTCGGCGCTGCGCTGTTCCTGGGTGCGCCGGGCCGGCCGGGCCGAAGTCGTCACCCCACGATACATACCAGAGTGTATGTAAATTGTCACGACCCGCGCGGCACGGTCTCCTCGCTGCGAAGCTCGAGCCCGTCGAGCCCGCCATCAGCGCGCCACCTCGCCAAGATGTCGGCATACTCCGTCGGTCCGCCGAGGAAGAAGCTGCCCTGCTGCGTTCGGTCGTCCACGCGGCCCTCGCGGTTGTAATAGCCGGGCGTGCACGCTTTTCGGCGCTCGGCGACCAACGCGGACCTCTCCATGACGGTGTCCACCCATGCACCTTCAGCCGTAGCCGACGCCTCGACCTCCACGATTCCCCGGGAGAGAGCCGACGCGATCACCCACGCGACATGGCTGGCCTGGACATCGAGAAGATACGGAAAGTTCACGGTAAAGCCCGACTGCGCAATGCTTTCCACGAACAGGTTCGGGAATCCGCGCACATGCAGCCCATGGAAGGTGCGTACGCCGTCGGCCCACTTGTCGGTGAGCGACAGTCCGTCGCGGCCGATCACCTCAAAGCCGGTGCGCCGCGAATAGTCGGTGCCGACCTCGAAGCCGGTCGCAAATATCAGACAGTCGAGCTCGTACTCCACCCCGTCGACCACCACGCCGTTCTCGGTGATGCGTTCGACTCCGAGGCCGCGCGTGTCGACGAGCGTCACGTTGCTGCGGTTGAACGCGTCAAGGTACTCGTCGTGAAAACACGGCCGCTTGCAGTAATAGCCATACCAGGGCTTCAACGCCTCGGCGGTGTCCCGGTCGGCCACAATCGCGTCGACCCGAGCCCTGACTTCCTCCATCTTCGCGAAATCCGCGAGCTCGGTCACCCGAGCCAGGTCTGCGGGGCTGCGGTCGTCGGCGGTGCGCTGGCGCATCACGGGGAGCTTCTTGGTGATGCTTGTCCACGCGTCGTCGACCAGATCCTTTGTGGCTTGCCCTCCGTTGGTCAGCAGTTGAAAGTTCTCGATGCGCTCACGCTGCCATCCCGCTTTCAGGCCAGCCGCCCACTGCGGGTCGGTCGGCCGATTTGCGCGGACATCCACCGACGACGGTGTGCGCTGAAAGACCAACAGCCGCAGCGCCGCTGCCGCCAATCGCGGAACGCACTGAATCGCCGTGGCACCCGTTCCGATGATCCCGACGCGCTTGTCGGCCAGTTTTTCGAGTTCCTCGCCGGTGTAGCCGAAGTCCCAGCGGCTGGTGTGAAAGGTGTGGCCCCGGAATGTCGCGATTCCCGGGATGCCCGGAAGCTTGGGTTTGTTCAGGTAGCCGTTGGCCATCGAGACGAACCGGGCCCTGATCGCATCGCCGTGGTTGGTTGTGACAATCCATTGGGAATCATCGGAGTCCCAACGTATTTGGTTCACCTCGGTTTGCAGGCATGCGTCGCGGTACAGGTCGTAGTGTTTCGCTATGCGCTGGCAATGGGCGAAGATCTCCGGCCCCTTCGCGTACTTCTCGGTGGGGATGTACCCGGTCTCTTCCAAGAGCGGCATGTAGACGTATGACTCGACGTCGCACGCGATCCCGGGATAGCGGTTGAAGTACCATGTGCCGCCGACGTCCGCGGCTTTGTCGATCAGCCGAAGATCCTCTACCCCGAACTCGCGCAGCCGGGCGCCGGTGAGCAGGCCGCCGAAGCCCGCGCCCACGATGGCGACGTCGACGTCGTCGCCCTTGGGCTCACGCGAGAAGTGCGGGTCGGCCCATGGGTCGTCGGCGTAGGCGGCGAATTGCCCGGCGATCTCGACGTACTGGTCGATGCCGTCCGCACGCAGACGCCGGTCGCGCTCAGCGGCGTACTTCTGGCGCAGCGCATCCGCGTCGAACGGAGGGTCGTCGTCGACTGCGGGCATCGCATCAGAGTATTCGCCGGCCCGCTAGCCCGCTTGCGATCGGTTGTCAAGGCGCCGGTTCCTGTTGTATGGCACGCCTGTGGATGAATCGGCGGGTGTGGATAACTCTGCCTGAATTGCCTTGTGCGGCAGGTGTTGTCGGCCTGGTTGTCGGTGGGTGTCACTACGTTTGTGGTATGAGTTCGACGGCGTTCGTCCAGAGCCAGACCGGCTATGACGCGCTGGACGCTGTCCTGGACAAGATCGCCGCTGTCGATTACAGCGGGTTGTCCACCGTAGAACGTGCCGCGTTGCTGGAACGTCACGAGACCGTGCTGCGCCGGCTGCCGGGGTTGGTCCACGAGTTGATCAACGAGCTGGCGTGCCACGGCACCGTCGAGGAGCTCGGGGACAAGCCCGCCCACGTGCTGGCCGACCGGCTGCGGATCAGCCGCGCCGAGGCCAAACGGCGCATCGAAGAAGCCGCCGACCTGGCCCCGCGGCGCGCGCTGACCGGGGAATTGTTGGTGCCGCGCCTGGAGCACACCGCCGCCGGGCAGGCCGGCGGGTTGATCGGCGCCGAGCACGTCACGGTGATCCGCGACTTCCTGGCCAAGCTGCCCTGCTGGATCGACGAGCCCGCCCGGGCCACAGCCGAAAAGGACTTGGCCGAGGCGGCGGCGCGGTTTCGCCCCGACCAGCTCAAAAAGCTCG
>DATBFF010000150.1:0-64306 GCA_036558625.1 Mycobacterium sp. | reverse complement strand
GCAGCTCGGTGAGAGCTACCTGAGCTTCCATCCTGGCCAGGTGCGCACCGAGGCAGAAGTGTGCGCCACTGCCGAAACTCACCAGTTTCGAACCGATCTCGCGACCGATGCGGTACTCGTCGGCGTCCTCGAACACGCGGTCGTCCCGGTTGGCCGACCCCGGAAGCAGAAGCATCGTGTCGCCGGCCGGTATGGTGGTGTCGTACATCGTGAGGTCTTCGACCACCTGGCGCGCCAGGATCTGACTCGACGTGTCGTAGCGCAACGTCTCCTCGACCCACAGCGGAATCAGAGCGTGATCGTCGTAGACCGGTGCGAGCTGCTCGGGGTTCTCGTGCCCCCAATATGCCGCATTGGCAAGGAGTTTGGTGGTGGTCTCGTTGCCGGCGACCACCATCAGGAACAAGAAAGCCATGATCTCTTCGTCGGCGAGCCGGTCACCGTCGATCTCTGCCTGCAGGAGAGCCGACGTGAGGTCGTCGTACGGTTTCTTGCGGCGTTGGCTGACCATGTCGGCGTAGAAGACCATCAGGTCGGCCGACGCCTTGATCGCCGAGGCGGGTACGTCGGCCATGCCTTCGTCGCGGTGCATCACGCCGTCGGCAAGCTCGCGAATGTGGGCTCGGTCCGGCTCGGGCACACCCATCAGTTCCGAGATCACGTCCATCGGCAGCTTGCCTGCGAATTCGGCGATGTAGTCAAAGGTTTCGGCTTCGAGCGCACTGTCCAGGTGTTGCACGGCCAGTTCGGTGACCCGCGGTTCCAGTTCGCGGATGCGCCGCGGTGTGAAGCCTTTGGACACCAGGGTGCGCAGTCGCAGGTGTCCCGGATCGTCCATCGCGAGAAACGACATCACGCGGTATGCCTCTGGGGTCCGGGATACCGGATCCAGTGATACACCAAGGGAGTTCGATAGCGCGGTGCTGTTTCGGAATCCATGCAGCACGTCGGCGTGCCGTGACAGCGCCCAGAAGTTGAGTTCGTCGTTGCGATAGAGCGGCGTCTCGTCGCGCAGCCGCTTGTACACCGGGTACGGGTCTTCGTGAAAGTCGTAGTCGTAGGGATTGAGTGTCATCGTTGGGCGCCTCCCATGATCAGCGCGACGACGCTGTTGAGCCGGTCGGCCATTTGGTAGTACGTCACGGACTTGGTGCCGGCCTGCACAAGAGCGCCGTAGAAGATCATCTCCAGCGCCGTCAGCACCTCGGGCCAGGCGCCCGGCCCCAGCGCCGACGTGATCCGGCGGCGCACCTCCATGCCGATCTTGTCGCGAACTTCACGAACCTCGGCCTCGTCACCCATCAGCGCGGTTGTCGCCGCCGCAGCAAGTTCGGGCTCATCGGCAACGAGGAGGGTCAGCTCCCGTAGTTGCGCTGTGACACGCTGCTGCGTGGTCTGGTTGACGTCGGTGAACAGCGGCACCGCGCGCACCAGGCCCAGATACACCTCCGCGATCAACGCGTTCTTCGACGAGAAGTACGTGTATGCCGTCGCAGGCGCCACGCCCGCCCGTGCCGCAACTGCGCGCATGGTCAGGTCCGAATACGACGACTCGCGCAGCAGTTCGACTGCCGCGTCGAGGACCTTCCGGATTGTTTCTGCCTGACGGCGGTTGCGCCGACGCTCACCCAGCTCGGTTTCGCGGGCGACAACTTCGCTGGACATGTGTCCAAGATATCGCACAGTTGATAGGCTGCACAATAGAGCAGTTCAGAATGGTTAGAAGTGCCGCTGCTTGCTATTGCCAGGCCTGAGAACTACTGTGCAGAATAGGCAAACAAGACACTTGTCCAGGAGACGTGCATGACGACTTCGGCGTCGACGAAGGTGACGGAGCTGTTGATCGACGGCGAGCTGGCTCCAGCGGCCGGCGGAACGTTCGCGACGTTCAACCCGGCGACCGAAGAGCCGCTCGGTGAGGCCGCCGACGCCGACCGTGCCGACATGGACCGCGCCATCGGTGCCGCGCGCGTCGCGTTCGACGAGTCCGACTGGTCGCGCGATGTAGCGCTGCGGGTGCACTGCCTGAGGCAATTGCGCGATGCCCTCAACGACGAGATCGAGACACTGAGAGAACTCACTGTCGCCGAGGTCGGTGCGCCCGTCGCGCTTACGCACAGCGCCCAATTACAGGGACCCGTCGACGATCTCGCGTTCGCCACCGACACCGCAGAAGCATTCCAGTGGGCTACCGAACTTCCGGTGGCGTCGCCGCTGGGCATCAAGTCCAAGCGCACCGTTGTGCGCGAGCCGTTCGGTGTGGTCGGTGCGATCACGCCGTGGAACTTCCCGCACCAGATCAACTTCGCCAAGCTGGGACCAGCGCTGGCCTCAGGCAACACCGTCGTGCTGAAGCCTGCCCCCGACACGCCGTGGTGCGCAGCAGAAGTGGGCCGAATCATCGCGGAGAAGACCGACATTCCGGCCGGAGTGGTCAACATCGTGACTTCCAGAGACCACCGGCTCGGCGCGCAACTTTCCGAGGACCCGCGCGTCGACCTCGTGTCGTTCACCGGGTCTACTGCGACGGGTCGCGCCGTGATGGCGGCTGCGTCGCAGACCATCAAGAAGGTGTTTCTCGAACTCGGCGGCAAGTCGGCGTTCATCGTGCTCGACGACGCGGACCTCTCTTCCGCGGCCGCTGTGGCGGCGTTCACCGTTGCCACCCACGCCGGTCAGGGCTGCGCGATCACCACGCGCCTTGTCGTGCCGCGCGAGCGCTACGACGAAGCGGTGGCTGCCGCGGCGGGCACGATGGCGGGCCTGGCGCCCGGGGACCCGACCAGTCCGGCGACCATCTGCGGGCCATTGATCTCAGCGCGCCAACGCGAGCGCGTCGAAGGCTATTTGGATCTGGCAACCGAAGAGGGCGGGTCGTTCGCGTGCGGCGGTGGCCGCCCGGCGGACAAGACCGCCGGCTTCTACGTCGAGCCGACGGTGATCACCGGACTGACCAACGACGCACGCGTCGCCCGCGAGGAGATCTTCGGACCCGTGCTCGTGGTGCTTCCGCACGACGGCGACGCCGACGCCGTCCGCATTGCGAATGACTCGCCATATGGCTTGTCCGGCACGGTGTTCGGTGCCGATCCCGAGCGGGTCAACTGGGTGGTATCGCGCTTCCGGACCGGCACGATCAACGTCAACGGCGGTGTCTGGTACTCCGGCGACGCGCCGTTCGGCGGCTACAAGCAGTCCGGTGTCGGCCGCGAGATGGGACTGGCCGGCTTCGAGGAATACCTGGAAACCAAGCTCGTCGCCGAGGCGATCTAGTGACTACCGCAATGAGGTTCAACGGCAAGGTGGCGATCGTCACCGGCTCGGGTGGCGGCATCGGGCAGGCGTACGCCGAGGCGCTGGCCCGCGAGGGCGCAGCGGTGGTGGTGGCTGACATCAACGCCGAGGCCGGCGAGGGTGTGGCCAAGCAGATCGTCGCCGACGGCGGTACCGCGCTCCACATCCCGGTCGACGTATCCGACCCGGCGTCGGCCAAAGCTATGGCCGACGCGGCGCTGGCCGAGTTCGGCGGCATCGACTACCTGGTCAACAACGCCGCGATCTACGGCGGCATGAAACTGGACTTCCTAATCACCGTCGACTGGGACTACTACAAGAAGTTCATGAGCGTGAACCTCGACGGCGCGCTGGTATGCACCCGTGCGGTGTACAAGAAGATGGCCAAGCGTGGCGGGGGTGCGATCGTCAACCAGTCGTCGACTGCGGCGTGGCTGTACTCGAATTTCTACGGGTTGGCCAAAACAGGCATCAACGGTCTGACCCAACAACTTTCGCGTGAGCTTGGCGGGATGAACATCCGGATCAACGCGATCGCACCGGGGCCGATCGACACCGAGGCGACGCGCACGACAACGCCTCAGGAGATGGTCGCCGACATCGTGAAAGGAATCCCGTTGAGCCGCATGGGCACGCCGGAGGACCTGGCCGGAATGTGCCTGTTTCTGCTGTCCGACGAGGCGCGGTGGATCACCGGGCAGATCTTCAATGTCGACGGAGGGCAGATCATCAGATCATGAGTGAGCAAGACGTCAAGCTCGGCTACATCGGACTGGGGAATATGGGCGCGCCGATGGCGGGGCGCATGGTGGACTGGCCCGGCGGTCTGGTCGTCTTCGACATTCGCGCCGAAGCGATGACCCCGTTGGTCGAGGCTGGTGCGCAGGCTGGCGACAGCGTCACCGACGTCGCAGCGGCGGACGTCATCAGCGTGACCGTTCTCGACGACCAGCAGGTCCGCGATGTGGTGGGCGAGCTGGCGCCAAAAGCCAAGCGCGGCACGGTGATCGCCATTCATTCCACGATCAGCGACAGCACCGCCGTCGACCTCGCCCGAGAGCTCGAACCCCAAGGCATCCATATCGTCGACGCACCTGTCAGCGGTGGTGGCCGCGCTGCCAAGAAGGGCGACTTGGCCACCATGGTCGGTGCCACCGACGAGGCGTTCGAGTTGGTCAAGGAGCCGTTCGCGACGTGGGCGTCGGTGGTGATTCATGCCGGTGAGCCCGGCGCAGGCACACGGATGAAGCTGGCGCGCAACATGCTTCACTACATTTCGTTCGCTGCCGCGTGTGAGGCGTCACGGCTGGCCGAAGCGTGCGGCCTGAACCTGCAGGACCTCGGGAGCGTGGTGCGCCACACCGACGCGATCACCGGCGGTGCTGGCTCGATCATGTTCCGCGACGACATGAAGCCGATCGACCAGGACAGCTTTATGTACCAGCCCTTCCTGCATGCGCGCGTTCTCGGCGAGAAGGATCTCAGTCTTGCGCTTGCACTTGGTGATGAGAGGTCTGTGGAGTTGCCATTGGCGACAATCGCACGTGAGCGGCTGGCCGACGAACTTGGCGTGCCGCACACGACCGATGAGGATTGACCGCCCCGCGCGCGAGGAGGATGTGAGGAATGGACGAGTTGCGGCGTAAGGGCCTCGAGAAGATGAACGAGGTCTACGGCTGGGAGATGCCGGACGTGCCGGGCGAATACTTCGCGCTGACCGTCGACCACCTCTTCGGCACCATCTGGAGCCGCCCCGGGCTGTCGATGCGTGACCGGCGGATGATGCTGCTGGGCGTCCTCGCCGCCCAGTCTCAGGAAGAGCTGATTGAGGTACAGGCCACCGCGATTCTGCACAACGAGGAGATGACGCGCGAGGAACTGCGCGAAATCGCCATCTTCCTCACCCACTACGTCGGCTTCCCCCTCGGGTCGAAGGTCGACGGTGCGTTCAAACGCGTTCTCGCGAAGCGCAAGAAGGCAGAGGAAAGTGGTGCGGCCAGAGACCGCAAGGACAACGTCAACGACGCCATCCAGATGCACGTCGGCAAGAACATCCATGACAAGTAGGTACGCGGACCTTTCCCGCGAGGAGCTCGCCCGGCTGGTGCCGGAGCTGCTGCTGATCGGCCAGCTGATCGACCGCTCCGGAATGGCCTGGTGCATCCAGGCTTTCGGGCGCCCGGAGATGCTGCAGATCGCCATCGAGGAGTGGGCGGGGTGCAGCCCGATCTACACCAAGCGCATGCAGAAGGCGCTGCGCTATGAAGGCGACGACGTAATCACGATCTTCAAGGGACTGCAGCTCGACATCGGCGCGCCGCCGCAGTTCATGGATTTCCGCTACACCGTGCACGACCGCTGGCACGGCGAATTCCACCTCGACCACTGCGGCGCGCTGCTCGACGTCGAGCCGATGGGCGACGAGTACGTGCGCGGCATGTGCCACGACATCGAGGACCCGACGTTCGACGCCACTGCGGTGGCCACCAACGCCAAGGCCCAGGTCCGCCCCATTCACCGGCCGCCGCGGGTCCCCGCCGACCAGCACCCGCACTGCCGATGGACAGTGATCATCGACGAATCGTACCCTCCGGTCAGCGGGATTCCCGCGCTTGATGTGATACGCCAAACCCGGGCAGCGGCAACAGAACTCGACGCGATCGACCCCGACGACGAGGGCGAATCCGACTACTCCGGGGCGCTGTTGTCAGACTTCGACTTCGCAACCTTCTCCCACTCCGCGCTGGTCCGTATCGCCGACGAGGTGTGCCTGCAGATGCACCTGCTGTACCTGTCGTTTGCGCTGGCGGTGCAGACGCGCGCCGAAGACACGCAGCAGCAGAGCGACATCTGCACGAAGCAGCTGATCGGTATCGCCGGCGTCGCAGCCGAACGCATCCACCGGGCGCTGGACCTGCCGAAGAGCGTCGACGGCGCGCTCCGCGTCCTCGAGTTGCATCCGCTGTTCAACCCCGCCGCATACGTCAACGCCGAGTTCAACTCCGGTGCGGTGCATGTGCATTCGTCACCTGCGCACGACGACGGCTCCTGGCTGTCGCTGTGCTCGCCGGGCGAATCGCGGCCGCTGCGGGCGATCGTCATGGCGGTCGACCCGCACTTCGACGTCGAGGTCGACGGGACCGAGACCGACTGGACCGCTCGAATCGTCCGGACAGACAGCGCTGCAAAAGAGTTCGACGAGGTGTCGGTGACGAAGGTCAGCCGCGGCGCCACGTTCGAGTTCGAGCCGAGACGCTCGCTGCCGCTCACCGTCGTCTAACGCGTCGGCGCACGCTCGCCGGGTCACGAGCGTGCGCAGAATCGGCGCTAACCTCGGCGTGTCGACCAGCAGACACGCACGCTCGCGGAAAAGGTCAATGCGCGGCCGGTGCCAGCGGCATCGCGTCGGCCACCACCGTCAACTCGCCGGAAAGCCCTGCGGCCCGTCGCAATTCGCGGAAGTCCTCGATCATCGCGTCGGTGACTTCGTGCGGGTCGTCGACCGTGACACCGTCGGTGAGCACAGAGATGCTGAGCTGGTCGACGTAACTCCACACCGTGATGTTCAGGCCGCTTCCGGAGATCAGCGGACCCACGGAATAGATCTCCCGCACGACGGCGCCCTCGACCTCGCCGCGCTTGCGCGGGCCGGGAACATTGGACACCACGAAATTGAGCATCTTGGTTTGCTTTTCGCTTTGCGCCAACCGCTGCGACATGGCTTCCACCGGGGCAGGAGGGAAGTAGGCCGCCCACCGCCCGAAGAGTTCGGGGCCGATGAGACGGTGCGCTTCCTTGGCGTCGACGGCGGCGGCATGCACCTGGCGGATGCGCTCGGCCGGGTCGGCGACATGCGTGGGCGCTCCGACAGCCAGAGTGGTGAACTTGTTGCCCCAAATACGGTTTGGGTCGGGGTCGATGCTCACCGGGACGGACACCAGCTGCGGTCCGTCGGCGCGCCCGTCGTAACGCAGCTGAAGCTTGCGCACCGCACCGGCCGCGATCGTCAGCACCACGTCGTTGATCGTGGCGTCCAGTTGCTTCCCGGTTTCCTTGACATCGGCTAGCGCCAGCGTGGCGGTGGCGAACCTGCGCTCCGGGGTAAGGGTGTGGTTGATGAACGTCGGCGGCGGCGTGAAGGGCCGGGCCAGCTTCGAGAACTTCCGCGAGCTGCGACGGACGCGGCCGACGCCTTGGGCGGTGTAGCTCACGGTCGCCGGAATCCGGCCGATCTGGCGTAGGTGGTCACGGAACGCGGCGCCCATGAGGTCGGACCGTGACGGTGGTGGGTCGGTGACATAAGAGTCGGGACCGTCGGCCGGCGCATCCTGCAGGCCCATGGCGCGGGCGATCAGGTTGCCGGAGGCGACCCCGTCGGCCAGCGCATGGTGCACCTTGTTGATGACGCCGACGGTACCGTCGGCGAAGCCCTCGACGAAGTACATGACCCATAGCGGCCGGCTGCGATCCAACGGCGTGCTGGCGATCTCGCCGATCGCCTCGTCGAATTCCCGGCGGCCGCCCGGGCTGGGCAGCCTTAGCGGCCGGATGTGGTATTCGAGGTCGATGTCGACGTGTTCGCGCCACATCGGGTGGTGGAATTTGAACGGAATGTCGACCAGTTGGAAGCGCATCGGGTCAAGCGTCGGCAGCCTGCTGTGCATGATCTCGCGGAACACCTCGATGGTAGGGGCGCCGTCGAAGCCGCTGACATCGATGATGCCGGCCTTGATCGTGTGCATGTGCACATTGGGGGTCTCGCTGTAGAGCAGCATCGCGTCCCAGCCGCTGAGTCGCTTCACGCTTCTATATAACCGCCATCAGCATGAGGCTGGGGTGACTTCGACCAACGTGTCAGCTGCCGGACGGGACATGCCCCAGCGCAGGCGCGACCCACCGCCGCAGATACTGGCGCAGTTTCGCCTTGGACCGCGGCGGGCGGCCCGGGTCGATCACAAAAGACTGGATGATCCGAAGCAGATACTCCGCGAGTTCGTCGAGCTCGTCGTCGTCGAAACCGGCCGCTGCCCAGTCGACGTCGAAGCGGCCGAGCATGGTCCGCGCGAATTGCACCGCGACGTCGGAGGTGACGTCGGCAGTGAACGCCGCCGCGCGGTCGGGGGAGAGCAGCAGCCCGATGTGCTTTTCGTCGGGCAGCCACTCCAACGTGGTCGCGATGCCTTCGACGGCGGCGTCGGCCGGGTTGCTGATTCCCGCCAGGTGGATGGCCAACCGGTCGAGGACACCGTTCGCGGCGGTGACGGCCGCGGCGGCCAGCAGCGCGTCGGTGCTGGGAAAGTAGCGGTACACCGTCTGCCTCGTCACGCCGAGCGTGCGCGCGACGTCGGCGATGCTGATGTCTGCGCCGCTCGCGTCGATCGCCTTGCCCGCCGCAGCGAGAATGCGCGCGATAGCTTCGTCGTCACTGCCCGGTGCCGAGCCGCCCCAGCCGTGTGTGCGCATCAGGCGACGCCAATCCGCAGCCAGACCATACGGACATCGTAATGCTGTATGGTCAGCTGGCTGCGGCCGATTTCGTACATGGCGCCCACGCTCGACATACTTGTAGCGGCAACGCGTTGGCGGATGGCGGGAGACGGAGGACGTATGAGTGTGGCGCAACGGTATGTCGAGGCCGTCAACAACTCTGACACTGCCGCACTGCTCGCGTTGTTCGCCGAGGATGCAACGCTGACGCATCCTGTCGGTACCGACAATGGCCACGGTGAGATTGCCGACTTCCACAACGACGTCATCTTCGAAGGACAAGTGCGCATGTCAATCGTGCGAAACATCGAGCAGGGCAACATCGAAGTGGCGCAGTTGCAAGGCAGCAGCCCACTCAACGAGGACACCACGATTCACACTGTCGACATCTTCGTGCTGAACGACGACGGTCTGGTGCAGACACTCGACATCTACTACCGCTAGATCGACTGCTCCGCGGGCGCTGCTCAGATGCCCAGTTCCCGGCGAAATCGCTTCATCCCATCGATCTTCTCGGCCAGCGTGGCCGATTGCCCCGTGTAGAACATCCACGGCATTGTGAGGATGTGCGTCACGCCGCCCTGCTCCGCTCGCGCATAGTCGGCTGGGGTCAACGCGTCCACCAGCGCTGCGAGCACCGCGAAATCGCCTGTCGACAAACCATTTTCAGCACGGTACCGGCGTAGTGTCTGCGCAACCTCGATCGCGCGGTCGGTGCTGATCAAGTCGCCGACCCAGCCGTCGTAGCGGGCGGCGCGGCGCAGCGCGGCGTCGGTGAGACCGCCGACCCACACCGGAATGTGCGGCGCGGGCGGAGACATCTCCAGCCGCGGCGTCCGGTAGAACTCGCTGTCGAACTCGGTCCACCCCGGCGACCACAGCTGCCGCATCAGGTCGATCATTTCTTCGGTGCGCTTGCCGCGCTGTGCGAAGCGAGCGCCCAGCAGCTCGAATTCCTCAGCGCACCAACCCACTCCGAGACCAAGCTCTACTCGGCCGCCGGAGAGCAGCGCGGCGGTTCCGATGGCCTTCGCGGCCACGTATGGGTCCCGCAGTGCGGCGACATAGACGGTGGTGACGAAGTGCAGCCGTTCGGTGCACTGCGCCAGTGAGCCGACGAGCACCCACGGGTCGGGCCAGTCGGTGAACGGCTCCCAGCGCCGGCGTCCGTCGCTGGTGTAGGGATAGGGCGTCGCCAACGTCTCGAGGTTCACCACATGCTCGGGAATTCCGAGCCCATCGTAGCCGAGATCGTCTGCTGCCTTGGCGATCTCGACGATCTCCTTGGTGTCGAGATAGCCGGTGCTGATGTAATACTTCACGGACGGTAGGAGACTGATAGCTCCTTGACGCCGTTGATCCAGCCGGACCTCAGCCGCTGCGGCTCTGCCAGCTTGCTGATATCGGGGACGAGCTCGGCGATCTGGTCGAAGATCAGCTTGATCTCCATCCGGGCGAGGTTCGCGCCGATGCAGTAGTGCGCGCCGTTGCCGCCAAAACCCAGGTGAGGATTGGGTGACCGACGGATGTCGAACTCGAACGGCTTGTCGAAAACGCTCTCGTCGTAGTTGGCGGAGCTGTAGAACAGGCCTACGCGCTGACCCTTGTGAATTCCCACCTCGTCGATCTCGGTGTCTTCCAACGCAGTTCGCTGGAAGCAGTGCACCGGTGTGGCCCAGCGAACTATCTCGTCGGCGGTGCTGTCGGGCCGCTCCCGCTTGAAGATCTCCCACTGCTCGGGATTGTCGAAGAACGCGTTCATGCCGTGCGTCATGGCATTGCGGGTGGTTTCGTTGCCTGCAACGGCGAGCAGGATCACGAAGAACGCGAACTCGGTGTCTTCCAACACGTCTCCGTCGATATCGGCCTCGATCAACCGAGTGACGATGTCATCGGCAGGACAGCGCCTGCGCTCCTCGGCCATCGTGTAGGCGTAGCCCATCAGCTCGGCGTTGGCGGCGGCGTAATCCGTCTCGTAGTCCGGGTCGTCGGTGTTCATGATCGAGTTGGTCCAATGGAACAGCTGTTGCCGGTCGGCCTCCGGCACGCCGAGCAAGTCGGCGATCGCCTGCAGCGGAAGGCTCATCGCGATGTCGTCGACGAAATTTCCGGACTGTTTCTCCGCCGCCGCGCTGACGATCTCGTGTGCCGCGATCGCGAGCTTTTCCTCTAAAACGGCCACTGCGCGCGGCGTGAACAGACGGGAGACGAGCTTGCGCAGCCGCGTGTGCTCGGGCGGGTCGTGGTTGATGAGTAGCGCTTTGGTCAGCTCGAGCTGATCGGCCGTCGTGCCGTGCGGAAGTCGCATGACGGCACCCTTGGCATGCGTCGACCAAACGTCGTTGTTCTTGGAGATGGCCTTGATGTCGTCGTGGCGGCTGATCACCCAGTAGCCGCCGTCGTCGAACACCGTGCTGCCGGCGGGCTGCTCGTTCCACCAGACAGGAGCCGTCTTGCGCAGTTCGGCGAACTCGGTGACCGGTATGCCCTGGAGAAGCACGTCGGGGTCGGTGAAATCGAAGCCCTGGCCGAAGGGACAGACCGCTGCCGTCATTGCAGACCTCCTCGTTGCGGCTCTCCCTCGACCATACACCCCGTAGTCAAGTGTATGGTCCTCGCGAGAGGGGGCGGCCTACTAGGGTGGTCGACTGTGCGCGTCCTGGTGATCGGCTCCGGTGCTCGTGAACATGCGCTGCTGATCGCGCTGCAGCGCGACCCGCAAGTCGACGGGTTGATCACCGCACCGGGCAACGCCGGCACGGCCGCGATCGCCGAGCAGCACGCCCTCGACGTCACCTCCGGCGAGGCCGTCGCCAAGCTGGCCGCCGACACCGACGCCGACCTCGTAGTCATCGGTCCCGAAGTTCCCCTGGTGCTCGGCGTCGCCGACGCGGTGCGCGCAGCGGGGATCGCATGTTTCGGGCCGTCGGCGGCGGCCGCACGGATCGAGGGTTCCAAGGCGTTCGCCAAGGACGTGATGGCCACCGTCGGTGTGCGGACCGCGCGCAGCGAGATCGTCGACAACCCAGCGAATCTCGACGCCGCACTGGACCGGTTCGGACCCGAACACACCGACGACAAGGCCTGGGTGGTCAAAGACGACGGGCTCGCCGCGGGCAAGGGCGTGGTGGTGACCACCGACCGAGCGCAGGCGCGCGCCCATGCCGCCGGCCTGCTCGACGCGGGCCACCCGGTGTTGCTGGAGTCCTATCTGGACGGCCCCGAGGTGTCGGTCCTGTGCGTCGTCGACGGGGAGACGGTCGTGCCGCTGTTGCCCGCCCAGGATTTCAAGCGGGTCGGCGACGGCGATTCGGGACCGAACACCGGCGGGATGGGAGCGTACGCGCCGCTGCCGTGGCTGCCTGCTATGACGGCCAAAGAAATCGTCGACGACATCATCAAGCCGGTGGCCGCAGAGCTGGTGCGCCGCGGGTGCCGATTCTCCGGCGTGTTGTACGCGGGATTGGCGATCACCTCGGCGGGCCCCGCCGTCGTCGAATTCAATTGCCGCTTCGGGGATCCGGAGACACAGGCGGTACTGGCTTTGCTGGACAGTCCGCTCGGGGCGATGCTGCAGGCGGCCGCGACCGGCAGGCTCGCCGAGCAGCCTGCTCCCCGCTGGCGCCCGGGTGCGGCCGTGACGGTGGTGCTGGCCGCGGAGAACTATCCCGGGCGGCCACGGGTCGGTGACGTCATCGTCGGCGCCGACGCCGACGGTGTGCTGCATGCCGCGACAGCGCGCCGCGACGACGGTGCGCTGGTCTCTACGGGCGGGCGGGTGCTGTCGGTGGTCGGCACCGGCCCAGATCTATCCGCCGCCCGCTCCGCCGCGTACGAAACCGTTCGGTCAATTCGCTTGCCTGGCAGTCATTTCCGAAGCGACATCGCGTTGGCCGCGGCCGAGGGCCGGATCCGGCTCTAAGCGACGAGCAGCGGCGCCATCCAGTTCAGCTCGGCGGGCAGTTGCGCGCTCCAGAAGCCCCCGTCGTGCCCGCCCGGGGAGAATCCGCCCGACGGCGGTGTGGGCAATTGCGCGATGAACTGCTTGGTTGCTGAGTAGAAGGGGTCGCTGTTGCCGCAGTCCACGCGAACGGGGATGGACGCCAGCTGGGACAGCCCGAACACCGTGTTGTCAGACCAGTCTTGGGCGCTGTCGAAGGCTCCCGGCGCCGTCGCGCCGTACGACATCCACAAGGCGGGGCTGACCGCACATATCGCGGCGGTGCGCGCCGCACCGAGTCGCGCGCCCAACAGCAGCGCACCGTAGCCGCCCATCGACCAGCCGAGAAACGCGACGCGCGACGTGTCCAGGCCCTGAGCGCCCAGCAATGGCAGGAGTTCGCTGAGCACCATCGCGCCGGAGTCTTCGCCGGACGCGCGTTTGTGCCAGTAGCTGCCGCCGCCGTCGACGCTGACCACCGCGAAGGCGGGCAGTCCAGCATCGACGAGCTGGGCCAGACCCTGCTCCACGCCGCCCGCCATCACGCTGGCTGCGTCGCCGCCTTTGCCGTGCAGCGCGATGACCGGCCGCAGCGCGTGAGATTGCCCGGGCGGCCGCGCGATGGCCCAGTTGGTGTTAAGGCCGCCGCGAGCCGCGGACACGAACGAACCGGTGACCATCGTCGGGGGGGCCGCCGCGGGCGCGGGGTCGGGTGGGGGCGGGGGCGCCAACGGTGCGCCGACGTTCGTCATCGTCACGCCGGGCACCGCCGTCGACCGACCAAAGTCGAGCATCGCGCCGAACGCGTAAGCGCCCGCTGCGCCGGCGGCGGCGCCGGCACCGAGTCGCAACAGCGCTCGACGGCTCAGGCCATCTTGCTCCTCGCGTCCGCGGTGCCCGTTTTGCTCCTCACGTCCGCGGTGCCCGTTTTGCTCCTCGCGCCCGGGGTGCCTACTTTGCTGCTCGCCTCCGCGGTCGTCTGGCATGCCGGTCATCTTTCCATCGACGATCAATGCGTCGGCGTCGGCGGTGAACGATTGTGTGGAACCGCAGTTTAACGACCATGTGACTGGCAACATCGACGGTATGACGGCAGCGGTAACCCCGAAGGGGGAACGCCGGCGGAGCGCGCTTATCAACGCGGCCGCCGAGCTGCTGTGCGAGGGGGGATTCGATGCAGTGCGCCACCGCGCGGTGGCCCGCCGGGCAGGCTTGCCGCTGGCATCGACCACGTACTACTTCTCGTCGCTGGACGATCTGGTGGTGCAGGCGGTCCAGTACACCGGCGAACTGGAGGCGGCTCAGCTGCGCCACAGGCTCGGCCGGCTGTCGCGGCGCCGTCGTGGGGTCGAGTCCACCGCCGACGTGCTCGTCGACCTGCTGCTCAACGATTCGCCCGCGCCGATCACCGAACACCTGATCTCTCGATACGAGCGCTACATCGCGTGCGCGCGTCATCCGTGGCTGCGGGACGTCCAGCGCCGGCTACGGATGGAACGGACGGAGGCCATTGTCGAGGCGCTCGAGCGGTCCGGGCGTAGCGTGCGCGCCGACCGGCTGACGGCGTTGATGTGCGCGGTGGACGGAGCGATCGTGGCGTCGCTTGTCGATGACGGCGGTGATCTTCGGGCGACGTTGTGGGGGGCGTTGGTCGACGTGGTCGAGGCACTCGCGCCCGTGCGCTAGCGGATGTCGACGCGGGATTGACCATCGGTGAACGCGATGGTGCCGTGCTCGAAATCCTGTTGCCAGCCGCCAGGCATGCCGCGTTCGTCGCTGCTCGGATAACCCAGCGGCCCGCCCGCGCCACCGTGGTTTTCCCACGCCGTTCGAATGCCGCCCCACACGATGTGCGCGCCGGTCTCGGGTTTCCAGTAAATGACTCCGCTTTGGAACTTGGTGTACTGGCCGCCGTCTGGACCAGGCTGCTCGTCGGAGATCGGCACTCCCAGTGGGCCGTTCGACCCCCCGGACTCGTTGAACTTGTGCAGGATCTCGCCCTTGAGCACGTACTGACCTGATGGCGTGGAGATGCGGCTGGTTGACGATCCCGTGGAAGATATTGCCGCATCCGAGGATTCGGCACTAGAGCAACCGACCGTCAATAACGCGACAGAACAGACGATGTACGCAAACGCTTTCCGGCCCACCACGGCGATCACACTAGCTGGCCCAGAGTTCCCTGCGACTCGAGGAGCCTTCGTCACTGGGTGCGATGCCATCGCCGAACACCCCACCTGACCGCCATCGGCCCGATCGCCGTCTGTGCGGCGACTGTTTCGGCGTTCCTGGGGGCGGTGCTGGACGATCCGGCTCGCTGGCGGCTGATTCTCACGGTGCCCGACACCGTGCCGCGCGAATACCGCGCCGCGCTTCGGCGCGCCCGGTCGGCGATCCTGGGCCAGACGCAGGAGATGGCCGTGCGGGCGTCGCGATGACGCCTGCGCTCGGCGGACTCGCCCCGGGGCTGCTGGCCCACACGATGGTCCGTTCGCGGAAAATGCTCGGGCGGCTCGCGGCCAGTCATCCCGAAACCTTCCCGCGCGACCGGCCGGAGAAGTTCGCGAGTGCGCTGATGGCACTCCTGCCGTCACGCCGACGCCCGTAAGCTGTCACGTTGTGGCGATTCCCAACGTGTTGGCCGCGCGTTATGCCAGCGACGAGATGGTGGCCATCTGGTCGCCGCACGCCAAGATCGTCGCCGAGCGGCGGTTGTGGCTTGCGGTGCTGCGGGCGCAGATCGAGCTGGGCGCACAGATTGGCGAGGTGTCCGACTCTGCGCTTGCCGACTACGAAAGCGCGCTGGACACAGTGGATTTGGAGTCGATCGCCGAACGCGAGCGGGTGCTGCGCCACGACGTGAAGGCGCGCATCGAGGAATTCAACGCGTTGGCCGGTCACCAGCATGTGCACAAAGGCATGACCAGTCGCGATCTCACCGAGAATGTGGAGCAGTTGCAGGTGCGCCGCTCGCTCGAGGTGGTGCACGCCCACGCGGTGGCCGTCGCCGCTCGGCTGGCCGAACGAGCAACGCAGTACCGTGACCTGGCGATGGCCGGCCGTAGCCACAACGTCGCCGCACAGGTGACCACGTTGGGCAAGCGGTTCGCGTCCGCCGCCGAGGAAACCCTGGTCGCGCTGCAGCGGCTGCGTGAGCTGATCGACCGTTACCCGCTACGCGGCATCAAGGGACCGATGGGCACGGGTCAGGACATGCTCGACTTGTTCGACGGGGACGCGCAGAAGCTCGCAGCGCTGGAAGAGCGGGTCGCGGCATTTCTCGGCTTCGGCGCGATATTGACCAGTGTCGGGCAGGTCTACCCTCGTTCGCTGGACCACGACGTCACTTCGGCGCTGGTGCAACTCGGCGCCGGGCTGTCGTCCCTGGCCCACACGATCCGGCTGATGGCCGGCCACGAGCTCGTCACCGAAGGCTTCGCGCCGGGCCAGGTCGGTTCGTCGGCGATGCCGCACAAGATGAACACTCGAAGCTGCGAGCGGGTCAACGGGCTGCAGGTGGTGCTTCGTGGATACGCCTCGATGGCAGCTGAACTTGCGGGCGCACAGTGGAACGAAGGGGACGTGTTCTGCTCGGTGGTGCGGCGGGTAGCTCTGCCCGACGCGTTCTTCGCCATCGACGGGCAGATCGAGACGTTTTTGACCGTGCTCGAGGAGTTCGGCGCCTATCCCGCGGTCATCGAACGAGAACTCAACCGCTACTTGCCGTTTCTCGCGACCACGCGGATCTTGATGGCCGCTGTGCGCGCGGGGGCCGGCCGCGAATCGGCACATGAGGTGATCAAGGAGCATGCGATCGCGGTCGCCCTGGCGATGCGAGAACGCGGTGCCGAGCCCGATCTACTGGACCGCTTGGCGGCCGATTCGCGGCTCCCGCTGGATAGAGCAGCGCTCGAGGACGCGCTCGCCGACCGGAGTGCGTTCGTCGGCGCAGCCGGAGGCCAGGTCGACACGGTGGTGGCCGCAGTCCAGGATCTGGTGAACAGGTACCCGGATGCCGCGAAATATATCCCGGGTGCAATCCTGTAGCAGCACAATGGGATTCAGTCTGATCGACGTCGAACCTTCGCCAGCTGTGTTCGCTGTCGTGATGGCCACCGGCATCCTGTCGGTTTCAGCGGAGGACCATCGCTACATCCTGATCAGTGATGTGCTCGCTGGCATCGGAATTGTGATGCTGGCAGTGATAGTGTTGATGCTATCTGTGAGAACTATTGCACGACAGCGCTTCCCGTACGACATCACCGATCCGAACGTCCTGGTCGAGTTGTTCACGTTCGTCGCTGCCTGCACTGTGCTGGGTGCCAGATTCGGCGCACACCCTGCGACCATCTGGGCGGCGGCGGACGTCGGCTGGCTGGCTTGGCTGCTGTTGGTGCCCCTCACCGTCCGCAGCATGCGGCGGTACCGCTGGGCCATTTTGCGCGACCGTGCCAACGGCGCATGGGAACTCGTCAGCGTCGCGACCTCCGGGCTCGCGATCGTGATGGCACAGATCGTGCTTCTCACGCGCGAGGAGACGCTGTTCGGCCTGGGTGTGGTCACCTGGGTCGCGGCTATCGGCCTTTACGTTGTGATGACCTGGTTGATTCTGTGGCGAGCCGCGGCGGCGCCCGCGGACGACATCTGGCGCCCGCACAGCTGGATCCTCATGGGCGGCTTGGCAATCGCCACGCTCGCAGGCGAGCGTCTGCACCACGCGGCACTGAGCATCACGACACCGGATTGGCTACTGGACGCGGTGCGCTCCGTGACCGTGGTGACGTGGGTCGTCGCGACACTGTGGATCCTGCCGCTGGTGTACGTGACGGTGCGGCACCTGCGACCCGCATTCGAGGGTGTGTGGTGGGCGATGGTCTTCCCGCTCGGCATGTATGCGACCGCGACGTTCGCGATGAGGATCGAGACCGACTGGCGGCCGCTGGAGGCGGTCTCGCTGGTCTTCTTCTGGATCGGTGTTGCGGCCTGGCTGCTGGTTGCGTTCGGTGCGGTCGTCACGTTCTGGCGTGTCTGGTGGTGTCAACATGCCCGCACCGGGGGTACCCGGCAGCCATGAACCCGAATGCCGACACCACCGAATCGTCTACACCTGAGCGTGCCGGGCGCGGCGCGACGGTGTTGAACTGGGCATTTGCCCTGCTGACCGTGCCGGTCGCGATCGTGGTGCTGGTCGTCGCCCTCGGTGGGGTGATGAGCCTTTCCGGCTGCACCGGCAATACGTGCCAGGCGCCCGGGCCGGGCCTGTTCACCGTATTGTTTTACGGGGCTCCGGTGATCTCCGCGCTGACGCTGTTCGCGTCGTTCGTCACCGCGAGGCGGCGCTGGGGGATCGCGGTCCCGTTGGCCGCGTTGGGGCTGCAGGTCGTCGCGCTGGTCGTCCTGGTGTTCGGGTTCAGTTGATTCTCACCAGCGCTCGGCACGTCTCAGCACGCCGAAACCCACTCCCGCCGCGCGTAATTCGAGCGCAGCGAGCCCGCGAATCGCCAACGGATCATCACGTCGCCACGAACCGACCGGGTCAGGAGTGACCGTGGCGAGCCGGCGCAGTGGCCGGTTCGCCAGCGCTCTCAACGCCAGGAGCTGCTGGCCCGCCGGCGTCGCCGCGAGCCCGACGAGGGTGCGTTTGCGCAGGAAGAATCGCACGCGCAGAAACAGCCATGGCATCGCCAGCGCCAGAATCGGCGGCGCCGCGACCGCTAGCGCGAGCAGCACCGCCAGCCAGGTCGCCGTGGTGTCGATGTTGTGACCGGCACCGGCGATATCGCGGGCCGCATCACCCGCCGCGGACAGCGGCTCGCTCAACGCATGGCCGATCAGAGGCACCTTGCTGGTGCTGTGCCCTGCTGAGTCCAGATTCCCCGCGACGCCGTTGGCGCCGGTCTCCACCTGACGGCCGGCCTCGGCGATCCTCGATATCGCGGTGTGGACCGCGACGCCGATCATCACCCACAGCGCGGTCCACGCGATGACGACGAGATCGCTGACGACCTGAAAGGCCAGCCGATGCGGCCGGCTGGCGTATGGCACGTAACGGGTAATCATCCGACGATCCCAGCACAGCCGGGTCCTCCGGCGATGCCGATAGGCTGACGCGATGCGTCCGGCTCTGACCGATTACCGACACCTTGGCAGTGGGAAAGTACGGGAACTCTACGAGATCGATGGCGACCATCTGCTGTTCGTCGCCACCGACCGGATCTCGGCATTCGATTACGTGCTGGCCTCGCAGATCCCCGACAAGGGCCGCATTCTGACCGCGATGAGCGTGTTCTTCTTCGATTTCGTCGACGCGCGCAACCACCTCGCCGGCCCCCCCGACGATCCGCGGATCCCCGGGGAGGTGTTGGGCCGAGCTTTGGTGGTGCGGCGCCTTGAGATGGTGCCGGTCGAATGCGTCGCCCGCGGATATCTGACCGGATCGGGACTGCTCGACTACCAAAAGACGGGCGCGCTCTGCGGCATCGAGTTGCCGCCCGGTCTGGTGGAAGCCAGTAAGTTCGCAGAGCCGCTGTTCACCCCGGCGACGAAAGCCGAGATCGGCCTGCATGACGAGAACATCTCGTTCGACGCGGTCGCAGATCTGGTCGGCGTGCAGCGGGCCGGCGCGCTGCGCGATGCCACACTGCGGATCTACCGCCAGGCCGCAGACCATGCGGTGCGCAACGGAATTATCATCGCGGACACCAAGTTCGAGTTCGGTGTCGACGAACGAGGCGAGCTGGTGCTGGCCGACGAGGTGTTCACGCCGGACTCGTCGCGGTACTGGCCGGCGGACGAGTACCGGGCGGGGGTCAGGCAGCACAGCTTCGACAAGCAGTATGTGCGCAACTGGCTGACCGATCCCGAGTCCGGCTGGGACCGAGACGGCGGTGACCCGCCACCCGCGCTGCCGCCAGACGTCGTCGACGCCACTCGGGCGCGTTACATCGAGGCGTACGAACGGATTTCCGGGTTGCGCTTCGACGACTGGATCGGCCCGGCAGCGTGACCACCACTCCGGAGCCGCCGCAGCCCAAACGCGTCGAAGTACGGCGCGAACATCACGGCGATGTGTTCGTCGACCCGTACGAGTGGCTGCGCGACAAATCCAGCCCGGAAACCATCGAGTACCTCACCGCCGAAAATCGCCACACCGAGGAGCTGACCGAGCATTTGGCTCCGCTGCGGCAGCAGATCTTCGACGAGATCAAGGCCCGCACGAAGGAGACCGATCTCTCGGTGCCGACACGGCGTGGCAACTGGTGGTACTACGGGCGCAGCTTCGAGGGCAAGCAGTACTCGGTGCAATGCCGCTGTCCGGTCGGCGATCCCGATGACTGGCGCCCTCCCCAGTTCGACGAGCACACCGAGATCCCCGGTGAGCAAGTGCTTCTCGACGAGAACGAAGAAGCCGAAGGACACACGTTCTTCGCGCTGGGGGCGGCCAGCGTCAGCATTGACGGCCACACGCTCGCCTACTCCGTCGACGTCGTTGGCGACGAACGATACACGTTGCGGTTCAAGGACTTACGAACCGGCGAGCAGCACCCGGACGAGATCGCCGGGATCGGTGCCGGTGTGACGTGGGCGGCCGACAACCAGACCGTCTACTACGTGACCGTCGACGATGCGTGGCGCCCCGATACGGTGTGGCGGTACCGGCTGGGCTCGGGCGCGGCCGCCGAGCGGGTGTATCACGAACCCGACGAACGGTTTTGGCTCGGTGTGGGCCGCACCCGCAGCGATGCCTACATCCTGATCGCCGCCGGCTCGGCGGTCACCTCTGAGGTCCGCTACGGCGACGCGGCCGACCCGCAGGCAGAGTTCACGACGGTGCTCGCCCGCCGGGAGGGCGTGGAGTACTCACTGGACCATGCGGTGATCAACGGCGAACAGAAGTTCTTGATCGTGCACAACGACGGGGCGGTGAACTTCACGCTCGTGGAGGCGCCCGTCGACGATCCGACGTCGCAACGCACACTGGTCGAACACCGAGACGATGTACGCATCGACGGCGTGGATGCGTTCGCCAACCACGTAGTGGTCAGCTACCGCCGTGAGGCGCTGCCCCGAATCCAGGTGTGGCCGGTCGACGCTGGCGGCAATTACGGCCGGCCAGAGGAGATTTCGTTTGATTCGCCGTTGATGTCGGCGGGGTTGGGTGGCAATCCGAACTGGGATTCGCCGATGATGCGCGTGGGTGCGACGTCGTTTCTGACGCCGGTGCGGGTCTACGACCTGGAGCTGGCCACCGGAGCGCTCAGGCTGCTGCGCGAACAGCCCGTTCTGGGCGACTACCGCCGCGACGACTATGTCGAACGCCGAGACTGGGCCGTGGCCGACGACGGTGCGAAGGTTCCGTTGTCGATCATCCACCGAGCCGACCTCAAGCTGCCTGCGCCCGCGGTGATCTATGGCTACGGGGCATACGAGTTGTGTGAAGACCCCCGTTTCTCGATTGCGCGGCTGTCCCTTTTGGATCGCGGCATGGTGTTCGTGGTGGCCCACGTGCGCGGTGGTGGTGAATTGGGCCGACTGTGGTACGAGAACGGCAAGCTGCTGAAGAAGAAGAACACATTCACCGACTTCGTCAGCTCGGCAACACATTTGGTTGGTGCCGGCGTGACGCGGCCCCGAAACCTGGTTGCGCTTGGCGGCAGCGCAGGGGGGCTGTTGATGGGCGCAGTGGCCAATATGGCGCCGGAGAAGTTTGCGGGGATTCTCGCCCAGGTTCCGTTCGTCGATCCGCTGACCACTATCTTGGACCCGTCGTTGCCGCTGACCGTGACGGAGTGGGACGAATGGGGAAATCCGTTGCAGGACAGTGATGTCTACTGGTACATGAAATCCTATTCACCGTACGAGAACGTCGAAGCCAAGGATTATCCAGCCATCCTCGCGATGACATCGCTGCACGACACGCGCGTGTACTATGTCGAACCGGCGAAATGGGTTGCGGCTCTTCGGTCCGCGAAGACCGGTGCCCGTCCGGTCCTGCTGAAGACGGAGATGAGTGCTGGTCACGGGGGTATCAGCGGACGTTATGAGCGGTGGAAGGAGATCGCGTTCCAGTATGCGTGGTTACTAGATGCTGCCGGCTGCCACGACGGCCGCAGCCGCGAGGAACACGATCTCGACGACGCTGCGCTGGGATAGGCGCGACGTCATCGACTTCGGCGGCTCAGGCATCCGGGCCGCGTAGATGTTGGCCGGGAACATCGCCAGCATCAGCACGAAGAGGCAGATCGCGGCCGCGAGCCGTGCCGGCAGAATCAGCAGTCCCACCGCGCCGAGCAGTTCCAGCACGCCGGTGACGCTGACCAGCAGCGCGGGCGCGGGCACCCGTGGCGGGACGATCGCGATCAGGTCGTCGCGCAGCGGCGGGGCAAAGTGCGCGATCCCGGTGACGACGAACATCGCCGCGAGCCCGATGGCGATCGAGGCAGGCCAGCTGTCGACATAGTCCCATCCCAGCCAGCCCGCGAACCGGGCCGCGAGGGTGACGACGACGAGGACGATCTGTGGGACCATCACTGCTCTCCAATCTAGACACTGACAAGATCCAACCAAGGTAACCGCTCAAACTAGTCAGTGTCAAGTTTTGGCGCTAGGATGTCGGCGTGAGCGCGCAACCGCGCCGGCAGTACCACCACGGTGACTTGCGGGCCGCGATCCTTTCCGAGGCCGCCCGGCTGGTGGCAGACCACGGCGTCGACGGGGTGTCGCTGCGACAGTTGGCCCGGCAAGCAGGGGTGTCCCATGCTGCCCCGGCTCACCATTTCTCCGACCGGCGCGGGTTGTTCACTGCGCTTGCCGCCGAGGGCTTTTGGCTGCTGTGCGATGCGCTGAAGGCTGCCCGGGAAGACTTCGCCGATGCCGCGCTGGCGTATGTGCGATTCGCGATCGACAACCCGGGGCACTACCGGGTGATGTTCGACCGCTCGCTTGTCGACGCCGGCGACAGTGAGTTGCTCGCGGCGAAGCTGGCAGCGGGATCCGAGCTGTCGCGGGGGGTGGGCACGCTGGTAGATCCGCACGCAAAGGCCGATCCGGCGGGAGCCGAACTTGCCGCGTGGTCGCTGGTGCACGGATTCGCGATGCTGTGGTTGGACCACGCCGTGCCGGCTGACATCGCCGCGGCCGACCCGATGGCCACAGTCGAGCGGATCGCGCGAATCCTCTTCGATGGTTAGTGGGGCGGCAGCCGCGGCGGTAATGTCACCTGCCGTCGGCGTGTACGACACCCTCTCGATACCAGGTGCCGTCACACTCGGCACTGTGCCTGGACAGCTCATCATCTCGGTCTCCGGCATTCGAGACCGGACCATCGCAGGCGTCGACGAGTTCTGCGGGCTTCTTGATGTGCGCGATGTGCCGGTGTCCTTGCTGGTTGCGCCCCGCCTGGCGGGCGGGTACCGCCTAACGCAGGACCCCGGTGCGGCCGAATGGTTGCGCCACCGCCGTGACCGCGGCGACGCGATCGTTTTGCACGGCTTCGACGCAGCGGCGACCAATAAGCGAAGGCCAGAGTTCGCGACTCTGCCCGAGCACGAGGCAAACCTGCGTCTGATGGCAGGTCATCGGGCACTCGACCACGTGGGGCTTCGCACCCGGCTGTTCGCACCTCCAGGCTGGCTGGCCTCTGATGGCGCGCTAAGGGCTCTGCCGCGCAACGGATTTCGGTTATTGGCTACCGTGACAGGTATCACTGATCTAGTGCGCGACACCACGGAGCGTGCCCGGGTGATCGGCATCGGGGCGGGACTCTTGGCCGAGCCATGGTGGTGCCGCGCAGTTGTGCTGTCGGCCGAACGGGTCGCCCGGCGGGGCGGCATCGTCCGAATTGCGCTATCGGCCAAGCAATTGGCACGGCCGGGACTGCGCCGAGCGATGGTCGACGCCGCCGGAGCGGCACTGTCGCACGGAGTGACACCGACTGTGTACCAGTGGAACCCAGCACGGCCCCCGTTGCTGCTTGAGGCTGCCTAGAACTCGGTGGCGTTCTCTGCGTCGAGCACCTGGAATTCGGCGCTGCCCATTTCCGTGTAGCGCTGGTAGTAGATGCTGTAGGCCGGCGGATTGACGATGCCCTGGTGAATCGGCACGGCGCGCTGGGGGTTCACCGCCCGCAGATACTCGACTCCTTCGGAGATCTTCATCCACGGGGCCGCTGCCGGCAGCGCGAGCACATCGACGGGCTCACCCGGAATGTGCAACGCGTCGCCGGGATGCATGAGCCGGGCGGCGTGTTCGCTGTCGCCGACGAGGTACGAAATATTGTCAATGAGAGGGATTTCCGGGTGGATGACCGCGTGCACGCCACCGACTCCGCGCACCCGCAGCCCGTCGACAGTCAGTTCGTCGCCGACGTTCACCGCCTGCCACGGGCCGCCGAGTTGCGCTGCGGTTTGCGGATCGGCGTAGAGCGCGGCGTCGGGATTGGCCTCGATGAGCGCGGGTAGCCGTGAGGTGTCGACATGGTCGGGGTGCTGATGAGTGATCATGATCGCTGACAAGCCGGTGATGCCTTCGAACCCGTGCGAGAACACCCCGGGGTCGAACAACAGCGTCGTATCGGCGCCGGCGGAGCGGAACGTGGCGAGCAGACAGGAATGGCCAAAATGTGTCAACTGCATGCCCTCGATTGTGCTCCGCGCGCTCGCCCGCTCGGTATCGTGGCCCGCGCAGGGGGTGATCGGTGTCACGGGTGCTAGCGGCCTTCAGCGTCGCCGCGGTCACGCTCGGCATGGTGAGCGCACCGATGGCGCAGGCAGATCCGGCGACTTGTCCACCGGACTGCGACACGATTCCGCCAGCCGCATGGATAGCTCCCGCTGTTATTCCATTGGATGCCGAGTACCACTGGCCGACCCTGTCACCTCTGGCGGTCGTGCAGCAGCGGCCACGCTTTTACTTCGAAGACCAGTGCGCCGGCTCGCCCACTCCCAACGATCCGCGGGCGTACGCCGTCGCGGCGCGAGCGACCGTCACCCGGCCGCCCGGCGAATGGCAGCTGCAGGCCCAGGTTCTGCACTGGCGCGGCGACACCTGGCTCGGCGGGCAGCTCGCAGACGAGGTCGTACGCTCGGCCGCCGCCGCACTGCGGGCCTGCCAGCTCACAGCGCCGCACGTGTCGCCGACGGTCACCACCGAAGAGCCGGGCAAGCTTGCCGCCGTCCTTACCGTCGCCGGCACACCGACCACGGTCGTGCACCAGTACCTGATGGCGCACCCGCAAAGCAGCTCGGTAGTCGAGCTGGCCATGTGGTCGACGTCTCCGCCCGCGGACAACTGGCCGGCCATTCCCGACGGGCGGATGCTCGACGCAATGATGGCCCCGCTCTGTGAGGCCTACATCGCTTCGTGCCGGTGACCGGGTGAGTGCCGGCCCGCCGGTAGAGTTGGCACCGACACTCTCACGACAGCGAGGAGCGAACGCGTGACGCGTGTGGTCGTCAACGTCATGCCGAAAGCCGAGATTCTCGACCCGCAGGGACAGGCGATTGCCGGAGCATTGACCCGGCTCGGGCACGCGGGTATCTCAGATGTGCGGCAGGGCAAGCGTTTTGAATTAGAGGTCGATGATACCGTCGACGACGCGGCGGTTGCCGAGATAGCCGAGTCGCTGCTGGCCAATACCGTCATCGAGGACTGGACCGTCAGCAGGGAACCGTCATGACCGCCCGCATCGGCGTCATCACCTTTCCCGGCACGCTCGACGATGTCGACGCCACCCGGGCGGCGCGGCTGGCCGGTGCGGAGGCGGTCAGTCTCTGGCACGCGGACGCCGACCTGAGAGGCGTCGACGCGGTCGTGGTGCCCGGCGGTTTCTCCTACGGCGACTACCTGCGGGCAGGCGCAATCGCGCGGTTCGCGCCAGTGATGAGCGAGGTGGTCGCGGCTGCCGCCCAAGGCATGCCAATACTGGGGATTTGCAACGGCTTTCAGGTCCTCTGCGAGGCAGGTCTGTTACCGGGTGCGCTGACGCGCAATGCGGGACTGCATTTCGTCTGCCGCGACGTCTGGCTGCAGGTTTCGTCTATCAACACGGCGTGGACGTCGCGCTATGAGCTTGGCGCTGATCTGTTGGTGCCGTTGAAGTCCGGCGAGGGCCGTTATGTGGCGGCCGATGCTGTGCTGGACAAGCTCGAAGCCGAAGACCGCGTGGTGTTCCGCTACTCCGACAACCCCAACGGGTCAATGCGCGGCGTCGCCGGCATTTGTTCGGCCAACCGCCGCGTCGTCGGCCTGATGCCGCATCCGGAGCACGCGACCGAGCCACTCACCAGCCCGTCCGACGATGGATTGGGGCTCTTCTATTCAGCGCTGGACTCCGTGCTCGCTGCGTAGCCGGCCGTCATCGGGGGCGAGCGTGCGCAGAATTGCGTCAGTCATCGGCGTGTCGGCATGCAGACACGCACGCTCGCGGTGAAGAGGCCGAGCTAAGGGGTCAACGCGACGGCGGCCTCGGCGGTATAGGCCAGGAACGTCATGGTCTCCTGCATGTACAGCTCCACGGTGTCCGCGTCATGGCTGGTGTAGCCGATCGAGACATCGGTGCCGAGCTGCAAGTCGAAATCGCCTCCGCGCGTGGTCAACACGAACGCACCGTCGATAGCGGGTGCCCAGATGATGTCACCCTGGATGAGCCTGTTGAGGTGTTCGCGGATGGGGTAGCCGTGTGCGGTTGTCTCGCTGACGGCGGTGTACGCCTCAGCCGACAGCAGAGCCGAGTAGGGTCCGTCGACGCCCGCGAGCCGCAGCTCGGACAGGGCCTGGCTGATGACGTCGGGCATCTCACGGGGATCGTCGGGCAAGGCCAGCGCAGGATTGGATGTGGTCTGCCGGATGCCCTCGATCCCTGCGGCGTCGTAGCCCTCGAAGATGGTCCGGTCTTCCACGAACGCGAGCTTCTTGGCCGCCTCCTTGACAGGATCCCAGTCTGAGTCCTGCGAGCCGCGCTCCACGTCGTCGATGTCAGATCGCTGCAAGGTGAACGGAACACGCAGCCGCACAAGCGGTTTGCTTTCACGCAGGTGCGCCACCACACCGGTGGTGGGCGGTTTGACGTCGCGCAGGTGACCGGTGCCGATGGCGGCGGTCACCGGCCCACCGGGATCGCTGACGTCTACCACCCGGCGGCCGGCGATGTGCCGCTTGAACGTCCTGCTGGCCTCCAATTCTATTTCCGCCCAGGCGAGTTCGGTGATCGGCGCTAGATCGCGATAGAGGTTGTTCATCAGCTGCTTCCTTTCAGGCTGCCGATCTCCAGTGAGCCGTCGTGAGCGGGTGAGGCTGCGGCCGGAGGCGATTCGGTGGCGCCGGGCAGTGGCGGCGGATCGTCGAGGAAATCCAGCGTCGGGCTGAAGAACAGCCCCCCGGTGACCGCCGTCGAAAAGTCGAGAATGCGGTCAGTCGTGCCGGGCGGATCTCCGAGAAACATATTGCGCAGCATCTGTTCCGTGACATCGGGGTCCGCAGCGTACCCGATGAAATACGTTCCGAATTCTGCCTTTCCGACTTCACCGAACGGCATGTTGTGCCGGACGATCTTACGTTCGGTCCCGTCGGGAGCGGTGATCACGTTGAGCGCCAGGTGGCTGTTGGAGGGCTTGTCGTCGTCGTCGAACTCGATGTCTTCGAGTTTGGTGCGGCCGAATGCCCGCTCCTGCTCGGTGACCGACAGGGAGTTCCATCCGGTCATGTCATGGACGTATTTCTGCACGATCACGTAGCTGCCGCCGGTGAAGCCGGGATCCTCGTCGCCGACGAACACCGAAGCTTCGGCGAGGGGACCGTCGGGGTTCTCGGTGCCGTCGACGAAGCCCAGCAGATCGCGGTTGTCGAAGAAACGGAAACCGTGAACCTCGTCCACGACCGTCACGGCGCCGCTCAGCACGTCCACGATCCTGGTCGCCAGCTCGAAGCAGACGTCCATGCTTTCGGCGCGGATGTGAAATAGCAGATCCCCAGGTGTCGACGGAGCGACATGGCGCGGTCCGCGCAGTTCCTCAAAGGGGTGTAGCGCTGCCGGCCGGGGGCCGGAGAATAGCCGATCCCACGCCGTCGAGCCGATGGACGTCACCATCGAGAGCCGCTTGGTGGGGTCACGAAACCCGATCGCCCGTACCATTCCCGCGAAGTCTCCCAGCGCGTCGTGGACGGTCGTCTCTCCGCCGTCGTCGACGGTGCCGACCAGGAAGATTGCCGCAGGAGTCAGCGGAGCCAGTACGGGTTGCGGCTGAGCCGGGGGCACAAGCAGACCCTAGTCCGAAGGGACGGCTTCCAAGCAGCGAGGATGGAAACATGTCGAACGGAGCCAGCGCGGACGGCTTGGGTGAGTTCATCGACGCGTCGCCGTCGCCCTATCACGTCTGTGCCACCGTGGCCGAGCGGCTGACGGCCGCGGGCTACACAGAACTCGCCGAGGCGGACCGGTGGCCCGCCGGTGGCCGGTACTTCACGGTGCGCGGCGGGTCCGTCGTCGCCTGGAATTCCGAAGGCGGCGTTGATCGGCCGTTCCGGGTGGTCGGCGCGCACACCGACAGTCCGAACCTGCGGGTCAAGCAACATCCCGATCGCTTCGTCGCGGGCTGGCAGGTGGTGGCGCTGCAGCCCTACGGTGGCGCCTGGCTGAACTCGTGGCTGGACCGGGACCTCGGGATCAGTGGTCGCCTGGCGGTGCGCGACGGCGGCGCGACGTGGCAACTGCTGGTACGTGTCGATGAGCCGGTGTTGCGGGTGCCGCAGTTGGCGATTCACCTGGCCGAGGACCGCAAGTCGGTCAAGCTCGATCCACAACGGCACGTCAACGCGGTCTGGGGCACGGGCCAGGGCGCCCGGTCCTTTGTGGGCTATATGGCCGAGCGCGCAGGCGTCGACGTCGATGACGTGCTCGGTGCCGACTTGATGACGCATGACGTGGAACCGTCGCGGGTGATCGGCGCGAACCGTGACCTGCTCAGCGCGCCGCGGCTGGACAACCAGGCCAGCTGCTACGCTGGCCTTCAGGCGTTGTTGGCGGCGGAGCCGAACTACCATCTGCCGGTGCTGGCGCTGTTCGACCACGAGGAGGTCGGTTCGATGTCCGACCGCGGCGCGCAGTCGAACCTGCTGACAACGGTGCTGGAGCGAATTGTGTTGGCGCAGAATGGAAACCGTGAGGATTACCTGCGACGACTGCCGTCGTCGGTGGTGGCCTCTGCTGACATGGCACATGCGACGCATCCGAACTACCCGGATCGCCACGAGCCCGGACATCTGATCGAGGTGAACGCGGGTCCGGTGCTCAAAGTGCAGCCGAATCTGCGCTACGCCACCGACGGTCGATCGGCGGCCGTGTTCGCGGCGGCGTGCGCGCAGGCCGGCGTGCCGTTGCAGCGCTATGAGCACCGCGCCGACCTGCCATGCGGGTCGACGATCGGGCCGATGACGTCGGCGCGCACCGGTATCCCGACGGTGGACGTCGGGGCCCCGCAGCTGGCGATGCATTCCGCCCGGGAACTGATGGGCACCGAGGACGTCGCCATGTATTCAGCGGCGCTGCAAGCCTTCCTGGCTCCGCAGGCATAGGCTCGGCTGCCACCCCCGGTCGAGTTGATCCCCGGCTAGCTGTCTCGAGTGTGCGGTTTCGCGCGCAACACGCCGACCAGCGCGTACAACTCCGCACGGTGAGCCCAGCCGACTGGGAATCTAAGCTGTCTGCGTGACCTCGCCGCAGCTGGATACCGTGGACCACGCGGCGGCGACGCCAGACCTCCCACAGCCATACCGCGAGCTGGGCCTCAAAGACGACGAGTACGCGCGCATCCGCGACATCCTGGGCCGCAGGCCAACTGACGCCGAACTCGCGATGTATTCGGTGATGTGGAGCGAGCACTGCTCCTACAAGTCGTCCAAGGTGCATCTGCGGTATTTCGGCGAGACCACCACCGACGGGATGCGCGCCGCGATGCTGGCCGGTATCGGCGAGAACGCCGGCGTGGTGGACATCGGCGATGGCTGGGCGGTCACGTTCAAGGTCGAGTCGCACAATCACCCGTCGTATGTGGAGCCGTACCAGGGCGCGGCCACGGGAGTCGGTGGCATCGTGCGCGACATCATGGCGATGGGTGCGCGCCCGGTGGCGGTGATGGACCAGTTGCGCTTCGGTGCCGCCGATGCGCCCGACACCCGGCGGGTGGTCGACGGTGTAGTGCGGGGCATTGGCGGCTACGGCAATTCCCTTGGCCTGCCAAACATCGGTGGCGAGACCGTGTTCGACGCGTCCTATGCCGGCAACCCGCTGGTGAACGCGCTGTGCGTCGGGGCGCTGCGAAAAGAGGACCTGCATTTGGCGTTCGCGTCCGGCACCGGCAACAAGATCATCCTGTTCGGCGCCCGCACCGGGCTCGACGGAATCGGCGGTGTGTCGGTGCTCGCGTCCGAGACTTTCGGCGGCGACGAGGGTGGCGGACACGAAGCCGGAGGCGGAGCTGGACCATCAAAAGGGACCGGCCGCAAAAAGCTGCCGTCGGTGCAAGTCGGCGACCCGTTCATGGAAAAGGTGCTCATCGAGTGCTGCCTCGAGTTGTACGCCGCCCACCTGGTGGTCGGCATCCAGGACCTTGGCGGCGCCGGATTATCTTGCGCTACATCAGAATTAGCATCTGCAGGTGGACAGGGCATGACTGTCGAGCTGGACAAGGTGCCGCTGCGGACGGCGAACATGACGCCTGCCGAAGTGCTGGCCAGTGAGTCGCAGGAGCGGATGTGCGCAGTGGTCGAGCCCGAGAACGTGGACGCGTTCTTGGCTGTGTGCCGCAAGTGGGATGTGCTGGCCACTGTGATCGGCGAGGTGACCGACGGCGACCGCCTGCAGATCACCTGGCTCGGCGAAACCGTGGTCGACGCACCACCGCGCAGCCTGGCCGACGAAGGTCCCGTCTACCAACGCCGGTACGCCCGCCCCGACGGCCAGGACGCGCTGAACGCAGATACCTCGGCGCAGCTGCCCCGCCCTTCCTCCGGCGCTGAGCTGCGAGCGACTTTGCTTGCGCTGCTTGGCAGTCCGCATCTGTGCAGTCGGGCGTTCATCACCGAGCAGTACGACCGCTACGTCCGCGGGAACACCGTGCTGGCCGAGCACGCCGACGGCGGCGTGCTGCGCATCGACGAGCAGACCGGCCGTGGCATCGCCGTGTCGACCGATGCGTCGGGGCGCTACACCCAACTCGATCCGTACACCGGCGCGCAATTGGCGCTCGCCGAGGCATACCGCAACGTCGCCGTCACCGGCGCCACGCCGGTGGCCGTCACCAACTGCCTCAACTTCGGCTCCCCGGAGGACCCGGGCGTGATGTGGCAATTCGCCGAGGCGGTGCGCGGACTGGCCGAAGGCTGTGCCGCACTTGGGATTCCCGTCACGGGCGGCAACGTGAGTTTCTACAACCAAACCGGCTCGACCGCGATACTGCCCACTCCGGTGGTTGGTGTGCTCGGGGTCTTGGACGATGTGCGCCGACGGATTCCGACGGCGTTCGGCACCGAGCCGGGCGAAACGCTGATGCTGCTCGGTGAGACTCGCGACGAATTCGACGGGTCGATCTGGGCGCAGGTAACCGCCGACCACCTCGGCGGCCGGCCCCCGACTGTCGATCTCGCGCGCGAACGCTTGCTGGCTGATGTGCTGACCGCCGCGTCGCGCGACGGCCTGCTCTCCGCCGCGCATGACCTGTCCGAAGGCGGTCTCATCCAGGCGGTGGTGGAATCTGCGCTCGCCGGCGAAACCGGCTGCCGGATCGTCATTCCCGGCGATTTCGGATCAGGCACCGGTCCGTTCACATTCCTGTTTTCCGAGTCCAGCGGCCGGGTGCTCGTCGCGGTGCCACGCACCGAGGAGAGTCGCTTCCGCGGACTGTGCGACGCGAGGGAGCTGCCGGCCACCCGCATCGGCGTCGTCGACCAGGGCTCCGACGTGCTCGAGGTGCAGGGGTTGTTCACGGTTCCTCTCGAGGAACTCAAAGCGACCCACGAGGGTGTGCTGCCGGGACTGTTCGGGTAAGGCAGTTCGTGAACGCCGCGACAGAAACCGCAACGGACACCGGTGCGCAGCCTGCCGAGACCCAGGAGCGCTCCGGGCGCCATCCCCTGCTGGTGTGGGCGTGGGGGTTGGTGCGCCTGGAATTCGCAGGCGTCGCGGCGGGTGCGCTGTTCTTCTGTCTTTCGCTGACGCCGTCATTGCTTCCGCGCAGCTGGCTGTTCCAGGGCGTGATCGGCGGCATAAACGCGGCGATCGGCTACGGAATCGGCGCGGTGATCGGCAAGCATGTGCGGCGCATCTTGCATCGACGGCACTGGTGGCCGCCCACTGCCCGAGTGACCTACTGGCTCAAGGCCGCAACCGTGGTGGTTTCCGTGGCAGCGAGCCTGCTGATGATCGTTCCGTCGGCGGAATGGCAGCGGCGGGTGTCGGTCCTGATGGGTGTCGACGGCCCGTCGACGCTGGGCTACACCCGGACGTTTCTGGTTGCCGTTGTCGTGGGTGGCGTGATCGTCGGGGTGTCGCGCATCATCCTCGACACGATCAAGACCATCGCGCGCTACTTCATCAGGCGGTGGCGGGTGCACGACGAGGTCGCGCTGTTCATCGGCACCGCGATCGTCGCCGTAGTGATCATCACTTTGGTCAACGGTGTGCTGATCCGCGGCTTCGTCGAGGGGGCGAGTCGAGTCTTCCAGCCGCAGAACCAAAGCACCGCCGGAGGTCTCCACGCGCCGACTCAGCCCGAAAGGTCCGGCAGCCCAGAGTCTTTGGCGCCCTGGGACACACTGGGCTACCAGGGCCGCATCTTCGTCGCCACCGGACCGCACGCCAACGAGCTGACCGCACTCAACGGCCGGCCCGCCAAAGAACCGATCCGCATCTACGCGGGATTGGCCACCGCCGACAACGACGACGACCGCACCGACGTCCTGCTGGCCGAGTTGCGGCGCACCGGCGCGTTCGACCGCAAGCTCCTGGTGATCCTGCCGACCACCGGCACCGGATGGGTCGACCCGACTGCGGCCCGGGCCATCGAATCGATCTATAACGGCGACACCGCGATCGTGGCCATGCAGTATTCGTATCTGCCGAGCTGGATCTCGTTCATCGCCGACAAACGGAGGTCGATGGATTCGGGCAAGCGGCTTATTCAGGCCGTGCAGGGGCAGTGGGCGAAACTGCCGCCGGACCGGCGCCCGAAACTGGCGCTCTACGGCGAGAGTCTCGGTTCGATGGCAGGGCAGGCAGCGTTCGGCTATCTGCCCGACATCGAGAAGATGGGGTTCTCGTCGGTGCTATGGATCGGCCCGCCTAACGCAAGCCCGCTCTGGCACGCGATAACCGTGCGTCGCGACCCCGGCACCCTCCAGATCGAGCCGCGCTACGACAACGGCCGCACAGTGCGGTTCTCGCTCGGGCCCGACGTCGCCTCCGTCGCCGCACCACCTTGGCGGGGCACCCGAGTGTTGTTCATGCAACACGCATCCGACCCCGTCGTGTGGTGGTCGTCGGACTTGCTGTTCGAACGGCCCGAATGGCTCGTCGAGCCGCCGGGACCAGACCGCACCGCGTCGATGCACTGGATTCCGATCATCACGTTCTGGCAGGTGGGATTCGACCTGACCCAGGCGGGCTCGATGCCCGGTGGCCACGGGCACAACTACGGCACGTCGGTGCTCGACGGCTGGGTGGCGGTGGCCGCGCCCGACGGATGGACATCTGGCGACACAGAACGCGTTCGTCGTTCATTGGAAAAGGCGCTGGCGGCCCACGGACCGGAATTCGATGGATGACAAGAGGTTTCGCAGTTTTCAGGCGATAGTACTGGCCACCGCGCTGGTGAGCTGGAGCTTTCTGCCGTCGCGCAATCCATTGGTTCAGGCGACGCTGGCCGGTAGCCTGGCCGCGAACACCAAGGCGCCGTTGGGTTTTCGTCCGCCCGCGCTGTGGGCGGGTCTGCGGCTGGGCGCGGCAGCGGCGTCGACGGTCGCGGTCGGTGTCGCGGCGAGCACAGCGCTGCCGCGTGTGCGCACCGCGATGGCCGAGCGATCACTGCCCTCGTCGCCTGCGGCCTGGCTCGCATACCGGATACCGGTCGGCACCGTCTTCTCGGAGGAGACCGCCTACCGCGGGGCGCTGGCGACGGTTGGCGCTGCCGCCTTCGGCACGCGGTGGGGCCGGTTATTGCAGGCGGCGGCGTTCGGCCTGTCACACATCGCCGACGCAAGGGCCGCCGGTGAGTCTGTCGTGGGGACGGTCGCTGCGACCGGCGTCGCGGGCTGGGTATTCGGCCGCCTGGCCGAGCGTTCCGGCAGCATCGTCGCGCCGATGCTCACGCATCTCGCGATCAACGAAGCCGGCGCCGTCGCCGCGCTGCTCCTCGCGCGAGCAGACTGAATGCCATGCCCGTTCGCCGCGCGGATCCTGCGCAGACGCGTGCTGCGGTGCTGGCGGTGACCGACTGGCTGCGCGACGAGGCACAACCGGCACCGGCAACGGACGCACTGGCCGGTGCCGTGCGGTTCACCGCCCGCACGCTGGCCGCTGCGGCGCCCGGTTCGAGCGTCGAGGTCAGGATTCCACCTTTCGTTGCCGTGCAGTGCATTTCGGGGCCGCAGCATCGCCGTGGCACGCCACCCAACGTCGTCGAAACCGATGCCAGGACCTGGCTGCTGCTGGCCACCGGCATGCTGTCGGTTGCCGACGCGGCGGGCGACGGACGGCTGCAACTCTCCGGTGCACGCGCCGCCGAGATCACGTCGCATCTTCCGCTGGTGGAGCTGTAAACGGGATGCATGAGGTGATGCATATCTGCAGGTTGCGATGCAAAAATGCCTATTTTTGACGTCGTCGCCGACACGCCCCGGTCGCATGAGATTGCGGTCACCCGGACTCACCGGAAATGGCGAGGCAAGGATCCTTGTTGAACCGACTGCGACACCACCGCCCGGATTCTGTGATCCGGCGGTGTTGACCGTAGACTCGTCGACGTCACCGACCCCATTTGGGAGCAGCCATATCGTGACCAGCCACGCGCAGGACGATGACCCTCGCGAGGAATGCGGCGTATTCGGGGTGTGGGCGCCCGGCGAGGAAGTCGCGAAGCTCACCTACTACGGCCTTTACGCGCTGCAGCACCGCGGTCAGGAGGCGGCGGGCATCGCCGTCGCCGACGGCTCGCAGGTGCTGGTGTTCAAAGACCTCGGCCTGGTCAGCCAGGTGTTCGAGGAACAGACGCTGGCCGCGATGGAAGGCCATGTGGCCATCGGCCACTGCCGCTATTCGACCACCGGCTCGACGACCTGGGAAAACGCCCAGCCAGTGTTCCGCAACACCACCGCGGGCACGGGCGTCGCGCTCGGTCACAACGGCAACCTCGTCAACACCACCGAGCTGGCGAACAAGGCGCGCGACCTGGGACTGATCGCCACCCGGGGCTCGGGTTCGGCCACCACCGACTCCGACATCCTGGGGGCGCTGCTGGCACATGCGGCGGCCGACTCCACCGTCGAGCAAGCTGCGCTTGAGCTGCTGCCGACGGTACGCGGCGCGTTCTGCCTGACCTTCATGGACGAGAACACGCTCTATGCCGCGCGGGACCCGTACGGCGTGCGTCCGCTGTCGTTGGGCCGGCTCGACCGCGGCTGGGTGGTCGCGTCGGAAACCGCCGCGCTCGACATCGTCGGCGCCTCGTTCGTCCGCGACATCGAACCGGGCGAGCTCCTGGCCATCGACGCCGACGGAGTGCGGTCATCGCGGTTCGCCAACCCGACGCCCAAGGGCTGTGTGTTCGAGTACGTCTACCTGGCCCGCCCGGACAGTACGATCGCCGGACGCTCGGTGCATGCGGCCCGCGTGGAAATCGGCCGCCGCCTCGCGCAGGAACGGCCGATCGACGCCGACCTCGTGATCGGTGTCCCCGAATCCGGGACGCCGGCCGCGGTCGGCTACGCCCAGGAGTCCGGGATTCCCTACGGGCAGGGCCTGACGAAAAACGCTTACGTCGGGCGCACGTTCATTCAGCCGTCCCAGACCATCCGTCAGCTGGGTATCCGGCTGAAACTGAACCCGCTGCGGGAAGTGATCCGCGGTAAGCGGTTGATCGTCGTCGACGATTCGATTGTGCGGGGCAACACCCAACGCGCCCTGGTGCGGATGCTGCGGGAAGCCGGCGCGGTCGAGGTGCATGTGCGGATCGCCTCGCCCCCGGTGAAATGGCCGTGCTTCTACGGCATCGACTTCGCGACCCCGGCCGAGCTGATCGCCAACGCCCCCGGTAATCAGGGCGACGAAGCCGAAATTCTGGAGGCCGTCCGGCACGCGATCGGTGCCGACACACTGGGCTACATCTCTCTGCGCGGCATGATCGCGGCAACCGAGCAGCCGACGTCGCGGCTGTGTTGTGCGTGCTTCGACGGCAACTATCCGATCGAGTTGCCCAGCGAAACTGCGTTGGGCAAGAACGTGATCGAGCACATGCTGGCCAACGCCGCGCGAGAAGGCGTGTCCGTGCAGCCCGACAACGACAACGTCTCCGCGCTGCGACGACCTTAATTGAACAGCACTGTGCCGCCCGCCCTACGTAGGGCGCTGGAACTCTTCGCCGACCCGCCGGCGCACCCGGACGTCAGCAAGGGATATCTGGATCTGCTGGCCGGCGAGGGCGGCCAGGCCGTACCGACGAATACCGGCGCGATCCAGAAAATGTGGGCGTCGTCGCCGGGGTCGCTCTTCTGGGACAACGTTCAAACGCTGGCTCGCCGGTTTTCCAGCGCATGGCATCCGCCCACGGACTGGCTGAGTATTCCGCAAGGTGGAACTGCGCTGGACGTCGGTTGCGGTCCGGGCACTATCACCGCTTTGCTGGCGCGGGTCGCCGGAAAGGGTGGACTGGCGCTGGGGGTCGACGTGTCCGAACCCATGCTGGCGCGTGCGGTGCGCGCCGGATACGGACCTCAAGTCGGCTTCATGCGGGCCGATGCACAGCGGCTTCCGCTACGGGACGACACCGTGGACGCAGTTGTGTCGGTCGCCGTCGTGCAGCTGATCCCGGACCCTGACGCGGCGATCGCCGAGATGGCGCGGGTGCTGCGACCGGGCGGACGGCTGGCTGTGATGGTGCCGACCGCGGGCCATCCGGGCCCGTTGTTTCGGCTCCTGCCGAACCCGGGTGCGCACTTCTTCGGCGAGGACGAACTCGGCGACCTTCTCGAAGACAACGGCTTCACCGCCGTGCGGACCAAGACTCTGGGCACGATTCAGTGGGTGCGCGGCATAGCGGGGTGACTAACCCAAGCGGCACCATGGATCCGGCGCGTCCTGCGAAAGCTCGCTGCCGGCAGGCAGGACGTAGAGCGCTCACACCGCTGGCCGTCGTCGCGGACGCTGTCGCGGGTATCGCGACCGATCCGGCGAGGATCGCCGCGGTCAACAGGACACGTGAGCCGCCCATGGCGGTAGCCTTGCACGCGATGAGCGAATGCGGACGCAACCGGCGATGAGCCGCCTGCGCGAAGAGCAGAAGACAGAGAGCGACCGGGCCAAAGAGGCCGCCATTTCTTCCGCGGACGCGAGGAGCGCAACAACTTACGCTTCGTCCGGGGTGGACATCGAGGCGGGCGATCGCGCGGTCGAACTGCTCAAGCCGCTGGCGCAGAGAGCCACCAGACCGGAAGTAATCGGCGGGCTGGGCGGATTCGCGGGGCTGTTCGCGCTCAAGGGCGGGTACCGGGAGCCCCTGTTGGCTGCGTCCACCGACGGCGTGGGCACCAAGATCGCGATCGCCGCGGCGATGGACACGCACGACACCATCGGGCTGGACCTGGTCGCGATGGTCGTCGACGACCTCGTCGTCTGCGGCGCCGAGCCGCTGCTGCTGCAGGACTACATCGCGGTGGGACGCATCGTGCCGGAGCGCGTCGCTGCCATCGGTTCAGGGATCGCCGAGGGGTGCCTGCGGGCGGGCTGCGCGCTGCTGGGCGGCGAGACCGCCGAGCATCCCGGGTTGATGGCCCCGGATGCCTACGACATCTCGGCGACCGGCATCGGGATCGTCGAAGCCGACGATGTGCTCGGTCCTGATCGGGTCCGCCCCGGCGACGTCGTGATCGCGATGGCGTCGACGGGCCTGCACTCCAACGGCTATTCGCTGGCGCGCCATGTGCTGCTGGAAATCGACCGGATGAATCTCGCCGGCCACGTCGAGGAGTTCGGCCGCACCCTGGGCGAAGAACTGCTGGAGCCGACGCGCATCTATGCCAAGGACTGCCTGGCGTTGGCCGCCGAAACGCAGGTGCGGACGTTCTGCCATGTGACCGGCGGGGGGCTGGCCGCCAACCTGGCGCGGGTGATCCCGCACGGCCTGCGCGCAGAACTCGACCGCGGCAGCTGGACTCCCGCGCCGGTGTTCAAGATGATCGCCCAGCGCGGTCGCATCGACCGCACCGAGATGGAGAAGACGTTCAACATGGGCGTCGGGATGGTCGCGGTGGTCAGCCCCGACGACACAGACCGTGCATTGGCGGTGCTGACCGCGCGTCACCTCGACTGCTGGTTGCTGGGCACCGTCAAGAAAGCGGGAAAAAGCAAGACCAGGGTGGAACTCGTCGGGCGGCACTCACGATTTTGACAGCGGCTTTGGCACGGCCGTTCAGCGGCGCCACTCGTCCTCGTCGGCCCACTGGTCGTTGTCGGCACCAACCCCGTCGTCGCTGGACAGCTCGCGTTGGAGCCGCTCGAAATCGGTCTGCGGGGAGCTGTACTTCAACTCCCGGGCAACCTTGGTTTGCTTCGCCTTCGCCCGGCCGCGGCCCATGGGGGAACCCCCTCGCGCAATAACGGAGCGGCCCGATGTGAAGGCGGCTCCGATCTGAGTGTGTCTTCGTTTGTCCTGCCAACACTTTACCGTGCCAGCCCGCCGGCCGCTGGCAGGGCTTGCGTACTCGTCAGGCTCATCGGCGGCGCGATGCGACGCGAATCACCGCGTGGCACCGCGAAACCGGTCGACTGCGGTACGGCCGGCGCCTGTGGTCTCGGCGGCAGGCACGGTGTCCGGGTCGATCCTCATGGCGACCTCGCCGTCGTCGGTCGCGGCGGTGAGCGGTGTGTCGGCGGCCACGCCGCGTTTGACCAGTGCCAGCGCCACCGGTCCGAGGTCGACGTGATCGACGACAGTGCCCAGGCGTCCGACCGTCCGGCCCTCGGCGGCGAGCGGCGATCCCGTGGCCGGGCGCGACGCCGAGCCGTCCAGATGCACCAGCACCAGCATCCGGGGGGGCCGCCCGAGGTTATGTACGCGCGCGACGGTCTCCTGCCCGCGATAGCAACCTTTGTTCAGGTGCACGGCGGTGCCGATCCAGCCGACTTCGTGGGGGATTGTCCGCTCGTCGGTGTCCACGCCGAGCCGTGGGCGCAACCCCGCCACACGGTGCGCCTCATAGGTCCACACTCCCGCCGGACGTAGGTTCGTCAGCCGTTCGCGCCAGCTGGACAGCGCCTCCCGCGGTACCACGAGGTCCAGCGCGATGGCCGGGCCGTCGGGGCGGGTGGGCATCCGCCGGACGAAGCCCTCGCCCGCCACCGGGATCGCGGTGAGTTCGTCGGGCAGGGCATCGACGCCCAGTGCATCCGTCTGGTCGACCAGCGCCGGACCGAGCAGCGACAGCACGCCGTAGTCGGCGGCGGCGGGCTGCACATCGGCGCGGAAAACCATCCGCTGCAGGTAGGCCAGCAGCGGATCGACGCGCCACGGCTCGGTGTCCAGATAGGTGACATCGCCCAATTCTGTTTGCACCCAGTGGTCTTCGACACGGCCCTGGCCGTCCAGATTGAGGTTCTCCACCGTCGCGCCGTCGGCGAGATCGGCTACGTGCTGCGACGAGATCGTGTGCAGCCACTTGCGACGGTCGGGGCCGCGCAGAGTGATCGCGCCACGGTGTGACCGGTCGACGACGACCGCATCGGTCAGGGCGGCGCGCTGTTCGCCGAGTGGGTCGCCGTAATGCCAGACGGCGCCGGCGTCGGGACTCTCGGTGGGTGCGGGCACGGCAGACACGATTTCAACTCTACGTACAGATACCGTGTTGCCCATGCCGGTGCTCGTCACGCTCGACGGTGCAGTTCGTGACTCCGAGGCGCCGCTGCTGCACGCCGACGACCTGGCCGCTGTGCGCGGCGACGGCATCTTCGAGACGCTGCTGGTCCGCGACGGGCGACCATGCCTGCTTCAGCCCCATCTTTCGCGGCTGACGCAGTCCGCCGAGTTGATGGACCTGCCGACGCCAGATGTAGACGCGTGGCGCGCCGCGGCAGCGACCGCAGCGGCCCGTTGGACGCAGCAGAGCGCCGACGAAGGGGTGATGCGCTGGGTGTACAGCCGCGGCCGGGAAAGCGGCGGGCCGCCCACGGCGTTCATCACTGTCGGCCCGTTGGCGCAGCGGGTGGCCGCGGTGCGGCAGGAGGGGTTGGCCGCGCTGACGCTGGCTCGTGAGATGCCGACGACGGCCTCCGCCGCGCGATGGCTGTTGGCCGGCGCCAAGACGCTGTCGTATGCGGTGAACATGGCGGCGCTGCGGTACGCCGCCGAACGCGGCGCGGGCGACGTGATCTTCGTCAGCACCGATGGCTACGTCCTGGAGGGCCCGCGCTCGACCGTCGTGATCGCTACCGGCGACGGGCTGCAGACGCCGCCGCCGACGCTACCGATCCTGCATGGCACCACGCAACAGGCGCTGTTCACCGTCGCCGCGGAGAAAGGCTATCGTTGCGAATACCGGCCACTGCGGCCTGCGGATCTCCTTGCCGCACAAGGCATTTGGTTGGTGTCGAGCATCACGCTGGCAGCGCGGGTGCGCACACTTGACGGTCGCGAGCTGCCTCAGGCTCCGATGGCTGCGGAGTTCAGCGAACTGGTCGACCTCGCGATCGTGCGCGACCGCTGATTATTTGCTTGTCGCGGCCTGCGTTGCCGGGTAACTTCGCCGGTACACGGGAAAGGAGGTGGTCCGCGAATTGATTGACTTATGGACACGTGAGGTGACTGCCGGCTAGCAGCCTGGGCTCGATGCTCTATCGCGAGCGCTCATCGCTGGCGAGGATTCCATCCGCCTGCTGGCGCTGGTAATTCCCCGCAGTCACCCGGCCCCCGAGCCCCCGGTCTGTCCAACTGGGACATCGGCTCGGGGGCCGCTTAACGTCAAGGGCGAAAACGTCAGCCGGCGTAGCGCGACAGCCGCGCCGAAAGATGCGGCACCAATCCGCCATCGGCGTCGACGCGCTCCTCGACGTACGCGAGATCGCCGCCCTCCACGATTCCGTACAGCCGCTTGGCGCCGCCGACCAGAACCCCGGATCTGCTGCGCGCCAACGCGTCGGTCGCGAGCTCCCACGACGACTGGTTGAGGGGGCGGCCGTAGAACAACTCGACATAGCCGGCTGAATGCGCGAGCAACAACTCGATCGCGTGCGCCTCACCCGGGTCGGCGGGGTCGTCGACGAACCGCCAGAACCCGGTCTCACGCAGGCCGGCGCCCTCGTAGTCCCCGTTGTCGTCGAGTCGCCACGAGCGTGCGTCCCAGTTGAGGTAGTCGCGGCCGTCGTGCGACACGATGATCTGCTGTCCGAAGCGGTAATCGCCGTCGGTGCCGCGGCCCTCGCCTTCGCCCCGCCACACGCCGACCAACGGCAGCAACGCCAGCAATGAGTCGCTGAGGTCTTCGCCCTCGCGGAGGTTCGCGGTGTCGGCGGGCAGCGGAAGATCTTGGAACACAGGGATATTGCGCGTCGCGGTGGTTTTCGCGCGTTCGGCTGCGGCGGCCACCGCCCGGTCGGCTGATCCAGACTCGGGCGAACTCACGAGTCGTCGGAAATCAGCCGGTAGACCGCGTACAGCGCAAACCAGGTGATCACCACGGTGCACGCGACCAAGAGGATCTCGTAGAACAGCACCACGGGTACGAGTCTAGTGCGGTGTGCCTTTCGCGCACGTTCGTGCCGCGACGAGCGTGCGCAGCGGCGCGCAATCTCTCGGCGTGTCGCTCAGCAGACACGCACGCTCGCGCAAGAGAACGGCGCTAGGCGACTTTGACGTCGACCTCGTGAACGCCCGTGCCGCGCGGGGCGACGACGGCCTCGCCGCTGCCGATCGACGACAGCGCCCGCACGGTCCACGAGCCGGGCGCCGCGAAGAACCGGAAGTCTCCGGTGGCCGATGCGACGACCTCGGCGGTGAACTCGTCGGAGGAGTCCAGCAGACGCACGAAGGCGCCGCCCACGGGGCGTCCGGATCCGTCGACCACACGCCCGGTGATCACCGTCTCCTTCTCGATGTCGACGCTGCTCGGCAGCGTCTGGCCTTGCTTCGGTGCAGAGCACATATCAGCTTCCCAACTCGATCGGGACCCCCACCAGGGAGCCGTATTCGGTCCAACTTCCGTCGTAGTTCTTCACGTTCTGGTGTCCGAGCAGTTCGCGCAGCACGAACCAGGTGTGCGACGAACGCTCCCCGATTCGGCAGTACGCGATGGTCTCCTTCGAATCGTCGAGGCCGGCCTCGGCGTACAGCTTGCGAAGGTCTTCGTCAGATTTGAAGGTGCCGTCCTCGTTGGCGGCCTTGCTCCACGGCACGTTGACGGCGCTGGGGATGTGGCCGGCCCGCTGGCTTTGTTCCTGCGGCAGGTGAGCCGGTGCCAGGATCTTGCCGGAGAACTCGTCGGGGGAGCGGACGTCGATCAGGTTCTTCTGGTTGATCGCCTCGAGCACCTCGTCGCGGAATGCCCGGATGCTGTTGTCGGGCTCCTTGGCGGTGTAGCTGGTGGTATCGCGCTCGACTTTTTCGGTGGACAGCGGGCGCCCGTCGAGCTCCCACTTTTTGCGCCCGCCGTCGAGCAGCTTCACGTTTTCGTGGCCGTACAGCTTGAAATACCAGTAGGCGTAGGCGGCGAACCAGTTGTTGTTGCCGCCGTAGAGGATCACGGTGTCGTCGTTGGCGATACCGCGCTCGGACAGCAGCTTCGAAAACTGCTCGGCGTCAACGAAATCCCGTTTGACCGGATCCTGCAGATCCTTGCGCCAGTCCAGTCTGACTGCGCCGGCGATATGGCCGTCGTCGTATGCACTGGTGTCTTCGTCGACTTCGACGAAGACCGTCTTCGGTGCGGTGAGATTGCTCTCGGCCCAGTCGGTCGTGACCAGGACGTCGGAGCGAGCCATGAATTTCCTTTCGTTGCTTCCTACTAGCGGGCCGATGGCAATGGCACCCGGAGCCGGGTGACGAGCGGATATAGCTGGCAGCCCAGGCAGATGCCGAACACCGCATTGAGCAACGCGGCGACGAGCGCGAAACCTGTCGCGATCTCACCGAGTACCACGGCGCCGGCGGCGAAACCGATAACGCCGATGACAGCGAACACCAGACCGACCAGCTGGGCGAATTTCAGCGGCGCCACCGGCTCGCGCTCGGTGGGCTGGCCGATGCGTGGGGCGACGAGGCGGGCGAAGAGGATCCCGTACGGGCTATGCCGAGGCCCCCGCCACGCACTGAGTGCGAACACGACGGCCTGCAGGCCCAGGATCGCCGCCGCGGCGGGCACGCTAACCGTCGAGACCAACAGCGTGACCACCAGGACCGCGGTGGTCACCGACGCGGCGAATCGCGGGCCGCGAATGTCTACGTCGGTGGTGGTTGTCGGCATACAAGTACTCCTGTGCTGAACGAGCTGGCAGAAAGGCACGGCTCAGGCCGCGGACGAGCGTCAGGCGCTCAGCGGCAACAGCAACAGAAACAACCCGCGGTGCGGCACAGATCGACTGCGCGGCGCTTCGTGAGCAGCTGCTCAAGGCGGGCGAACACGTGGGCCAGCTTACCTAATGGACGCCGGATCAAGCCAACAGCGGTAGCAGAGCAGATCGCAGGTCAGCGGCCGTCGGCACACCCGCGGCGCGATACAGCTGCCGGCCGTCGGCGTCGAAGATGAATGTCGTCGGCAGCGACAGCACCGAAAGCCGCCGTGCCGCCGCGGGATTGGCGTCCAGATCAATCTCCACATGCGCCACGGCCGGCAGGTCGCCGCACACTTGGTCGACCACCCGGCGAACCCCCGCGCACGGCCCACACCACTGCGCGCTGAAATGCAGCACCGTCGGACCGGTCACCGACAGGCCCAGGTCCGCGGTGTCAGCCGCCACGGTGTCTTCGCGCCGATGATCGCTTGCGCGAAGAGCAGACGGCCGAAGCACACCGGATCGACGCCTCATCGCCATGCCCAGCACCAGTGCAACGGCCAATGCCGCCCCGATTACGCCCAGCGCGACGGCCAAGGAAGAGGTCATCACACTGTGAACTCGTTCAACCGCACGGTTAATCCCGTGGCGATGCCTTCGATGATGACGTCAGAACCGCGGGCGCCTTCGCGGTCCGGGGCGACGCCGAACGGCAGTCGCTGTCCGGGCAGGGCCTTGCTGAAGGCGGCCAGAACGGGGCCCAGCTTGTCATCGGGCACCCGGACGTCCTGGGTGCCCGGACCGGTTCGGATGCCGGTGGCCGTGAACACCAGAGTCGTGTTGTCGGGGCCGGTCATCGACAGGTCCACCGATACGCTCACCCGCCTGTCGAAGCCGGCGTTCTTCGGTGTCCCGCTGAACACGAGTCCGACGTTGCTCGAGATGCCCGACTCGGTGGTGCCGCCGGTCGCGTCGTTGGTGTCCTTCGGCGGGGCCTCGATCATCAGGTCGATGATGCCCAGGTAGCGGCCCAGATGGGTGGAATCGATGATGATGCGGCTTTCGACCTTGCCGGTCGGCAGCGCCACGTCGGGGCGAACCAGCCAGGACGCTTGCGCGAGGTTGACCGAATGCAGGGTCGCTTCGAGCGTCGCCCCGCCGATGACCGGCCGCTCCGCGCCGCGCGCCCTGAGTTCGACCTCGTCGTAGCGCCGACGCATCGCCTGCGGAATGAACGGAAAGCCGAGGATCCCCACCCACGGGTCGAAGCCCAGTCGCGCCTCGGCGCGCAGTGTGCGGGCCAGCCGGTATTCGGCGTAGGTCGCGGCTCCGAAGTCGGCGCCGACGCTCGCGACGACGAGTGCGACGATCGTCACGGTGATGCCGATCAGCCACGCACGCACCCGCACATTCTGTCGTATGAGCTGATCGTCTTCCCGCCACGGAAAGCTCAATCGCAGGTCGCAGGTTATCGTTATATGACCGCAGCCCGCCTTCGGGCTGATGGCGGTGGTACGCCGAAGCTGTCGTACACCTTCGCTCGGGAGGGTGTGTTGGATCTCTTACTACTCACTGCGGACCCCCGTCCGGAGTCCGTGCTGCCGGCGTTGGCGCTGCTGCCTCACGTCGTGCGCGCCGCGCCGAGCGAGGTCTCGTCGCTGCTGGATGCGGGCAGCGCCGACGTCGCGATCGTCGACGCCCGGATAGATCTGGCCGCCGCCCGCGGGTTGTGCCGGCTGCTCGGCTCGACCGCGAACTCGGTGCCGGTGGTCGCCGTGGTCACCGAAGGCGGCCTGGTGGCCGTCAACGTCGAGTGGGGCCTCGACGACATCATGTTGCCGCAGACGGGTCCCGCCGAGCTTGACGCCCGGTTGCGGCTGCTGGTCGGCCGCCGCGGCGGAGCGGCCAACCGAGAGAACCTCGGCAAGATCACGCTGGGCGAGCTGGTCATCGACGAGGGCACCTACACCGCGCGCCTGCGCGGACGTCCGCTCGATCTGACCTACAAGGAATTCGAGCTACTGAAATACCTGGCCCAGCACGCGGGGCGGGTGTTCACTCGCGCTCAGCTCCTCCAAGAAGTATGGGGCTATGACTTCTTCGGCGGCACTCGCACCGTCGACGTCCACGTGCGGCGGCTGCGCGCCAAGCTCGGCAGCGAACACGAGTCGCTGATCGGTACCGTGCGCAACGTCGGATACAAGGCGGTGCGGCCCGCCCGCGGCCGGCCGGCGCCGGAGAACGCGTTGGAGGGCGGCCAAGACTCCGAGGACTCCCAGGAGGCCGAGTATGCGCCGACCGACGACGTGCCTGCGCTGCCGACTCCGTGACAGACGTCGACTGGCGGGCGCGGCTGGCGCCGGACACTCAAACGCAGATCCGTGAGCTGTTCGCCGCGGCCGCACGCGCCGACGGCGTCAAACCCGTAGGCGAGCAGGTCTTGCGAGAACTGGAGCACCAGCGCACCCAGCACTTGGTGGCGACATGCCGCGACCGCGTCGTCGGCTATTTGAACCTGGCGCCGCGCACCGCCACGGCGCCACCGATGGGCGAGTTGGTGGTGGCCCCCGACTCCCGCCGCCGCGGCATCGGCGCTGCGATGCTCAGGTCCGCGATGGACCGGGCGGGCCGGGGCGCCCGGTTTTGGGCGCACGGCAATCTCGAGCCGGCGCGGGCGACCGCATCCGCGCTGGGCCTCGCGGCCGCGCGCGAGCTGTGGCAGATGCGCCGCCCACTGACGGATCTGCCGTCCGTGACGATGCCGCCCGGCGTCGAGTTGCGCACCTACCTCGGCCCCGAAGACGACGACGAGCTGTTGCGAGTCAACAACACCGCGTTCTCGTGGCACCCCGAGCAGGGTGGGTGGACGCGTGACGACCTCGCCGAGCGACGCTCCGAACCGTGGTTCGACCCGCACGGCATTTTTCTGGCCTTCGACGGCGATCGCCTTGCCGGCTTCCATTGGACGAAGGTGCATGCCGAGTCGCCCGGGCTGGGAGAGGTGTACGTGCTCGGCGTCGATCCCGGCGAACAGGGCCGTGGGCTCGGACGGGCGCTGACGCTTGTCGGTTTGCACTATCTGCACCAGCGCCTCGACGCACACCGCGTCCCGGTGGTGATGCTCTACACCGAGGCAGACAACGCCGCCGCGGTGCGCACCTACCAGCGGCTCGGTTTCGAGGTATCCGGGGTGGACACGGCATACGCCGCGCGCTGATGAGTTCACCTCGCGTTCACTTTCCATGGGCCAGCCGTCAATCACGACCGCATACGTTGCCGACGATGACACTCAAGGCAATTGGTGCGATTGTGGCCGTCGCCGTCTGCGCGTCGGCATGCGGCAGCGACAACAACACTGCGGGTGGGCCGCCGCCAAACACCGGGCCGGTCGACTGCGGCGGCAAGAATTCGGTGACGGCAGAGGGTTCCACCGCACAGCAGAACGCGATCGGCGTATTCAACCAGACGTGGGGCCAGGTCTGCCCGGGCAAGAACCTGTCGTACAACCCCACCGGCTCCGGGGCGGGCGTTGCGCAGTTCATCGCCAAACAGGTGGACTTCGCCGGCTCGGACTCGCCGCTGGCCAAGGAACAGGTGGGTCCCGCGGCACAGCGGTGCGGCAACAACCCGGCCTGGAATCTGCCGCTGGTCTTTGGCCCCGTCGCGCTGTCATACAACCTGCCCGGTGTCGACAAGTTGGTGCTGAACGCCGACGTGATCGCCAAAATCTTCACGGGCGCCATCACCAGCTGGCGCGATCCGGCGATCGCGGCGCTCAACGACGGTGCGTCGCTACCCGACACCAACATCACCCCGATCTACCGGTCTGATTCGTCGGGCACCACCGACAACTTTCAGAAGTATCTGACGGCCGCGGCGCCGGAGTCGTGGACCAAGGGCGCGGGCAAGGAATTTCAGGGTGGCGCCGGCGAGGGTGCGCAGAAGTCGGCAGGTGTGGTGCAGGCGGTGCAGGCGACTCCGGGTGCCATCGGCTACGTGGAAAAGGGGTTTGCCACCCAGGCGAACCTGCCCTTCGCGCAGATCGATACCGGGGCCGGCGCAATCGAGCTCACCAACGCGTCAGCCGGCAAGGCCATCGCCGGTGCCAAGTTTGCCTCGGAGGGCAAAGACCTTGTCCTGGAACTGAATTCGCTGTACGGCACGAAGGAGCCGGGCGCGTATCCGCTGGTGCTCGCTACCTATGAGATCGTGTGCTCACAGGGCTACGACGCCGACACTGTGGCCGCGGTGAAGTCGTTCCTCAAGGTGGCGGCGAACCAGGGCCAGGCGAACTTGTCGGCTGCCGGCTATATCCCTCTGCCCGACTCGTTCAAGCAGCGTCTGCTGCAATCGGTCGATTCCATCCAGTAAGCGACCCAATAGCGAGCCGATTTGGCACCTGTGACCATACGAGCCGGCCGAACAAGAGATAGTGTCGGTGTGGCGGAAATCAACCCTGTGAACTCTGGATCGGGCGAGGCGTTGGCCCAGCCGTTTCCCGGGCAGCGGCCGCCAGCCACGGACCCCTCCCGCAACGCCAAGGTCCGGTTCGGTGACCGGGTGTTCCGCGGCTTGGCGGAGGGCTCCGGCGCACTGATCGTCGTGCTGATCGCCGCGATCGGGCTGTTCCTGTTATGGCGGGCGATTCCGGCGCTGGCGCGCAACACCGAGAACTTCCTTGCCTATGGCGGAAACTGGGTGACCACCGACACCTCGGCGATGAAGTTCGGTGTGCTCGACCTGCTTCAGGTCACCGTATTCGTGTCGCTGTTCGCGCTGGTGCTGGCAATGCCCGTGGCGTTGGGCATCGCGATCTTCCTCACGCAGTACGCGCCACGGCGCGTGGCCGGACCGCTGGCCTACACGGTAGACCTGCTGGCTGCGGTGCCGTCGATCATCTACGGGGTGTGGGGGCTGTACGTGCTGGCGCCCGAACTGCGGCCGGCTGCGCTCTGGTTGAACGAAAACCTCTCGTGGATACCAATTTTCGCGACAGGGAATGCGTCGGTGGTGGGTGGAGGCACCATTTTCACCGCTGGCATCGTGCTTGCGGTGATGATCTTGCCGATCATCACCGCGGTCACTCGAGAGGTGTTCCTGCAGACGCCGACGGGCCAGATCGAGGCGGCGTTGGCGCTGGGTGCGACCCGCTGGGAGGTGGTCAAGACCACCGTGCTGCCGTTCGGTCGCTCCGGTTACGTCAGCGGAGCCATGCTCGGGTTGGGTCGCGCACTCGGCGAGACGGTCGCGCTCCTGATCATTCTGCGCGGCACCCAACAGGCGTTCGGCTGGTCGCTTTTCGACGGCGGGTACACCTTCGCCAGCAAGATCGCCGCCGCGGCCGCCGAATTCAACGACCAGTACAAGGCGGGCGCCTACATCGCCGCAGGCTTGGTGCTATTCGTGCTGACGTTTGTCGTCAACGCGTTCGCGCGGGCCGCCGTCACCGGGAAGAAGGCGAAATGACCACGCTGGACCGGCCGGTCAAGGTGCCGGTGTTCCGAGGTGTCAGCCTGCGCCGCAAGGCGACAAATTATTTTGCCGGTGTGCTTGTCGTGCTGTCCATGCTGATCGCACTGGTTCCCCTTGTGTGGGTGCTGGTTTCGGTCGTCGTCAAGGGCATCTCAGTCGTCACGTCCACTACGTGGTGGGGGCATTCGCAGGCCGGCATGACCGCGTTCATAGCCGGTGGCGGTGCCTACCACGCGATTGTCGGCACCGTGCTGCAAGGACTGGTGTGCGCGGTGATATCGATCCCGATCGGTGTGTTCGTGGCGATCTACTTGGTGGAGTACGGCGCAGGCAGTCGGCTAGGCACGCTGACCACCTTCATGGTCGACATCCTGACCGGCGTCCCGTCTATCGTCGCCGCCCTCTTCATCTACGCGCTGTGGGTCGCCACGCTCGGGTTCGGCCGTTCGGGCTTGGCGGTGTCACTGTCTTTGGTGTTGTTGATGATTCCGGTGATCGTGCGCGCGACCGAGGAGATGTTGCGGATTGTGCCGATGGACCTTCGCGAAGCCAGCTACGCGCTGGGTGTGCCAAAATGGAAAACTGTTGTGCGGATCGTGATTCCGACGGCACTTTCGGGTGTCGTCACCGGCGTGATGCTGGCGCTGGCCCGGGTGATGGGGGAGACGGCACCGCTGCTGATCCTGGTCGGCTATTCGCAGGCGATGAACTTCGACATGTTCCACGGGTTCATGGGTTCGCTTCCCGGGATGATGTATGACCAGACGTCGGCCGGTGCGGGAGCGAATCCGGTACCGACCGAGAGGCTGTGGGGCGCGGCCCTGACGCTGATCCTGTTGATCGCCATACTGAATGTGGGCGCACGGCTGTTGGCGAGGCTGGTCGCCCCGAAGAAGGTGTAGAGCGGAGCACGATGGCCAAGCGGCTTGACCTCAAAGGCGTGAACATCTATTACGGGTCGTTTCACGCTGTCGCCGACGTCGAGTTGGCGGTGCCGCCGCGCAGTGTCACCGCGTTCATCGGCCCGTCCGGCTGCGGCAAGTCGACGGTGCTGCGAACGCTCAATCGGATGCACGAGGTCATTCCGGGCGCGCGCGTCGATGGCGCGGTGTTGTTGGACGGCGAGGACATTTACGGTCCTGGCGTGGATCCGGTCGGTGTGCGCAAGACCATCGGCATGGTGTTCCAACGGCCAAACCCGTTCCCTACCATGTCAATTCGCGATAATGTGGTCGCCGGGCTGAAACTTCAGGGCGTACGTAACCGCAAGACGCTCGACGACGTCGCGGAGCGCTCGCTGAAGAGCGCGAACCTGTGGAAAGAGGTCAAGGACCGGCTGGACAGGCCCGGGGGCGGCCTGTCCGGTGGTCAGCAGCAGCGACTTTGCATCGCCCGCGCGATCGCCGTGCAACCCGACGTGCTTCTGATGGACGAGCCGTGCTCGGCGCTGGACCCGATCTCGACGCTGGCGATCGAAGACCTCATCGCGGAATTAAAGCTGGACTACACGATCGTGATCGTCACGCACAACATGCAGCAGGCCGCACGGGTGAGCGATCAGACGGCATTCTTCAACCTGGAGGCGGCAGGCAAACCTGGTCGGCTGATCGAGATCGACGACACCGAGCGGATCTTCTCCAACCCCAGCCAGAAGGCCACGGAGGACTACATCTCCGGCCGGTTCGGCTGATCCTCAGCCTGTAGAGGGCAGGCCGTCCTCGTCGGGCAACCGGCCGGTGGCCAGAAAGACCACCCGGCGGCCGATTTCGACCGCGTGGTCGGCGAAGCGCTCAAAGAACCGGCCCAGCAGCGTCACATCGACGGCTGCGGCGACGCCATGCTTCCACTCGCGGTCCATCAGCACGCTGAACAGGTGCCGATGCAGATCGTCCATGGCGTCGTCCTCTTCGCGCAACCGAGCAGCCTTTTCGGGGTCACGCGTGACCACGACCTCCTGCACCGCATTACCCAATTCGACTGCAACTCTACCCATTTCGGCGAAGTAACCATTGACTTCCTCGGGCAGCGCATGCTGGGGATGCCTGCGGCGGGCGATCTTGGCGACGTGCAGCGCCAGCGCCCCCATCCGATCGATGTCGGCGACGATCTGAATCGAGCTGAGGATGGTTCGCAGGTCACCGGCCACCGGCGCCTGCAGCGCGAGCAACACGAACGCGGACTCCTCGGCACGGGCACTCATCGTGGTGATCTGCTCATGGTCGGAGATCACCTGCTCGGCCAACACCAGGTCGGCTTGCAGCAACGCCTGCGTGGCGCGTTCCATCGCGACGCCGGCCATGCCGCACATGTCACCGAGCTGAGCGGTCAGAGCGTCGAGCTGCTCGTGGTAGGCGGTCCGCATACTTGTAGCCTACGGATCAATTGCGATCGAGGTCACGACGCCACAGGTAAACGCGCGATGAACGTGCGACGCGCGATTCGTCTGGGTCGAAGCCTCCAACGATTCACGCAGCGTGCACGGACGCGTTACGTCGATGACGCCGTTTAGCTGTCCCGCTGGGCGACGGTGGCGCCATGAGCAGCGCATCTGTCCTGCGAGCCGCAGAGAAACCGGCGGCCGCGGCGCCGCGCTACGCACTCCTGCTGTCCCGCGACCCGGCGATCGTCGAGGAGGTACAGCGGCTGCGATACGAGGTGTTCACATCCGAACCCGGCTTCGTGCTGGCCGGAAGTTTCGGGAACGGCGTCGCGGGCCTCGATGCCGATCACTTCGACGAATACTGCGACCACCTGCTGGTCCGGGACTGTTCGACCGGCGAGCTGGTCGGCTGTTACCGGATGCTGTCGCCCGCTGCCGCGAACGCGGCCGGAGGCCTCTACATGGCAACGGAATTCGACATATCTGAGCTGGCTCCGCTGCGACCGTCGCTGGTCGAGATGGGCCGCGCCGTGGTGCGCGACGGACACCGCAGCGGCGCGGTCGTGCTGTTGATGTGGAGGGGGATCCTGGCCTACCTCGACCGAAGCGGCTATGACTTTGTCATCGGCTGTGTGTCGGTGCCGATCCAGCGCACCCGGTATGCCATTGCGGGCGAAGAGGTTCGGGGAGTGCGGGACCTCGCGCTACGCTCTCACACCGCTTCGTACCGCGTCCGGCCGTATCGGCCGGTGGTCGTCGGTGGAAAGTTACTCGACGAAATCGCCGCACCGGCCAGGCTTGCGGTTCCGCCACTGATGCGGGCCTATCTGCGGCTCGGCGCGAATATTTGCGGTGAGCCCGCGCACGATCCCGACTTCGCCGTCGCCGACTTCCCCGCCCTGCTCGACAAACGCAAGGCAGATATCCGCTACCTCGAACGGCTGCGCTCAGCCGCGAAGAGTGCCGACGGATATTCCGGATGACACATGCGTGGATGCCCCGCGCTTCCTGCAGCGCGCGTTGCATCCGCGTCGAGGCCACCACCGGTGTGTCCGGGCTCGCACGGGTGGCGCGAGGGATATATCGCAGCCTGCTGGCACTGATGGTGCTACCCGCGATGTCACTGCTGGTCGTGCCGTTGCCGGGCCGATCGCACGCGCAGCGCTGGACCTGCCGGGTCATGCTGCGTTGTCTGGGCGTGCGGATCACGATGTCGGGCGGCCCAATTCGCAACATCCCCGGCGTACTCGTGGTCAGCACACATGTGTCTTGGGTCGACGTGCTGGTCATCGGCGCGCTGATGCCGGGAACATTTGTCGCCAAGGCCGAACTCGTGAGCTCCCTCGTGGTTGGGTTGGTGGCCCGCCTCGGCAAGGTGATCCCGATCGAGCGCTCGAGCCTGAAGCGGCTGCCTTCCGTCGTACATGCGGTGACTGAGCGCCTGCGCGCCGGACAAACGGTCGTGGCCTTTCCTGAAGGGACGACATGGTGCGGACTGGACCGCGGGGAGTTTCGTCCGGCGTTGTTCCAGGCGGCGGTCAACGCAAAGCGTCCGGTACAGCCGCTTCGGCTGACCTACCACCACCGGGGCGGCTTCCCGTCGACGGCGCCGGCATACGTCGGCGAGGACACTCTGGCCCAGTCATTCCGCCGAGTCGTCACCGCCACGATCACGTTCGCCCATGTGCGCGTTGAGGCGATGGAGCTACCCGGCGATGACCGACGCGACTTATGCCGACGCTGCGAGGCGGCTGTGACCATTGCCGGTCCCCAGGACGGCATCGTAGTGGCCCAGCAGCTCGTCGCAGATAACCGGCCAGCTGCGGCCGAGCACGCTGCGCCGCGCCTCCACTGAGTAGTGGGCGCGGCGAGAAAGCAGGTGTGCAACGGCGCCCGGCAACCGCTTCTCGAAGTCGTGCACAGGCAACAGCAGCCCTGTGCGCAATGGGGTGACGAGGTCGCGTGGCCCGCCCGCATCCGGAGCGATCACGCCTACGCCGGACGCCATCGCCTCCTGTACAGCCTGACAGAAGGTTTCGTGCTCACCGGGATGGACGAAGGCGTCCATGCTGGCGTAGGCGGTGGCGAGCTCGTCACCGTAGAGGGCGCCGGTGAAAACGGCTCCAGGCAGTATTGATTCAAGTTTTCGGCGGTCGACACCATCGCCGACAATGACCAGTTGGAGATCGTCTCGGTTGGCCAGAATCGCCAATCGCTCGACATGCTTCTCGGGAGCCAATCGTCCCACGAAGCCGATGATCGGCTTCCTGTGCGGCGACCAGCTGCGTCGCAGGGTATCGTCACGCGCGGAAGGCGCGAAGCCGGTGATATCCACACCACGCGCCCATTTGTACACCCGTGGGATACGCTGGGCGACAAGATTTTCCATCGCTGATGTCGACGGTGCCAAGGTGCGGTCCGCGCGGCAATGCAAGTGCCGGATCCATGCCCAGGCCGCGCGTGAGGCATACCCGATGCCGTAGCTTTCCGCGAAAGCTGCGACGTCCGTTTGGAATACGGCTACTGTCGGCACGCCGAGACGGCGGGCAGCGCGCATTCCCCCATAGCCGAGCAGCGCGGGAGAGGCAAGGTGTACGACGTCGGGATCGAATCCGCGCAGGACGCCGATGATTCGCGGATGAGGCATTCCGAGCGGCAGCGAGGTGACCTTGGGGAACATCCGCGATGGCACTCGATGAACTCGGATGCCGTCGTGGATCCGTGCGGCCGAAGGCTCACCAGGCGGGTTGTCAGGCGCGACAACCAAGATCTCATGATTGGTACGACGCAAATGCTCGATCACCCGCACCACTGAGTTCGTGACACCGTTCACATTCGGGAGGAAACTCTCGGTGACGATCGCAACCCGCACAACCAGATCGTCGCAGCTGGGATTGTCCGCAAGGTTACGGTAAAGCGCACGACACACGAACAACCTGGGTGACTTGACGCAAACGCTTTCACCATCTTCACACGCCGTTCAGTGTCAGGTAGCAGCCAGCTCATCGTAGTTTCCTATACAGGGCATGTGCGATGCACTGTTTTCGGCGCGGGTTACCTAGGCGCTACGCACGCCGCCGGGATGGCCGAGCTGGGTCACGATGTGGTTGGCGTCGACATCGACCACGGCAAGGTTGCGAAGCTGTCCGCCGGCGATGTCCCGTTCTATGAGCCGGGGCTGCGAAAACTGTTGAGTGACAACGTCAATGCGGGCCGGCTGAGATTCACCACCGACTACGAACTCGCAGCGGACTTCGCCGATGTGCACTTCCTCGGGGTAGGCACGCCGCAGAAGAAGGGCGAGCACGGAGCCGATCTGCGTCATCTGCACGATGTCGTCGATGCGCTGGTGCCGCTGTTGACACGTCCATCGGTAATCGTCGGAAAATCCACGGTACCTGTCGGGACGGCCGCCGACCTCGCCGCACGCGCACACGCGCTGGTCCCAGACGGCCTCGAGGTCGAGGTCGCCTGGAACCCCGAGTTCCTGCGGGAAGGGTTCGCTGTCGACGACACCCTGCATCCCGATCGAATTGTCCTTGGCGTGCAGCCTGATTCGACGCACGCCGAATCGGCCGTCAGAGGACTCTATGCGGCGATGCTCGAGGAGGGCGTGCCCCTTCTGGTGACTGACCTGCAAACCGCGGAGCTGATCAAGGTCGCTGCGAACGCATTTCTCGCCACCAAGATCTCGTTCATCAATGCGGTCTCTGAAGTGTGCGAGGCTGCCCACGCCGACGTCACTGTGCTCGCCGACGCACTGGGGTACGACCCCCGCATTGGACGTCGGTTTCTCAACGCCGGACTGGGCTTCGGCGGCGGATGCCTGCCGAAAGACATTCGCGCGTTCATGGCGCGCGCCGGCGAGTTGGGCGCCAACCAGGCGCTGACGTTTCTGCGCGAGGTCGACAGCATCAACATGCGGCGCCGTACTCGGATGGTCGAGCTGACCACCTCCGCATGCGGCGGTTCGCTGCTGGGCGCGAACATTGGCGTGCTGGGCGCGGCGTTCAAGCCTGAGTCGGACGACGTTCGTGATTCCCCTGCGCTGAATGTGGCAGGTATGTTGCAGCTCAACGGAGCAACTGTGAGCGTCTATGACCCGAAGGCACTCGAGAACTCTCAGCGTCTGTTCCCGACTCTCAACTACGCGACGTCGGCAGCCGAGGCATGCGAACGCGCCGACGCGGTGCTGATCCTGACCGAGTGGCGCGAATTCGTCGAACTCGACCCAGCCCAGCTGTCCGGCACCGTGCGGGGCAAGGTCGTGGTGGACGGGCGCAACTGCCTAGACGTTGCGCGGTGGAAGCAGGCCGGCTGGCGCGTCTACTGCCTCGGCAGAGGACCCGTCAACTGAGTTGAACGTCAGTCCCGGGTTCACTCACAGGTGACGTCGGCGGCGTTGGTGACGCTGAGATCCTGAGGCAGCGCGGTCGGCGTGCTCGTCGTGCCGTGCGTCAACGGAACCTGCACCGACGACCCTGTGGGGGACGGCGCCCCCACCGTGTTGAAGTCGGAACCCAGCACTACCTGCACGACGTCGCCCATCCCGCTGACCCGCTCGATCTTCGGGTGCGCCAACGTCGACGCGACCGTCGCCGCGGCCCGCTCGTTGCCCGGCGAGAAGAACACCGTCGTCGACGTCAGCGAGCGCGGATAGTCGTCTGGCGTCGTCACGTTGAAGCCCTGCTGCTCCAGCTCCTCCGCAGCGGTCGTGGCCAGGCCGTCCTGGCCCGTGGAGTTGGACACGTGCACGGTGATGTGCTGCGGCTCGGTGGTGACTGCGCTCATCAGCTCGGCGCTCTCGTGCGAGGAGCTCGACGGCGTACTGCCGCTGACCAGCGGCGTGCTGCCGGATTTCGTTGTCGGCGAGGTGGTCTCGTTCTGGTTGTTCTCGCCGGGCAATGGATCGTCGTTGATGATCGCGTCGAACAGCGCGCGGTTATCCTGAGTGCGCAACGGCTCGTTGCCCTCGGAATCGGTTTCACCCGTCGGCACCGTGAGGAACGTGACGTGTCCGGCAGTGATGCCCTGTATCGACTGCCCCAGGTCGACCAGATCCTTGGTCTTGACGTTGTCGACGGCGCTGTCGTTGATGAAGGTGTTGACGACGCTGTTGAGCTTGCTCAGGCTGAAGAAGACCTCGTTGGAGATCAGCGAGCGCAACAGCGACGACAAGAACAATTGCTGGCGTTTGATACGGCCGTAGTCGCCGTTGGTCTCGGTGGTGACTTGGCGGGCGCGCACGTAGTTCAGCGCAGTTCTGCCGTCAATCGTCTGCCAGCCGGCCTTCGGCAGCACAGTACCGAGTTCGTAATCCTTCAACGGCGTTGTGCTGCAGACCTTTACACCGCCGAGGGTGTCGACGAGCTTCGCGAAGCCCGCGAAGTCGATGGCCATGAACCTGTTGATCGAAAGGCCCGACAACTTCTGGATGACTTTGACCAGACACTTGGGGCCACCGAACGAATACGCTGAGTTCAGTTTGGTTTCCGTGTAAACCTGGTCGGGGCCGTAGGTTCCGGTCTCGTCGTCGTACACGGGCCCGTACTTGCCGGTGCTCGGGTCCCACGCTTGACAGCGCATCGGCGTGATCGCGAGGTCGCGCGGAAACGATACTGCGACAACGCGTTCGCGATTCGCGGGAATGTTGACCAACATCACCGTGTCGGAGCGGGCGCCCCCGGCGTCCTCGGTGTCGCCGGCGCCCATGTCCGCGTTCTGGCCGTACCGGCTGTCGACGCCGACGATCAGGAAGTTCTCGTCACCGAACTGGGCGTTGGGGTCGACGATGTCGCGGGAATCGGGGTCGAGCGCCGAAATGAACTTGAGTCGATTGTTCTTCGATGCGCTCCACTGCCACGCGGCGCCGGTGAGCAACAACGCCATCACTGACAGCAGCGCGGCGGCGAGTCGCCCGGCGAGCACGATTCGATGACGCTGCCTGCGCGGCGGCTTGGCGGACTTGCTCTTGAGGGTGTGTTCGGCTCGCCTTGTTGCTCTTCGCGCAAGCGGCTCATCGGTGCTTGTTGCTCTTCGCGCAAGCGGCTCATCGGCGTTTGTTGCTCTTCGCGCAAGGTCGGGAATCTCTGCGGACGGCACCACCGGCAGTCGCGCCGTGGCGGCATCCTGCGAATCCTCGTCGTCGGACGCGTCGAGACGGTGATGCGATGTCGGCCGCTCGTCGACCCGACCGGATGTGCTTTTCTTGGCTCTTCGCCCGAGAGGCTCATCGCTGCTTTTTGCTCTTCGCCCAAGAGGCTCATCGCTGTTTTTTGCTCTTCGCCCAAGAGGCTCATCGGCAATCTTCGCGATGAGGTCGGCTACCGACACACCGTCGGTGTGATTACCTCCGGACTCCACCGACTGGAAGATCCCGCTGCGCTCCCACGGCGCGGCGCCTAGGGATGGCCGCGGCGTTCGGGTAAGCCATTGGTTGTCACCGTCACATTCGGAGTCGCGGCGGTGACTGGGGGTGGCATCAGGAGATTCCCTGTCGCCATCACTCATGTCTCACGGCCTCCGAGTCGGAAGTGGTGCAGCCCGCCTGGGCATTTTGTTGCGGTGCCTTGCTACAGCCTTGTAGCAGTACAGCCATGTATCCGCCAGCCGCGCTGGATGCGGCCAAACCCACATGGTAGCCAGGCATGCTCAGGCCCGCGATGTCGGAACCGTCTCGGTTCAGCCGCCGGAGTGCATGACTTCGGCGCCGGCCGGCACGACACAGTCGTCGGGATCTGTCAACCAGCCCTCAGGCAGTGCCACCGAGGCGGCCGAGCCCTGCCGGCCCCGCGGGCCCGTCGCTGCTGCGGGAAACGCCACATCAGGATCAAGCCGGTCCAGCAGCACGTCGAGTTCATGACGCGTCTTGACGAGCGCCAGCGCACGTCGCACATCCGGCCCGGCCGGAAAGCCGTGCAGATACCAGGCGATGTGCTTACGGATGTCGCGCATGCCTTTGTCCTCACCGAAGTGCCTCGCCAGCAGCTCGCCGTGCCGCCGGATGACCTGTGCGACTTCCCCTAGCGTGGGCGGCTCGGCCGCCGGTGCGCCGGCCAGCGTGGCCGACAGCTCGGCGAACAACCACGGGCGGCCGAGGCAGCCGCGGCCAATCACGACGCCGTCGCAGCCTGTGGCGGCCATCATCGCGACCGCGTCGCTCGCGTCGAAGATATCGCCGTTGCCGAGCACCGGGATCGACCGAACGTGCTGTTTGAGAGCCGCGATCTGCGTCCAGTCGGCGGTGCCGGAGTACCGCTGCGCCGCCGTTCGCGCGTGCAACGCCACCGCGGCCGCCCCTTCCTGCTCGGCGATCCGACCGGCGTCCAAGTGAGTGTGGTGGGCGCCGTCGATGCCGATGCGGAATTTCACGGTCACCGGAATCCCAGTGCCTTCGGTAGCCCGCACCGCCGCCCCGACGATCCGGCCGAACAGCTTGCGTTTGAAAGGCAGCGCCGCCCCGCCTCCGCGGCGGGTGACCTTGGGAACCGGACAGCCGAAGTTCATGTCGATGTGGTCGGCCAGCCCGTCGCCGACGATCATCCGCGCCGCGGCATAGGTGGTGGCCGGATCAACGCTGTACAACTGCAGCGAGCGCGGCGACTCGTCGGGCGCAAACGTGACCATGTGCAGCGTGGCGGGATGGCGTTCGACGAGCGCACGCGCCGTCACCATCTCGCAGACGTAAAGGCCGCTGACCGTCCCGGCCCGCGCCACCTCCTGTTCGCGGCACAGCGTGCGGAAGGCGACGTTCGTGACGCCGGCCATCGGGGCAAGCACCACCGGACTGCCTAAGGCGATCGGTCCGATCTTCAGCGCGGCCGGAAGTGCGCTGGTGGTTACTCTTCGCGCAAGCGGCTCATCGCTAGTCGTCGCTCTTCGCGCAAGCGGCTCATCGACGGTCACTACGTCCCGGCTGACGCCAGCGCCCGCTTGGCCGTGAGGCGCTCCGCCTTGCGAGCCTCACGCTCGAGCCGCCGGCGCTTGGATTCTTCGAACTTGTCGCAGGCGTGCTCGAGTTCCTCGACGAGCAGCCCTAAGTCGTCGCGCTGCTTCGCGGCCTCACCGGTGAAGTCCTCGCGCTCGAAGATCCGCCACTTCTTCAGCACCGGCATGACGACGTCGTCGAGATGGATGCGGGGGTCGTAGACGCCGCCGACGGCGATGATGACCGCCTTGCGGCGGAACTCGGGCACGGTGAACCCGGGCATCTTAAAGTTGCGCAGCACACGGTGCAGCGACTGCATCGCCTGGTTCGGTGCGATCTCCAGGCCGGCTTCAGTCACGTCGCGGTAGAAGATCATGTGCAGGTTTTCATCGGCCGAAACACGTTGCAGCAGTTGGTCGGCAACCGTTTCTTGGCATGCCTTGCCGGTGTTGCGGTGCGAGACCCGGGTGGCCAGCTCCTGGAACGTGACGTAGATGACCGAGTCGAACAGGCTCTCGGCGAACAGGTCGCCCTGCTGGTTCTGGCCCGGGCTGAAGCCCCGAGTCATCTGCTCGACGCGCAGCTTTTCCAACTCGACCGGGTCGATCGCGCGGGTGACGACCAGATAGTCGCGCAGCGCGATGCCGTGCCGGTTCTCCTCGGCGGTCCACCGGTTGACCCAGGTGCCCCAGGCCCCGTCCATGCCGAAGTTCATCGCGATCTCGCGGTGATATGACGGCAGGTTGTCCTCGGTGAGCAGGTTCTGGACCATCGCCACCTGCGCGGTCTCTGACAACCGCGATTCCTCAGGATTCCAGTCCTGGCCGCCGAGCGCGTAGAAGTTCTTGCCGTCCGACCATGGGATGTAGTCGTGCGGGTTCCAATCTTTGGTCATCGTCAGATGACGGTTGAGGTTCTTCTCAACAACGGGTTCGAGCTCGTGCAGCAGGTGCAAGTCGGTCAGGTTTTCAGACATGAATACCTCTCCCAGGTATCTGTACCTGTTGGTTGCAGTCAATATATCTGTGTCGTACGGTGACATCAAGTTGCGACGCGGGCCGAAAATGCAGCCGTGATGCGACCGTTATGCGGGAGCGGTACGATCCGCGAGTGTATTCGCCCTGGTCATGAGATGACATCGGATGACGCGCATAACCGGAGGTCAGCCATTGTGAGCAAGCCCGTTGTGATCGGTGTGGCGGTCGGTGCCGCCGGCCTTCTGCTCGCGCTGTTCGGTCAGGGCATCGCGACCGCGACTCCGGACGTCACCGGGGAAACGTACGCTGTCGCGAAAAAGCAGTTCTCTGCCGAGGGCCTGACGCCGATCATCGCCTCCCGGGTCGGCGACCGCGCCGATGAGGACAACTGCACCGTCGCGCGCGTGCAGGACGCGAACTTCACCAACGGGACGGGCGGGACCACGTCGAAAACCGTCTACGTGCACCTGAACTGCTATGCCAACGTCGCGTCGTCCAATTCGCCGGGCTATTCGCAGCATGACCCGATGGGTAAGAAGGTGCAGCAGAATGGCTCGCAGGGGTCGTGAGTTCGGGCTTTACCGGTAGCCGGCCTGGCTCAGCAGCAATGTCACGCAGTAGTCGATGAACTCTTCGCGGGTGGCGGTCAGCCGGCCGTTCAGGTAGGCGGTGAACAACCAGGTGAGTGCGCCGATCAGTCCGGTGGCCACCATGTTCTGCAACGTCGGGTCGCTGATCGTGGTCAGCTTGCGCTGCAGCAGGTCGATGAAGCTGGGCATCCACTCCGCCCCCGAGCGGGTCAGCACCGGCTCCACCTCGGGCGCCAGCAGTAGCACGCGACCAAGCACTGGATCGTCGACCATCAGCGCGACGAACCTCTCGACGGCCTCGCGGGGAGTAGTCGCCGACAGCAGGGTAGCCATCGCCCGAGCGCAGACGTCGTCGTACACGGCGCGGACGAATTCGTCTCTGTCCGTGAAGCTTTCGTAAAAGTACCGCTCGGTCAAGCTGGCCTCGCGGCACACCGCCCGTACGGTCAGCGCCGGTCCGCCCTCCCCGCCGAGCAATGTCACCCCCGCGGCGATCAATTCACCGCGACGCATGGCCTGGCGATCCCCGATCGGGACGCCCGACCAGCGGCCAGGTTGTCTGCTCTTCTTTTGTGATTCTTCGTCCGAGTGGCTCGTCGCGACGCGAGTGCTCATCGGCCGTCGTTGACCACCCGACACGTCTCTCCTAAGATCGAAACTGACAACGCCCGTAGTCATTTCAGGGCTTTGGTGCTGATAAGGACCTTCAGTGACCCAAGATACGTCCGCGGCTCAGCCGCTGACCAGCGAAGCCGTTGCTGGCTGCCCAGTCAACGGCGGCTATGACGCGCCGCCTGCGCCGCTGGGGCCTGACTCGCTGACGTGGAAGTACTTCGGCGACTGGCGCGGCATGCTGCAGGGCCCGTGGGCGGGATCGATGCAGAACATGCATCCGCAACTCGGCGCCGCCGTCGAGGAGCACTCGACCTTTCCCCGCGAGCCGTGGCCGCGTGTTCTGCGGTCGCTGTACCCGATCGGCGGCGTGGTGTTCGACGGCGACCGCGCGCCGACTACCGGGACACAGGTGCGCGACTACCACACCGACATCAAAGGCGTCGACGCGAAGGGTCGCCGCTATCACGCGCTGAACCCCGACGTCTTCTACTGGGCCCACTCGACGTTCTTCATGGGCACAATTCACGTCGCCGAGCATTTTTGCGGCGGCATCACCGAGGAAGAAAAACGCCAGCTGTTCGACGAGCACCTCACGTGGTACCGGATGTACGGGATGAGCATGCGTCCGGTGCCGCAGACATGGGAGGAGTTTCAGGTTTACTGGGACTACATGTGTCGCGAGGTACTCGAGGACAACAAGGCCACACGCGACGTGCTCGACCTCGCGCATTATCCGAAACCCTGGTTCGCACAATGGATTCCAGACGCGCTGTTCCTCCCCGTGCAGCGGCATCTCGTCGCGCCCTTCATGCTGTGGCTGTGCGTCGGTTTGTATGACGAGCCGGTGCGCGAGCTGCTCGGCTACAGCTGGTCGCGACGCGACGAGTGGTTGCACCGAAGGGTCGGTGACGTGGTCCGGATGGTGTTCTCGGTGCTGCCGCCTCGCTACCGAAAGCATCCGCGCGCCCGGGCCGGCCTGGACCGTACGAGCGGACGCATTCCGCGTGACGCGCCGCTGCCGCAGACACCTGCGCGCAATTTGCCGCCCCTCGACGAGCGGGACAAGCCGACGCACTACTGCCCGATCGCGAACTGAGCAGTTTGGCAGTCCGCCGCCGCGGATAACCTGGCGGCGTGAAGGCCCCCGAGTTGCTCGGTGGCCGCTACGAGCTGCATGGGGTGCTGGGCCGTGGCGGCATGGCCGAGGTGCGTGACGGCTGGGACACCCGGCTGGCCCGACCGGTGGCGATCAAGATCCTGTATCCGCTGGTCGATCGCCGACCCGACAGTCGCCGGCGGTTCGAGGCCGAAGCACGTGCGGCCGCGCGGCTGAACAACTCCCACATCGTCGCGGTGCATGACAGCGGCGAGCACGGCGGGATGCCGTTCATCGTGATGGAGCGGCTGACCGGCGAATCACTGCAGGACAGGATCAATGCCGGACCCTTGCCGCAGCCGTTCGTGCGTGCGGTGCTCGACGCCGTGTTGTCTGCTTTGGCGACCGCGCACGCCGGCGGAATCCTGCACCGGGACATCAAGCCGGCGAACATCTTGTTCACGTCCTCCGGCGAGGTGAAGCTCAGCGACTTCGGTGTCGCCAAGTCCGCGCAACTCAGCCTCACGGCCACCGGCCAGGTGTTCGGCACGATGGCGTACTTGAGTCCAGACCGGGTGCTTGGCAGGCCGGCGAGCGTCGCCGACGACCTCTACGCGCTCGGGGTCGTCGGCTACGAGGCGCTGGCCGGGCGCCGCCCGTTCGCGCACGAGAACATCGCCGCGCTTGCGGCGGCGATTCTGCACGAGACGCCGCCGCCGATCGCGGCGCTACGCCCCGACGTCGATCCGGTACTGGCCTCACTGGTCGGACGCGCCATGGCTCGTGACCCCGCGGCGCGCTTCGGCAGCGCGGCGCAGATGCAGGCCGCGCTGGCCGGGCACGCGGTGGCGCCGTCGGGCACGCGAGTACTTGATGCTGCGCCGATGGCGGTGGCGTCCGGCCCAAGCCGGCGTACCAAGCTGCTCGCGTTGGGTGCGATCCTTGCCGCGCTTTTGTTGGGGGTCCTTCTTCTCGCGCTCGGATCGTCGCAGAGCAGCTCACCCGGGCCCCTCACCACCAGCACTCCGGTCCCGTCACCGACGACCGCGGCCGGAGAGACGTCATCAAGCCCGCCCCCGACAACCACTGAGATTCCGGTGCCCAACATCCCGCCGGGTCACCAGCCGGGAAAGAAGCACGGCAAGCACAAGGGTGACTGAAGGGCGTTCGCGCCGAGCGCCTGAACTAACTCACCCTGTCGCCGCCTCGAACGGGCGACGATGCGGGCAGCGGAAAACTGCGTTAGATCTGAGGCGTTGTTATACGCCGTGCTTTTCAAGAACTTCGAGGATTTGCTCGCCGCTGACCGGTCCGCGTTCGCAGAGATACCGGACCTCGCGCATGGTCGTTTGCAAGTCATCGAGGCGAAGCGACGCTTCCGTGAGAGTTGTCAACCAATTGTCATACGGTTGCTCGTCGAAGCCTTGGTCGAGCTCGGCGAAGGTCATCCCCATCGCGATCACGCTCCCAGATCCGGATGCCTGTTGCGGCGCCCACGCCGCCAATTTGACAAGGCGCGTTTAGCCACTTCATCAGCTCTCTAAACCAGAATTTCAATCAGAGTCGGCATGAAAGTATTTGCTGGCGTGTTAATTCGGCGCTTCGGATTCCAGCGGGGTCTTGGTAGCGGCTTTGAGGTCGGCGTGCAGTGAGGTGGTGGGGAACGAAGGTGCCTGAGTCTTTGAAGTGTGACCATCAAATCCAAAAGCACCTTCGTTCGTTGTGAGCCTAGTCAGATTGTCGAAGCCCTGGTCGGACTCAAGGACGTCCGCGTCCTTGCCTATCAACG